>DASPVJ010000367.1:0-2453 GCA_035622435.1 Xanthobacteraceae bacterium | reverse complement strand
GGCGGCGCCCGCCGTCGCGCGCATGATCGAGAGCATCATGCAGGTCGCGGTGGTGCCGGACGCGGGCGCCCGGCGGCTCGTCGTCGGCCCGCGCGACGCCGCCTTGCGCAACGCGCGCACCTGCTACGACCACTTGGCCGGGCATCTCGGCGTGGCGCTGGCGGACGCGCTCGAGGAGGAAGGCCGGGTCGAACTCTCCGGCGACGGCGGGCTGGTGACCGACGCCGGGCTCGCGTTCTTCGACCGCATCGGCATCGACGTAAACGCACTCACGGCGCGGCGGGGCGGGCGTCCGGCCCGCGTCGTGTGCCGCCCGTGCCTCGACTGGAGCGAGCGGCGCCCGCATCTTGCCGGCGGCATCGGCGCGGCGCTGTGCGCGCACAGCTTCGCCGAGGACTGGATCCGCCCGATCCGCGGCACCCGCGCCGTCGCCGTCACGCCCAAGGGCCAGCGCGTGTTCCGCGAGCAATTCGCCGCGCGGTTATAGAGCATTTTCCGGAAAAGTGGGTACCGGTTTTCCGCAGAAAATGCGATCACGTAAGGATTCTAGAGCGCTTTCCGCTTCAACCCAATCGGAAAGCGCTCTAGAATCATCTGTCGTGCCGGCCGCGCGTCGCACTCCAGACGCACGCCGAACGTCGCGTCGAGGCCGGCGTCTCCCGCCGCGGTGATGCGCAGCGCGCGGGAATCGCGCTCGCGCGCGAGCCAGCCAAGCTCCAGGCAACGCCGGCAGATTTCGGCGCCGACCAGCCCGGCGATGTGGTGGCGCCGTTCGCTCCAATCGAGGCAGGGTCGGCAGAAGATGCGCCGGCCGCGCGCCTTTGCGCCGAGATCCACACCGAAATCGCCAAAGAAATCCCGGCCGGCGTCGGTCACTTCGCCGCCGTCCTCGGCGAGGACGACGTAACCTTTGGCCGCGAGCGCGTCGGCGATGGCGACGCCCAGCCGCCCCGCCAGATGATCGTAGCAGGTGCGCGCGAAGCGCAGCCGCTCCTCCGGCGCCGAGCGCGGCTGATGACGCGGCGGCACCTCGATGGCGGCGACCGCCTTCATGCTTTCCAGCATCCGCGCCACCAGCGGCGAGGCGATGCGGTAATAGCTGAACCGGCGGTTCTTGCTCACCGCGATGAGCCGCGCGGCGACCAGCTTGGCGAGATGCTCGCTCGCGGTCGGCCGCGCGACGCGGGCGAGGAACGCAAGCTCGCTGCCGGTGAGCGCCTCGCCGCCCATCAGCGCGGCGAGCATGGTGGCGCGCGCGGTGTCGCCCACGAGCGCCGCCACCTCGACCATGTTCGCGGCAGCGACCATGGCGGATTCTAGCGCCGCCGCGCGTAGAGCGGCAAGCAACGACGGTTCGGCCGGGGCCGAACCGATCGCCGGCGACAGCGGGCTATTGGCTGCCTACGGTGACGCAACGCCTCATGCGAGGAGCCAATGCCATGCAACCCGTGCCGCTGCGGGTCGAGCCGTTCGCCACCTACCTGGAACGGCGGCGCAAGGGTCCCATCTTTCCCGTCATCGTCGCCGGCGACACCGTCTACGTATCGGGCCTGCCGCCGTTCGATCCGCAGACCGGCGACGTGAGACCCATGCCGTTCGAACGGCAAGCCGAGATCGTGCTCGAGCAGATGAAGCGCTGCCTCGAGGACGCGGGCTCCTCGCTCGAGCGGGTGGTCAAGTGCAACGTCTACTGCACGCCCGACCCGTCGCACTTTGCGACGTTCAACGACGTTTACGCGCGCTACTTCCCGGTCGACTCGCCGGCGCGCATCTTCCTCTACGTCCCGTCCTGGCCGGGGCCGTTCGATGTCGAGATCGATTGCGTGGCGGTGCTGTGAGGGCTCGTAGGGCGCATTTGGCCGAAGGCCGTAATGCGCCGCCTCGCGGTTCGTCGGCGCGACGGATCGCCCGGAAATGGCGCAATACGCTACCGCTATTGCGCCCTACGGGGCCCGGCCGTACTCGTCGTGGAAGCGCACCCAGCTCATCTTGTGCGCGCCGGTCTCGTCGCGGCCCTTGGGGACCAGGTCGAGGTAGTGGTAGGCGACGTTGAGCATGTCGAGGCCGCGCGAATAGCACGAGTAGGTGTGATAGACGGCGCCGTCGTCGTCCCGGTAGAACACGCTGATGCCGGGCTGTTGGGTGCCCGCGAACTTCTGATATTTGTAATTGTAGAAGTTCTCGCCCTTTTCGATTTCCTCCGGCGTGAACGACACGTGATAGTCGCGGTTGAAGTCGTTGGCGGACGCGGACACCCACTTGAAGGTCCAGCCCAGGCGCCGCTTGAACGCGGCGAAATCCTCGAGCGGCGCCTGCGAGACCGCGATCAGGGTCACGTCGCGGGCATTGAGGTGGGGGATGACGTTGGCGAAGTTGTCGGCCCAGAACGAGCAGCTCTTGCAACCGACCTCCCAGCCGGGGCCGAACATGAAGTGATAGACCACGAGCTGGCG
>DASPVJ010000366.1:0-3211 GCA_035622435.1 Xanthobacteraceae bacterium | reverse complement strand
GGAACGCCCGGGCGAACCCCGACCGCGCGCAGTTTACGGCAATTCGGTTGCCCTGCCCAAGCGGTCTTTGCGCTAGAGTCCCGGGCGAGACACGGGGCGGACGGCGCAATCACGCAGACGTCGCCTGGGAGGCCGCATGGCGCTACTCATTTACGGGCTCGACCAACGCATCGGCAACGCGCGGGCGTGGCGCGACACCTTCAAGGAACAGCTTCCCGATCTCGCCATTCACATTTGGCCCGAGGCCGGCGACGTAAACGACATCGAATACCTCGCGTTCATGCACCCGGATTTCGACGCGATCCCGGCGCTGCCGAACCTGAAGGCCATGTTCAGCCGCTCGGCCGGGGTCGAATCCTTCATCCGTCATCCGAAGATGCCGAAGGTCCCGCTCGGCAAAGTCGAGCCCCCCGGCGGCGATCCGATGATGACCGAGTACGTCGTCATGCACGTGCTGCGGTTTCATCGCGACATGCCGGCCTATCAGGCCGCCCAGGCCAGGCGCGAATGGCGCCGGGTGCCGATCGCGAGGCCCGAGCAGCGGCGCGTCGGTTTCCTCGGGTTCGGCATGATGGCCAAGGCGCCGGCGCTGGTGCTCAAGTCGCTCGGCTTTCCGGTCTCGGCCTGGGTGCGCTCGCCGCGGCCCGCGGCGGAGGTGCCGATTTTCCACGGCCGCGATCAGCTCGAGCCGTTCCTCGAGCAGACCGACATTGCGGTGTGCCTGTTGCCGCTGACGCGGGAAACCGAGGGCATCTTCTGCGCGCGCACCTTCGCCATGATGCCGCGCGGCGCGATGCTGGTGAACGTCGGCCGCGGCAAGCACGTGGTGGAACAGGATCTGATCGCCGCGCTCGATTCCGGGCAATTGTCCTACGCCGCGCTCGACGCGCTGTGGCCCGAGCCGCTGCCGCCGGAGAGCCCGCTGTGGCTGCATCCCAAAGTCACGGTAATGCCGCACGTGGCGCGGCGGCCGACCGTCGCCCAGCTGGTGACCGAGATGGCCGCCAACATCCGCAGCCTGCGCGCCGGCGGACGGCTGCTGCAGGAAATCGACGTCGCGATGGGGTACTAGAGCATGATGCCGAAAAGTGGGTACCGGTTTTCGGAAAACATCATGCTCCAACAATAAGCTAAAGCGGGATGGCGATTCGAAGAAAAGCCATCACGCTTTAACGCGAGTGGAGGCTCGGCGCCGCGCGCCGAGCCCCGCGGGCTACTTCTTGAAGAAGCCGACGATGAGCAGGAGAATCACGGCGCCGATGACGGCGTTGATGATCGCCGCAATGTAGCCGCCGATGAAAACGAACCCGATCGTCGGCAACAGCCAGCCGGCGATGATCGCGCCGATGATGCCGACCACGATATTGCCGACGAGGCCCAAGCCGTAGCCCTTGACGATCAGCCCGGCGAGCCAACCGGCGATCGCGCCGATGATCAGCCATATGATGAGCGATTCGAGCATGAGCGTCCTCCCCGTTGTGCGCTGTTGAGCGTGCGCACCGAACCCACGGTAGCACCAAGCCGCCGCCGTTGGATAGGGCGAACGGGACCGAGCCCGCCGCCGGCGCCGCCTACGCCCGCGCCGTCGTTGCCGGCCCCTCGCCCACGCTGCGGCAGGCGACCGCCGTCATCGCCAGCGCCAGGCCCGACATGAAGAGGTTGACCCCGACCAATAGGCCGAGCACCCACTCCGCGGTCTCGGGCCAGCCCGAGATGATGATGGCGGCGAGCACCAGGTCGATGATGCCGCTCACCAGCACCCAGCCCCAGCTCGGCAGCATGGCGCGATGCTTGATCGCCACGATGATCTGCGTGACGCCCTGGGCGGCGAAGAAAGCGGCGAGAATGATCGTCAGGGTGAGGATGCCGGCGAGCGGCCGCGCCAATAGCAGCACGCCGGCGAGGATCGCCACCAGGGCGCGGATCAAGGTCCACACGATGCCCGGCGTCTTCCACGCGGTGAACACGCCGGCGAGCCCGACGATCCCGGCGATCAGGAACAGCCAGCCGGCGAAAATCGTCACCGCCAGGGTGGCGAGCATCGGCTCGGCGATGGCGGCGAGCCCAAGCACGACCATGACGAGCCCCTGGATCAGGAACAGGAGCCAATGGGCGCGGATCGCCTGGCGCATGGTGCGCTGGACGTCCGCCGGAGTGGAACCGACCGTGGACATGCGCTCCTCCTCTTTGCCTAAGGCGCTAAGGCTGCGCCGCCTTCGGCCGCGCGTCAAATGGGTTTGCGCAGCCGCTCGATCTGCAGCCGCGCCAGAAACGGAACGAGCGGATGCGCGCCCATTTTCACCATGGTCGGCATGTCGAGCTTGATCAGCGCCTCGCGCTGCTCCGGCGGCAGCCGAAAGCGGTCGGCGAAGGCCGCCGCGTCGGCGAGGTATTGCGCCCGCAGGTCGGCGTCGTGGGCAAGCCCGTGCAGCGCCGAGGTGAGTTCGACCAGCTCCGGCCTGATCGCGGGATAATGGGCGGCGTGGCGCGCCTCGCCTTCGCCGCCGATCCAGGCGAGCGAGGCGTAGTTGTGATGCCAGCTCGGATCGAGCGACACCACGTCGGGCTTGCGCTCGCCCAGCGCCCCGGCGGCGCAGGCCCAGCAGCGCAGCTCGATGTTGCCGGTGTCGTCGAGTTCGGCCTCGTCGTAGCCGATCAGCGACTTGAGATTCCCGGCGGCGAGCTTTTCCAGCGCCCGCTTGTCCCAGTTGAGCTCCGGATTGGAATAACGGTCGGTGCCGGGAAAATGCGACATGCCGCCGCTCGACAGGATCACCGTCTTGAGCCCGAGCGCGGTGACCGTGCGCGCGACGGCTTGCCCGAAGGCATAGCAGCGCTCCATAGTCGGCTGCGGCGGCAGGTAGGCATTGACGTAGATCGGCAGCACCGGGCCGGTGTGGCCGAGATGCGTGAGCGGGATGCCAATGGCGTAGTCTATCTTGGCCGTGGAGGTGAAAGCCGGATCGAAATTCTGCCGATAGAGCTGGCGCACCAGCTCAAAGGCGATCTCGCTCGGAATCGACCAATAGAACTTTCGGCCGGCGAATTCGCCGCTTGCGTGGCCGCCTACGTGAACGGTGAAGGGTGGGGCCGTCGTGTGAAAGAACTGCTCGGCATGATCGTTCGAGAATATGATCCACAGATCCGGCTCAAGTGCGCGCAGGCGCCTGCCGACGTCGGCAGCAACTTCACGCACGCGCGCAACGACTGC
>DASPVJ010000365.1:0-6562 GCA_035622435.1 Xanthobacteraceae bacterium | reverse complement strand
AGGGTTTCGGCATGATGGCTCTTGCCGGATCGCGCGCCGCCGAGAACGAGCGTGAAGCGATCAGATCCAAGATCGGGCACTCGTCAAGGTCCTCATGGCCCGAAGGTCGATTGGGTCGCACGGGGGTGCGGCGACCTCTCGGGCATTGGGGTGCGGCCCGCGCGCGGGTCGTACCTGGTTTGGCGCCGGCCTTGAGGATTTTTCGTCCAGCCGCAGCCTTCCATTGCTGCGTTGACAAAGCCCGGCGGCGTCCTTAGTACCCCAGTTCGACGGTCTCTTTCCAACGAAAGAGCCCAACGGGAATGCGGTGCGGAACTTCGGTTCCTAAGCCGCAGCTGCCCCCGCAACTGTAAGCGGCGAGCCCTTGCCACAGGCCACTGGGACGATCCCGGGAAGGCGGTGACGGGCGAAGACCCGCGAGCCAGGAGACCTACCGTCGATCCGGTCGCGCGTCGGGCGGGGTGCCTCGACGACGGTCGAGCCGCGGCGGCACAGCCGCGCCAGCACCCGGGCCAGGCGAAACGCCTTACGGAGCGGCACGGGTGGCACTCGTCGACATTCCCCAGCAGCCCGACACCGAGGCCGCGATCGACGCGGCCGCGACCGTGATCGTGTGCATCACGTGCCGGCGTTCGGCCGACCCGGAGGATTTCCCGCGGCCGGGGCTCGCGTTCGCGGCCGCGGTCGCCGACGCCGCCAAAGGCACCGGGGTGCGCGTCAAGCGCGTGCGCTGCCTCGCCAATTGCAAGCGCGGGCTCTCCGCCGCGGTGCGGCGCGAGGCCGGCTGGACCTACATTTTCGGCGATCTCGATCCCGCGACCGCTGCCTCGGCGCTGATCGCGGGCGCGCGGCTTTTCGCCCGCGCCATCGACGGCGTGATGCCTTGGCGCGGTCGGCCGCAACCGCTCAAGACCGGGCTCATCGCCCGGGTTCCACCCGAGGATTATGAGGAGGCCGAATGACGGCGACCCTGGCACGCGTTCCCTGCACCATCGTTACCGGCTTCCTCGGCGCCGGCAAGACGACCTTGATCCGCCACGTGTTGCAGAACGTCGACGGACGGCGGCTCGCGATCATCGTCAACGAGTTCGGCGACGTCGGCATCGACGGCGAGATTCTCAAGGGCTGCGGCGACGCGGCCTGCCCGGACGAGAACATCGTCGAACTCGCCAATGGCTGCCTGTGCTGCACGGTCGCGGACGAATTCGTACCGGCGCTTGACGCCATTCTGGGACGCACGCCGGCAGTCGAGCACATCGTCATCGAGACGTCCGGCCTCGCCTTGCCCAAGCCGCTGGTGCAGGCGTTCCACTGGCCGGCGATCAAGAGCCGCGTCACCGTCGACGGCGTCATCGCTGTGGTGGACGGCGCCGCGCTGGCGCAAGGCCGCGTCGCCGCCGATCTCGAAGCGCTCGCGCGTCAGCGCGCTGCCGACGCGGCGCTCGATCATGACGATCCGATCGAAGAGGTGTTCGGGGATCAGATCGCCTGCGCCGATCTGGTCGTACTCAACAAGCGCGATCTCCTCGACGCGGCGGGACTGGACACGGCGATCACCGCGATCCAAGGCGCGCTGCCGCGCGCCGTCAAGGTGGTGACGGCGGTCGACGGCAAGGTCGATCCGACTGCGCTGCTCGGGCTCGGCCTCGGCACCGAGGACGACATCGCCAACCGCCGCACGCGCCACGACCTCGAGGAAGAACACGACCACGACGACTTCGAAAGCTTCGTGGTGGCGCTGCCGGAGATGGCCGATCCCGGGACGCTCGCCGCGCGCGTTGCCGCCGTTGCGCAAGCCGCGTCGGTGCTGCGGGTCAAGGGTTTCGCCGCCGTCGCCGGCAAGCCGATGCGGCTGTTGCTGCAAGCGGTCGGCCCGCGGGTGACCCATCAGTACGACCGCGCCTGGCAGGCGGATGAGACGCGCGAGGGCCGCCTGGTGGTGATCGGCCTCAAGGGCCTCGACCGCGGCGCGATTACCCAGGCACTGGCGGGTTAATCCCTCCCCCCGCAAGCGCGCTTCGCGGGGAGAGATAAGAAAGCGGAGAGGTGCCATGCACCTGCTCACGACCACGGGGGCGACCCTCGACGAAGTCGTCGCGGCGGTCGATCTCGGCCAGCCACCCGGCGACATCGCGGTGCTGTCGTTTGCCGACAGCGATCTTTCCGGCCTTGCCGCCGCGTGGGCGATTGAAAAGGAGACCTTGCCGAGCGTGCGGCTCGCGCAGCTTGCCGACCTGCGCCATCCGCTCTCGGTCGATCTGTGGATCGATCGGGTCGGACGCCACGCCAAGGTGATCGTGGTTCGTCTGCTCGGCGGTCTCGACTTCTGGCGCTACGGCGTCGAGCGGCTTTCGGCGCTCGCCCGCGAAAGCGGCATCGTGCTCGCGCTGCTGCCGGGCGAGGATCGCGACGACCCGCGGCTTGCGCATCTCTCGACCGTACCGTCGGGGGAACTCGACCGCCTGCTCGGCTTCTTCCGCGAGGGCGGGCGAGAAAACCTTCGCGCGCTGCTGCGGCATGTCGCGCGTCACGCCGGAGCCGCGCTCGAGGCGCGCGAGCCCCAGCCGGTGCCGCGCACCGCCGGTTATTTGCCCGGCATCGGCGCGATCGACCTCGATCGCCTCGTTGCTTCGCTTGCCCCCAGCCGGCCGGTGGTGCCGATCGTGTTCTACCGCGCGCTGCTGCTCGCTGCCGACCTCGCACCGATCGATGCGCTGGCGGCCGCGCTGGCGACGCGCGGGCTGGCGCCGGCTCCGCTCGTCGTCCCCAGCCTCAAGGACGAGGCGGCTGCCCACTTCCTGCGCACGGCGCTCGCCCGCCTCGACCCAGCCGTGATCGTCGCCACCACCGCGTTCGCGGCGGGCAATGCGGCCGAGCCGACGCCGCTCGACAGCCCGGAGGTTCCGGTGCTGCAGGTCGTCATTGCCAACACCAGGCGCGCGGCCTGGCGCGACAGCCCGCGCGGGCTCAGCGCCGCCGACCTCGCCATGCACGTGGTGCTGCCCGAACTCGACGGCCGGGTACTCGCCGGCGCCGTCGCATTCAAGCATCCTCTGGCGCCTCAGGACGGGCTCGCCTTCACGGCGGTGACTAACCGGCCGGAGCCCGACAGGGTCGACCTGGTCGCCGATCGGATCGCCGCTCTGGTGCGGCTCCAGTGCACTCCGCGCGCGGATCGACGCATCGCCGTGATGATGCCGGACTATCCCGGCACCCCCGGCCGCACCGGTTACGCGGTCGGTCTCGACGTGCCCGGAAGCGTCGTCGCTCTGCTGTCCGATTTGAAAGCGGCCGGCTATACGATTGACGGCGCTCCAGAAACGCCACAGGACGTGCTGCAAGCTCTATCTTCACCTTCATTTCTTCCTTCAGTGGAAGGTGAGGTGCCGGGCCTTCCCCTTGATGAATACAGCCGACTCGCCGCCACCCTGCCGCCCGACGCACTCGCCCGCGTGCACGCAGCCTGGGGCGCGCCGGCCGACGATCCGGACGTGCAGGACGGCGCGTTCCGCTTCCGCGCCCGCGGCTATGGCAACGTCTTCGTGGCGCTCGCGCCCGACCGCGGCCGCGTCTGCGAGCGGCGTGGCGATTATCACGACCCCGCCCTGCCGCCGCGCCACGCCCTCGTCGCCTTCGGGCTGTGGCTGCGCCATCGGGCGAAGGTCGATGCCCTCGTCCACATGGGCGCCCACGGCACCCTCGAATGGCTGCCCGGCAAGGCGGTGGCGCTGACCGAGGCCTGTTTCCCCGAAGCGGTCGTCGGCCCGCTACCGGTCGTCTATCCGTTCATCGTCAGCAACCCGGGCGAGGCGGCGCAGGCCAAGCGTCGGCTCGCGGCGGTGACCATCGGCCACGCGCCGCCGCCGCTCGTCGGCGGCAGCCTCTCCGGCGACGCGCGCGAACTCGAACGACTGGTCGACGAATATGCCGAGGCCGAGGGGCTCGACCGCCGTCGCCGCGAGCGCCTCGCGCGGCTCATCGTCGAGCATGCCGAGCGCTCGGGGCTGGCGCGCGAGGCCGGCGTAGCGACCGATCTCGGTCCCGATCAGGCGCTGCGTCGCATCGATGCTTGGCTGTGCGACCTCAAGGATTTGCGCATCAAGGACGGGCTGCACGTGTACGGCCGCGCGGCCGCGGGTGGCGATCCGCTGTGGCAGGCGAGCGCCGCAGCCGAACGGGCCGCGTTGCTCGCGGCGCTCGACGGGCGGCGGGTTGCCCCCGGCCCCGCCGGCGCCCCGGAGCGCGGCCGGCGCGACGTGCTCCCGACCGGCCGCAACCTCTACACCGCCGATCCGCGCACGTTGCCGACCAGGACGGCCTTCGACCTCGGCCGCCTCGCGGCCGAGGAGGTGATCCGCGCCTACTTACAAACCCACGGCGAAATGCCGCGCGCCCTCGTCATCGACCTGTGGGGCAGCGCCACCCTGCGCACCGGCGGCGAGGAGATCGCCCAGGGCTTGGCTCTGATGGGCTGCCGGCCGGCCTGGGACCATGCGACCGGGCGGATCGTCGGCATCGAGGTCGAGCCGACCGCGACGATCGGCCGTCCGCGCGTCGACGTCACCTGGCGCGTGTCGGGGCTGTTCCGCGACCTCTTCCCCGCGCAGATCGCGCTTCTCGACGCGGCGGTCCGCGCGGTCGCGGCGCGCGATGATCCCGACGAGGATAATCCGCTGGCGGCGGCGGCCCGCGCCGGCGGCGAGCCTCCGCCCGCGCGCATCTTCGGTACCGCGCCCGGCGCCTATGGCGCCGGCATCGAGGATTTGCTCGGGCGCGAACACGACCGCGCGGCTCTCGGCGCGGCTTATCTCGAGGCAACCTCCCACGCCTATGGGGCCGCGGCCGACGGCGGCGCGCCGATGCCGGGCGCGTTCACGGCACGCGTCGCCGCCGCCGATCTTCTGGTGCATCCGAGCGACGATCCCGGCCGCGATTTGCTGGAAGGCTCGGCCGACGTCGGCTTCGTCGGCGGATTCGCGTCCGCGGCGGCGATGCTCGGCCGCGCGCCCGATCTGCTGATGCTCGATATGACCGACCCGCAGCGCCCGCGCGCGCGCTCCCTCGCCGGCGCGCTCGCGCGCGTCGTGCGCGCGCGCGCCATCGACCCGCGCTTCATCGAAGGGCAGCTGCGGCACGGTCCGCGCGGCGCGGCCGAATTCGCCGAGACGGTCGACCGCCTCATCGCCTTTGCCGAGACGACCGACGCGGTATCGAGCACGCTGATCGATCTGGTGCACGAAGCCTATCTGGCCAACGCGCGCGTGCGTGAATTTTTGTCGCGCGAGAACCCGGCCGCCGCCCGCGCCATCGCCGAGCGCCTCGCCGGCGCGCGCCGGCACGGCCTGTGGCACCCGCGCCGCAACGACGTGGATGCGACCCTCGCCGCGATGCTGGCGGAGGCCGCGCCATGACCGCTCGCCGCGGCGCCTGCCCCGGGCTCTCCGATCCGATGCCGACCGGCGACGGCTTGCTGGCGCGGCTGGCGGTGACGCGTACGCTGCCGCTCGACGCGTTTGCGGGGTTGTGCAGCGCCGCGCGGGCGCACGGCAACGGCATCGTCGAGATAACGTCGCGCGGCAGCATCCAAGTGCGCGGCCTCACGCCGACATCGGCGCTGGATTTTGCCGCGGCGGTCGAGGCGCTCGGCGTCGCCGACCCCACGGGCGGAAGGGTGATCACCGGTCCCCTCGCCGGGCTCGATCCCGATGAAATATTTGATGCGAGCCCACTTGCCGATCGATTGCGCGCAGTCCTGATCGACACCGGCCTGTCGACGATTCTCGCCCCTAAGGTCTCGGTCGTCGTCGACGGCGGCGGCGCGTTTGCGCTCGATGCAATCCCGGCCGATATCCGCCTGCGCGCCGAGGCGGGGCGGGATAGCGTACGGTTTCGCCTTGCGATCGCCGGCGACGGCGAAAGTGCGACACCCATCGGCACGATCACGCCGGAAAACGCGGTCGGTACCGTCGTCGAATTGCTAACGACCCTCGCCGCACGAGGACCAACGGTCCGCGCGCGCGACATTCCCGCGCTTCACCTCCCCCTGGAGGGGGGACGTCGGCCCCGCGAAGCGGGGCCGGGTGCGGGTGATCCTGCTATGAGATCAGTTTCACCCCACCCCGTGCGCTTCGCCGCCGAACCCATAGGCACACATCGATTACGCGACGGAAGCTTCGCGCTCGGAATCGGCTTTGCGTTCGGACATAGCGATACGGGGACACTGGGGCATTTAACGGACGAAGCCCGCCGCGCCGGCGCAGTGTCCATCCGCCCCGCTCCCGGTCGTTTGCTGCTCGTCATTGGCATTGCAACCGAAAGGGCGCAGGCGCTGACGACAGCGGCGCGGCGGCGCGGCTTCGTCGTAGCACCGGACGATCCCCGTCGGCGCGTGGTCGCGTGCGCGGGCGCGCCGGCCTGCGCGGCGGCGGAGATCCCGACACGGGCACTGGCGCCGGCGGTCGCTGCGGCGCTGCCTGACGATCTGCAAGCGACGATCCATATTTCCGGATGCAGCAAAGGATGCGCCCACCCCGGTTCGGCAGCGCTCACGATCGTCGGAATC
>DASPVJ010000364.1:0-6381 GCA_035622435.1 Xanthobacteraceae bacterium | reverse complement strand
CGAGATCGAGGACAAGCTCGCCGCGGCCATCGCCAAACCGATTGCGCCGCAGCGAGTCAACGGCTCGCCGACCCGCGAGGTGGTGCTGCTCGGTGACGATGTCGACCTCTACAAGCTGCCGATCCCGATGTCGTCGATCTACGACGGCGGCCCGATGATCACCGCCGGCGTCGTCATCGCCCGCGATCCCGAGCTTGGCTTCAACTCCGGCATCTACCGCTTCATCGTCAAGGAGAAGGCGCTGACCGGCATCGATCTGGTCACACCCAACAATATGCGGCTCTTCACCGAGCGCGCACTCAAGCGCGGCGAGCCGCTGCCGATCTCGATCTCGATCGGCACCCATCCGGTCGAGATCACCGGCTCCGGCTATCGGGCGCCGCTCGGCGTCGACGAGATGGCGATCGCCGGCGGCATCCGCGGCGAGCCGGTTAAGCTGGCGCCGTGCCAAACCATCGACATGCCCTACATCGCCGAGGCCGAGATCGTGCTGGAGGCGGAGATTTTGCCGACCGGCTGGACTTTTCCCGAAGGCCGCTTCGGCGAGTTCACGCGGCTGATGGGCGGGCTGCACTGGAATCCGCTGGTGCGCGTCAAGGCGATTTCCATGCGCAAGGACGCGATCTACTACAATCTGCACATGCCGTGGGAGAACACCTGGCTCGCGGCGCCGACCCGCTACGCGGCGATCCGCACCGCGCTGCGCACCGCCGGCGTGCAGGTCAAAGACATCAACGTGACGCTCGGCGGCTGCGCCTTCTGGCACGCGGTGATCGCGATCAAGAAGCAGCCCGGCGAGGGCAAGAACGCTTTGCTCGCTGCGCTGTCGGTGATGGATTTGAAGCACGTCGTCGTGGTCGACGACGACATCGACGTCAACGATCCGACCGAGGTGGAATGGGCGATCGCCACCCGCGTGCAGGGCGACCGCGACGTGCTGATCGTCACCAACGCGCGCGGCAAGCCGCTCGACCCGAGCCTGCAGCCGACGCCGCCGGGGGTGGTGCCCACCACCGCCAAGGTCGGCATCGACGCGACCATTCCCGAAGGCGTGCCGCGCGAGCGCTACGAGCGCATCGCCTACGCTTATGCGGAGCGCGCGCGCATCGACGATTATCTCGCCGGCAAGGCGGACGCGGCGGGCGAAAGCGGCGACGACGCTAAGGTCGCGGCCCTGGCGCAACGCATCCTGGAGGCGATCGGGACCGAGCCGCTTTATTACACGGATATCGCCGAGCGTTTTTCGACTTACGATTTCCAGACCGTGGCGCGGGCGCTCGGCCGCCTGCACGCGGCCGAGAAGCTGTGGCAGGACGCGCGCGGGCGCATGTGCGCGCGCGGCTCGGCGTTTGCGGCCAAGCCGCCGCAGTAAATATAGCCCGGATGAGCGGCGTAGCCGCGAAATCCGGGGATGCGATTCCCGCATTTCGCTTCGCTCATGCGGGCTACAAAGAACAGCCGGGGAGGGAGGCGCCGTGTCCAACGAAACCGTGCGGCTCGCCGAATATGCCGCGGGGCTGCGTTACGAGGACCTGCCGCCCGAAGTCGTCCAGCGCGCCAAGGACGCGATCGCGGACACGGTCGCCACCATCCTGTTCGGCTACGACCTGCCGTGGAGCCGCATCGTCGTCGATTATGCCAAGCGCAACGGCGCCGGCGGCCGCAGCCGCATTCTCGGCGCCGGCGACGCGGCCCTGCATGCGCCGGCGGCGGCGCTCGCCAACGGCGCCATCGCCCATGCCTTCGAGATGGACAACCTCACCCAGCCCAATTCCGGCTCGCATCCGGGCGGCACCACGTTTCCCGCGGCGCTCGCCGTCGCGCAGGAGCGCGGCTCGAGCGGGCGCGAGACCATCGCCGCCGTGGTCGCCGGCTGGGAGACGATGATCCGCATCGGCCGCGCCACCAAACATTCGAACGAACGCCGCGGGTTTCACGCGCCGGGCACCACCGGCCCGTTCGGCGCCGCGGTCGCCTGCGGCCGGCTGATGCGGTTCGACGCCGCGCGCATGACGAACGCGATCGGCATCGCCGCCTCGACCGCCGGCGGGCTTTTGGAATTCGCCCGCTCCGGCACCGGCGCCATGGTCAAGCGCCTGCATCTCGGCCGCGCCGCCGAGGGCGGCGTCCTCGCCGCGAGCCTTGCGGCCGACGGGTTCACCGGGCCGACGAGCGCGATCGAAGGGCAGGCGGGGTTCCTCCAGGTGTTCTGCAACGAATACGACATGGCCGAACTGACCCGCGGCCTCGGCCGCGACTACGTCACCATGTCGATTTTGCTCAAGCGCTTTCCCGCCCACATCACCGCCCACACGCCGGTCCAGGCGGTCGAGGAATTGAGGGAGGCGCACAATTTTTCCGGCGCCGACGTGGCCGCGATCAGCATCGCCGGCGAGGAGCGGGTGGCGAAGGTCAACAACATCCCGGCGCCGAGCGACCTGATGATGGCGCAGTACAGCGTGCCGTTCTGCGTGGCGCTCGCGCTCTATCGCGACCCGCGCGATCCGGCCTCGTTCACCGATGCCGCGGTGCGCGACCCGGACATCCGCGCGCTCGCCGCCAAGGTCGCCATCACGGTCGACCCGGACGTCCGCGCCCACGGAACGCTCGCCAGCGCGGTCACGGTCGCGCTCAAGGACGGGCGCACGTTCACGCGCCGGGTCGAATACTTCAAGGGCACGCCGAAGAACCCGCTCGATGCAGACGAGATGCGCGACAAGTTCATGCGCCTGACGCGCAAGTACCGTGAGACGGACATGGTGCGCCTCTACACGCGCCTGCAGGGACTCGAGGACGAGGCGGATCTCAGCTTCGTCAGCGCCGGGCTGACGTGACGGTGATTTGCTCAGCGCTAAAACAAACTCGCCGTCATCCTGAGGAGCGCGCCGAAGGCGCGCGTCTCGAAGGATGGAAGCAGGCTCGGTGCTTGTAGCCACCCTTCGAGACGGCCGCTCGCCGACGCGAGCGGCCTCCTCAGGGTGACGGTGTCGTTCGTACGAACGATCGCAATCGCCAGATTTACAGCGCTATCCCCGCCGCCGCCAAAATCGCCCGCGCCCGCGCGCGGTCCTCCTCGGCGATGACCAGGCGCTCGGCAAAGTCGCGCCCGAGCGGGCGAGTGGCGTCGATCCCCATCTTGGTGAGGGTGAAATTCTCCGGGTCGGAGACGGGGTCGAGGACCGCCCCCTTGGCGCCGGGGATGAAGACGATGTCCTTTTCCGCCCGCACCCGCGTCGCCACCGCCCACATCACGTCGTTGATGTCGAATATGTCGACATCGTCGTCCACCACGATCACCTGCTTGGTGTAGAACTCGGTGCCGAAGGTCGCCATGATGGCCATCTGCGGCTCGCCGTCGGCGGTTTTTTTCATCGAAATGAACGCCATGAACGCGCCGCAGGTGGTGTGCGGCACGTGCACCGCGCGCACGTTGGGCAGGTTGCGCCGGAGCGCGTTGAGAATCTCGCCTTCGCGCGTGATGCAGGAGACTTGGATGTGGTCGCGCGACATGCCGGAGACGACGCTGTGGTACATGGCGTCGGCGCGCATGCGGATGCGATGGGCCACGAACACGTTCTGGGTCGAGCGGTAGGAGGCGTAGCCGGTGAATTCGCCGAACGGCCCTTCCGGCTCGCGCACGCCGGCGAGGATTTCGCCCTCGATGACGATTTCCGCGCCGGCCGGCACTTCGAGTTCGGCGGTGCCGCAGCGGGCGAGCCGATAGGGCTCGCCGAACAGGCCGCCGATGATCTCGAATTTGCGCACCTGCGGCGGATAGGCGTAGACCATCGAGCCCATGTAGTGCAGCGGGTGGATGCCGATGGTGATGACCGCCGGCAGGGCTTCGCCTCTTTCCTCGGCGCGGCGATGAAACTCGTACATGCGCCGGCGCGAATGGAGCGAGACGCCGAGCCGGTTCCTGCCCTTGAGCATGAAACGGTGGAAGCCGGTGGTGTCGATGCCCGTGACGGGATCGCGGGCGGAGAGCTGCCCGCCGGTGATGTAGGGCGCGGCGTCGACCTTGAACTGGAGCGGGATCGGCAGCTTCGTGATATCGACGGCGTCGCCCTCGATCACCACCTCGTTCCACGCCGCTTCCTTCACCAGCTCGCACGGAATGTAGCGCTGGCAGCGCTCGCGAAAGGCGGTGGGAAGTTCGTCCGCGGCGACGCCGAGGCAGGCGGCGAGCAGGCGGCGGTTGGCGGCGACGTTGGTCACCAGCGGCATCGTTCCGCCGTCGACGTTCTCGAATACGACGACCGGACGTTTGCCCGCCCGTTCCAGTTCGAACACCAGCGCGGTGGTTTCCTGGCCGAGCCCGACCGGCTGGCGGATGCGCACGATCTCGTCGGGGAAGTCGCGCTCCACCATGCGCAGGAACCCGCGCAGGCTTTGATTGTCGACGTTGGTGGCGGGCATGGGGTTCACCTTATCGGGCTGCTCGTAGGGCGCAATAGCGAAGCGTATTGCGCCGCTTCGCGGTAAGCCGGCGCAATACGGCCTTCGGCCTATTGCGCCCTACGAATCACAAAATCTGGCTGAGGAACTGGCGGGTGCGCGGGTCGCGGGCATTGACGAAAAACTCGGCGGGCGGCCCGTGCTCGACCACGATCCCGCGGTCGGTGAAATAGATCTCGTCGGCGATTTCGCGGGCAAACCCCATCTCGTGGGTGACGAGGACGCAGGTCATGCCTTCCTCGGCGAGATCGCGGATGGTGATGAGGACCTCCTTGACCGTCTCCGGATCGAGCGCCGCGGTGACCTCGTCGAACAGCATGACGTCGGGCTGCATCGCCAGACTGCGGGCGATGGCGACGCGCTGCTGCTGGCCGCCCGACAGCTCGCCCGGATAGGCGTCTTCCTTCCCTTCCAGCCGCACCTTGCGCATCAGGGCGCGCGCCTCTCCTTCCACCGCGCCGCGCGGCCGCTTGAGCACGTGCACCGGCGCCATCATGATGTTCTCGAGCGCGGTGCGATGGGGGAACAGATTGTATTGCTGGAACACCATGCCGACCTTGCGGCGCAGCTTGAGCTTGTCGAGCTTGGGATCATGCACCTCCTGGCCTTCGACCAGGATCGAGCCTTTGTCGATCCGCACCAGCGCGTTGATGCAACGCAGCAGCGTCGACTTTCCGGCCCCGGACGGCCCGATGACGCAGATCACCGTACCCTTCATCACGTCGAGCGAGATGCCGTTGAGCACCTGGACGGCGCCGAAGGCGAGGTGCACGTCGCGCACGCTGATGAGCGGCTGGTCGGGGGTCCAAAGCGTTACCGTCGTCATGGCCGTCATTTCACCTGGAAACGCCGCTCGAGCGCAACGGTCGCGCGCGCGATCGGGTAGCAGTAGATGAAGAACCACAGCAGCAGGTAGAGATACATCGGCACCAGAAGCTCGCTGCGGTTTTCCGCCGCGAGGATGTCGCCGGTCAAGGTCATCGCCTCGCTGACGCCGACCACCGACGTGAGGGGCGTCCCGACCGTGAGGATGGCGTAGAGGTTCATCCACGGCGGCGTCATGCGCTTGACGCATTGCGGCAGGATCACCAATCGGAGCGTCTGCATGCGGGTGAAGGCAAGCGCCTCGGAAGCCTCCCATTGCCCGAACGGAATCGAGTTCACCGCGCCGCGCACCAGCTCGGCGACGTTGGCCATCACCGCCAGCGACAGGCCGAGGGTCGACTTCATCCAGCCGGGCAGGGGCACGATGGCGTCGCCGACCCGCAGCTCGAACGGCAGCAGCAGCATGCAGTAGAACAGCAGCACCAGCCACGGCGCGTTGCGGAAGAACTCGGTCACGAACCACGAAACCCCGCGCACCGGCCGCATGAGCGAGATCAGGCCGAGGCCGAGCGCCGTGCCGAACGCCGTGCCGATCGCCATGGCGAGGAAACTCATGGCGATGTTGAGGGCAAAGCCCCGCGCCAACAGCGGCGTCCATTTGATCATGGTGGCGACGATCGACGGGGCGGCGGGCGCCGCCGCCGCCTGCCCGATGCCGACCGCCAGCACCAGCGCAATGGCGATGACGGCGCCGTGCCGCCGGTCGAGGCGCCCGGCGGCGGCCTCTGCTCCGCCAAGCCGGAACGGCTTGAGCACCGGCAGGTCGGTTGAGCCCGTTATCATGACGGAGTATAGCCCGGGACGCGCATGGCGCGCTCCCACCGGCCCATGGCGAGGACCAGCATGCCGACCAGCGACACGTAGATGATCAGCAGCACGTTCATCATCTCCGGCACGTTGAGCTCGTCCGACCAGATCTGGTTGGCGACGTAGAGCATTTCCGGCACCGCGATGGCGTAGGCGATGGTCGTGGTCTTCACCAGGTTGACCAGGTTGTTGTTGAGCGCCGGAAGGCTGATGCGGAAAGCCAGCGGCAGG
>DASPVJ010000363.1:0-2127 GCA_035622435.1 Xanthobacteraceae bacterium | reverse complement strand
GACGTCGCCATCGACTACCGCGAGACCGCCCCGCAGGCGACGACGCGCGACGTCTTCCTCGACGACAAGGGCGAGGCCGATCCGAAGAAGTCGCGCGATTCCGGCCTCGGCGTCGGCGTGCCCGGAACCGTGGCCGGGCTGGCGCTCGCGCTCGAGCGCTACGGCTCGGGCAAGTTCACGCTGGCGCAGCTGATCGCGCCGGCGCTCGCGGCCGCGCGCAACGGCATCGTGGTCGAGGACGACCTGGCCGACTCGCTGCCGCGCGCCCAGCCGCGGCTCGCCCGCTGGCCGTCCACGGCGAAAATCTTCCTCAACCCGGACGGGGTGGTGCTGGCGCCGGGCCAGAGCCTGGTGCAGGCCGACCTCGCCGCTTCGCTCGCGGCGATCGCCCAGGACGGACCCGGCGCCTTCTATCACGGGCCGATCGCCGAGAAGATCGTCGCCGCCGTGCGCGCCGCCGGCGGCCTGATGACCCTCGACGATCTTGCCGCCTATCGGCCGGCGATCCGCACGCCGGTGCGCGGCACTTATCGCGGCTACGACATCGTCTCCATGCCGCCGCCCTCCTCCGGCGGCGTGCACCTGATCGAAATGCTCAACGTGCTCGAACGCTATCCGCTTGCCGATCTCGGCGCCGGTTCCGTGCCGGCGTTGCATTTGATGATCGAGGCGATGAAGCGCGCCTATGCGGACCGCGCCGAGTTTCTCGGCGACCCCGACGTGGTCGCGGTCCCGGTCGAGCGCCTCATGTCGAAGAGCTACGCGGCGGAGCTTGCCCGCGCGATCGATTTGAAGCGCGCGACGCCTGCGCGCGACATCCGCGCCGGCCATCCGGTGCCGGCCGAAGGGGACAACACCACCCACTATTCGGTCATCGACGCCGCCGGCAACGCGGTCGCCAACACCTACACCTTGAACCTGGCGTTCGGCGTCGGCCTCGTCGCCGAGGGCACCGGCATCCTGCTCAACGACGAGCTTGACGACTTCGCCGCCAAGCCCGGCGCGCCCAACGCCTACGGCCTCGTCGGCGGCGCCGCCAACGCGCCGGGGCCCGGCAAGCGGCCGCTGTCGTCGATGACGCCGACGATCGTCTGCAAGGACGGACGGCCGTATCTGGTGACCGGCACCCCGGGCGGCAGCCGCATCATCACCATGGTGCTGGAGGTGATCCTCGGCGTCGTCGACTTCCGCCTGGACGCGACCGCCGCGGTGGCGGCGCCCCGCATCCATCACCAGTGGCTGCCGGAAGAGGTGGTGGCCGAGCAGGCGGTGCCGGCCGAAGCCGTGCGCGGGCTCGAAGCGCTCGGCCACACGGTGGTGCGGCGGCCCAACTGGGGCTCGGCCAATTCGATCATGGTCACGCCCGACGGGCTTGCCGGCGCCGCCGACCCGCGCACCCGCGGCGCGCTCGCCGCGGGGTATTGATGCGCGTGTGTTTCCCGGATGCGGTGCAGCGCGAAGCGGTGCACCGCTGATCCGGGAACTCGTTCAAGCATTTGTGGACCCCGGGTCTGCAGCGCACCACTTCGTGCTGCGCTGCGCCCGGGGAACGCATCAGTCTTCCTCCACCTCCCACAGCATCGCGGCGCCGCGCACGCCGGAGGAATCGCCGTACTGCGCCGGAACGACGGGCGTCGCGAAAACGTCGGAGAATATCCACCGTCCGATCTCCTGCGGCAGCCGCGCGTAAAGCTCGGGCAGATTGGACATGCCGCCGCCGAGCACGATCACGTCGGGATCGACGATGTTGCAGATCACCGCAAGCGCGCGGCCGAGCCGGTCGAGGTAGCGCGCAAGCGTCGCCGCCGCCGGCGCATCGCCCGCCCGCGCCAGCGCGGCGATCTGCGCACCCGCCAGCACGCGGCCGGTCGCGCGCCGATGGTCGGCCTCGAAGCCGGTGCCCGACACGTAAAGCTCGAGGCAGCCCGGGCGCCCGCACCAGCACGGCGGCGCCGGGTGCTCGTCGGCGTTCGGCCACGGCAGCGGGGTATGGCCCCATTCGCCGGCGATCGCGTTGGCGCCGGTGACGACGCGGCCGTGCATCGCCAGGCCGCCGCCGCAGCCGGTGCCGAGGATCGCCGCGAACACGACCGCGGCGCCCGCCGCGGCGCCGTCGCGCGCCTCCGA
>DASPVJ010000362.1:0-10782 GCA_035622435.1 Xanthobacteraceae bacterium | reverse complement strand
CATGACAGCCAGGACGAGCTTCAGGGGCTCCTTCACCGCGCTCGTGACCCCGCTCAAGAACGGTTCGCTCGACGAGCAGGCCTTCCGCGGGTTGGTCGACTGGCAGATCGCCGAAGGCACCAACGGGTTGGTGCCGGTCGGCACCACGGGCGAAAGCCCGACGCTGTCGCACGCGGAGCACCACCAGGTGGTCACGTGGTGCATCGATCAGGCGCGCGGCCGCATTCCGGTGGTCGCCGGCGCCGGCTCGAACTCCACCGCCGAGGCGGTCGAACTGGCGCAGGAAGCCGAACAGGCCGGCGCCGATGCGGTGCTGGTGGTGACGCCCTACTACAACAAGCCGACCCAGGAAGGCCTCTACCAGCACTTCAAGGCGATCAACGACGCGATCGGCATTCCGATCATCATCTACAACATTCCGTCGCGCTCGGTGATCGATATGTCGGTCGACACCATGGCGCGGCTGTTCGAGCTCAAGAACATCGCCGGCGTCAAGGACGCGACCGCGAGCATGGTCCGGGTGTCGCAGCAGCGCCAGGCGATGGGCTCGGGGTTCAACCAGCTCTCGGGCGAGGACGCGACCGCGCTCGGCTTCATGGCCCACGGCGGCCACGGCTGCATTTCGGTGACGGCGAACGTCGCGCCGCGTCTGTGCACGGAATTCCAGGGGGCCTGCCTGAGAGGAGACTTCGCGGCGGCGCTCAAGCTGCAGGACAAGCTGATGCCGCTGCATCAGGCGCTGTTCATCGAAACCAACCCGGCGCCCGCCAAGTATGCGCTCTCCGTGCTCGGCAAGTGCGCCGATACGGTGCGGCTGCCCATGGTGCCGCTCGCCGAGAAGACCCGCACGGCCGTGCGCGAGGCCATGGTGCACGCCGGCCTGATCAACTGAAGCGCCCGGCTGATCGCGCCCACACCGGCAATGAGCGGCCATGGCGGCAAAGAGCGAGCGTGCCTTCAAGGTGGTTGCGGACAATCGCAAGGCGCGGTTCAACTACGAGATCGGCGACACCTTCGAGGCGGGGATCGCGCTGACTGGAACGGAAGTGAAATCGCTGCGAGTCGGCAAGGCGGCGATCGCCGAGGCCTATGCGGACGCCCGCGCCGGCGAGATCTGGCTGCTCAATTCCAACATTCCGGAATATCTGCAGGCAAGCCGCTTCAACCATCTCCCCAAGCGCCCGCGCAAGCTGCTGTTGCACCGGCGCGAGATCGCCAAGTTGATCGGCGCGGTCGAGCGCCAGGGCATGACGCTCGTGCCGCTCAAGCTCTATTTCAACGCCAAGGGGCGCGCCAAGGTCGAGATCGCGCTCGCCCGCGGCAAGAAGCTGCACGACAAGCGCGAGACCGAGAAGAAGCGCAGCTGGCAGCGCGAGCGCGGCCGGCTGCTGCGGCAGAAGGGCTGAGAGATGGATAGAGAAGCGGGGCAGACGGGCGGCGAGGCGGCGTCGCAGCCGGCGAATGCCCCGGCCGCCGGCGATCCGGCGAGTATGTTCGAGGCGGCGCTGGCGCTTCACCGGGAAGGCCAGCTGTCCAAGGCGGAAGACATCTATCGGCAGATTCTCGCAGGCGATCCGAACCACGTCGACAGCCTACACATGCTCGGCCTCCTCGCCCTCCAGGCGGCGCGTCCCGAGGCGGCGGTCGATCTCATCGGCCGGGCGATCGCGCTGCGGGAGGGCAATGCGACCTTCCATAACAACATTGGCGAGGCGTTCCGCTATCTCGGCCGCCTGGACGAGGCAGCCGCGCACTTCACCCGTGCGATCGACCTCGAACCGGGGGCGGCCGAAGGGCACATGAATCTCGGCAACGTCCTCAAGCAGCAAGGGCGACTCGACGAAGCGATCGGCAAATACGCCCGCGCGCTCGAACTCAGGCCGGACTACGCCGAGGCGCACGTGAACCTCGGCGGGGCGCTGATGCAGGCACGGCCGGCGGAGGCCGCCGATCAATTTCGCCAGGCGCTCGCGCTCAATCCGAACTTTCCCGAAGCGCTGATGAATCTCGGCATCGTGTTGCAGAACGGCGGCGACCTCGGGGGCGCGATCGCCCAATACCGGCGGGCCTTGGCGCTGCGGCCGAACTATGCCGTGGCGCATTTCAACCTCGCCAACGCGCTGCTCGAGGAGGGTAGTCTCGACGAGGCTTTGGCGCTCTACCAACGGGCCATGGCCTTGATGGCGCGCGCCGCTCCGCCCACCGGCGCGCTTTCGCCCATCGACAGCATCCGCTGGGCGATGATCGGCACGCGGGCGCTGTTCCCCGTCGAGGAACAGTGCTTCATGAACCTCGTCCGCGTCAATTGCTGGCGCAGCCCGGATCGACAATGGCGCCTCCTGTGCGGGCCGGCGCTGGAGCAGGCCGGCCTGTCGCCGGTGTCGCGGCTCGAGCTATTGGTGCGCGTCGGCATCAGCTGCTGGTTCGAATATGACCGACCCGGCCTCGCCGCCGCGTTGCAGGCGGCCGCCGAGGCTTCGAACGCGATCGGTCCGTCACCCTCGCGGGAAGTGAGAAACTCGCGCGCTTATGCCAATTACCTGACGAACTTGCTGCGGCACGCGGATGCGCCGGGCACGCCGGCAGTCGATCCCGCGCTGCCCGAGCTTGCGGTCATCGGCGACAGCCATTGCCTCGCGTTTCACGGCCGCGCGGTGACGCTCGACGGCGTCTCCTACCGCACGGCCGGGCGGCTGGTGATGGGCTGCAAAGCCTGGCATCTGGCGAAGCCCAAGCTCAACCTCTACAAATGGCGCTTCGCCGCGAGCACCGAAACCATTCCGGAGAATTCGCCGATCGTATGCTGCTTCGGCGAGATCGACTGCCGGCTCGACGAGGGCATCCTGCCTTACTACCGCCGGACCGGCGGCGATCTGGAGCACCTCGTCTCCGATCAAGTCGGCCGCTACGTCGCCCACGTCGCCGACGCGACGGCGCCGCGGCGGCTCAAGCCGATCTTCGTCGGGGTGCCGGCGCCGCATCTCGATGCCTTGAGCGGACAGCAGCCGGAGGCGAGCGAAGGCGACAAGGCGCTGCTGATCGACATCGTCAAGGTGTTCAACATGTGCCTGCGGCGCGCCGCGGCCAAGCGCGGCTGCCGCATGGTCGACGTGTTCGGGATCTCGGCGGGCCCGGAGGGAAAGGCGAGCGGCGCGCAGCACATCGACGACTACCACCTCAAGCCGGGCGCGCTCGATCTCGCGTTAACGCAATGAGGAGGACGCCATGGAGTTGCCGGCGGAACGGTTCCGCGCCACGGGAACGGGCGCCGGCGTCCATGTCCACGATCCCGACGGGTCGCTGATCGCATTCATTCCGTGCACCGGTTGAGCGGAGGCGCCCATGCAAGAAATCCTGCACAATCCCCTCGAGCTTCCCGAGGACCTTCCGGTGCCGGCCGACGACGGCGCGGCGCGGCACCTGACCGGGCTTGCGCTGCCGGACGTGACGCTCACCGCGACCGACGGCTCCGCTGTCAACCTGTCGCGCCTTCCGGGCCGCACGGTCGTCTACATCTATCCGCGCACGGGCCGGCCGGGACAGGCCATGCCGACCGGCTGGAACGGGATCCCGGGGGCGCGCGGCTGCACGCCGCAGAGCTGCGGGTTCCGCGACCATTTCGACGAGTTGCGCGGGCTCGGGGTGGCGCGCGTCTATGGGCTGTCGACCCAGGACGGCGACTACCAGCGCGAAGCGGTCGAGCGCCTGCACCTGCCGTTTGCAATCCTGTCCGACGCCGCCATGAAGCTCCAGCGCGCGCTGCGCCTGCCGACTTTCGCGGTCGATGGAATGGTGCTGCTCAAGCGCATGGCGCTGGTGATCGACGACGGCACGATCACCAAGGTTTTCTACCCGGTGTTTCCGCCCGACCGCAACGCGGCCGAGGTGGTCGCTTGGCTCAAAGCCGCGGGCTGAGCGCTTTTGCGATTTGGCCTGCCTTGAGGGCGGACCGTTGCGGGTGCGTCAGGACGACTCCTTGCCCAGCACCGCCAGCACGTTGGGCAGAGCCCACGGCCGCGGGCCGAAGGTCCAGGTCAGGAGCCGCAACTGTCCGTCTTGCGCTGCAAGCTCCCACTTGCCGCAGAAGTCACGCCGATAGGCCTTGATGCTGATGGCCTGGCACGCCACCGGGCCTCCGTCCAGGTTGAGCGCTTTGACGAGCCCCAGCGGCGCCATGGGCAGGAATGCGGCCAGGCGGTTGAGCGAAAAGAAGGCATCGGCGGTCGTGCCGAGGATGATGTTGCCGGAGCCGTCCTCGCCGACGAAACTGCGATTCGCCAGCCAGCGGTCGTCGGCGGCGACGCGGTTCGATCCATCCGGCGCGAGCAGGAGCGGATAGGAAACCATCGCGTCGTCGGCGCCGCGAAAGGCGGCAGGCCAGGGTACCTTCGCCAAATCGCGAATGGTCGCGGTGCCCGCCGATGCCACGAATGCGCCGTGCCGGGCGTCGTAATCGCGCGGTCCCGACAAAACGCCGGCGCTCAGGAACGGGGTCGCCGGGGTGCCGCGGGGCGAGTAGTAGCTCCCGTTGATGACGAGCGCGGCGCCGAGCTGCCGCAGCCATTCGTCCGCATCCCGATCGCCCGCCGGCGCATTGCGCACGACGAAGCGGAACCGGGTCGGATCGATGCGTGCGAGCAATATGCGATCGACCTCCCACGGCCCGAGCATCACCGGAAGCTCGCCCACTTCGAAGCCGCGGTCGATGGGTTGCCACGCGAAGGCGCCCGCCGCGATCGACGAGGGTTGCTCGCGCAGGGCCAAACGCATGGACGCGGATAGGCGCGGATCGTCGGCCGTCACAGAGACCCAGAACGTCGCTCCGCGTCGCGCAAGCGCATTGACACCGTACATGCCGGCATGGGCGTAGAGGCCGGCAAGCGCCAGGCCAGCGGTACACAAGAGCCCTGCCAGCACGACCAGCAATCGGTTCCTGCGTCCCGTCATCACAGCCACCCTGCGCGCATGCGCGTGCTCAGTTGTCCCGTCGGCGGACCCAGAACAGGTACATGCTGGCGAACGAGCGCGCATCGTCGATTTCGAGCGCGTGCCAATGGGCGAGGTTGGTCATCGCCACATCGTCGGGGAACCGTTCGCGGTAGCGGGCTGCGACCGGCGGTTCGGCCGCGAAGGCGACGAGGGCGAGGCCTTCGGCGGCGAGGAACGCCTCGATGCGCGCCAGCGTCATGCGGTGCTCCTGGACATGGAACAACAGGTCGCGACAGGCGCTGGTGCTGAAGAAATCCCACTGCTCCGTGACGTTCGGCCGGTCGGTTGCCTTGTCGAGCGTCATCAGGTCCTGCCGGCAGCGCCGGATGTCCTCGGCGGTCGGCCGGTAGCCGCGCTGCGCGATGAAGTTGCGTGCGGCCACGATGTGCTGTCGGCCGGTCTCACTGTAAAGGCCGAGATGCATCAGCCCGCGCGGCCGCAAGAGCTTCAACAGCACGCGCCAGCCGGCGAGCGGGTCGGCGAGGTGATGCAACACGCCCGTCGCCTCGATGATATCGAACCTGCGCGCGATCGATCCAAGCTCCAGAATGTCGGCTTGGGCGTAGTCGATATTGCCGAGGCCAAGGGCGCGCGTCTTGCGTTGGGCATAGGCGAGGCTCGCCAGGCTGAGGTCGACGGCGAGCACGCGCGCATCGGGCAACGTCTGGGCAAGCTCGATCGCCTGCTGGCCGGTGCCGCAGCCGGCGATCAGAACGTCCGCGCCGTCGGCCGCATCGGGCGCCGGGGACACGTCGGGGAACTTCGCGTGCATCCATGCGCCGATCGTGCTCGGCCGCACCACGCGCGCCACCTCGACCCAACGCGGGTAGGGATTTTCCTCGTATTGCCGTTGCACCTGGCGGGAAACGTCGTCTGCTATTGTCGTCAGGCGGGCGAGTTCGCCGCGACAGCGCAGCTCTTCGCGCGGCTCGGTGATCTGCTGCGTGAGGACGCCGGCAAGCGGCGCGGGCCACGGCCGTCGCAGCAGGGCGTCGGCATAGGCAAGCTCGTGCAGCGGCCAATAGGCGGCGACCGCGACCGGCCAGAGCGGCGGAATCCGGGCGCCGGATTCGAGCGCGTGGCAAAGCGAATCGCGCAGGCCGCGCGCCTGCTCCAACTCGTCCTCGGTCGAGGCGAAGACGTATTCGTTGATGAAGCATTGCCGCGTCAAGGCGCAGCAGAAGGCCAGCACGCCGTCGGTTACGTCGGTTTCGGCGGCAGCGGCGTTGAGGAGGATGCAGCGCGTCGCGGTCAGCAATCGTTCGAGTTCGAGGTCGCCGGCAAGGGCGGTTTCGAGGAGAGCGCGAAGGAGCCCGTCGCCGGCCGCGGCGGCAAGCCCGGCCGGCCCCCAGAGTTCCTCCGCCGCCGGCCGCTGCGGCCACGCCTGCGCCGCCCGGGCGATGGCCGCGCCGGTGCCCGCACTGCGCTTTATGAGGCTGATGGTGAGGCCCGCAAGGTCGCTCGGCCTACCCCACAGTTCGGACCAAGCGCGCAGCAGGGTCGCGCGCAGCGCGCCGTCGTCGGCACGCGCCCGCACGTTTTTCGCGCAGACGACGAACAGCTGCTTGTCGTCCGCGCCGTCGGTTATTTCGACCGCCCGCCGCGCGGCGTCCAAGGCCTCGGCCAATTGCCCCCGCTCGACCAGCGCCAGGGCGAGGTTGCGCAGCGCCTCGATGAAATCGGGCTTGAGCGCGAGCGCCCGGCGAAACTGGGCGAGCGCCGGCTCGAGCCGGTCGAGCGCGCGCCATGCGTTTCCGAGATTGTTGTGCGCCTCGGCGAAGTCCGCCTTGAGCGATAGCGCCCGCTCGAACGCCGCCGCCGCCTCCTCCAACCGACCCTGCTCCTTGAGCGCGACGCCGAGGTTGTTGTGGACGTCGGCGCGGTCAGGCTTGAGCGCGAGCGCTTGCTCAAGCGCCGCGGCCGATTCCGCGAAGCGGCCCTGCTGAAGAAGGGCGTCGCCGAGTCCGCTGTGCGCCTCGGCGAAATCCGGCCTGATGGCGAGGACGCGGTTGTATTGCACAGCGGCCTGATCCCACTTGCCCTGGGCGCGCAGCGCATTCGCGAGATTCTGCCGCGCCTCGAGGAAGGTCGGTTCAAGCTCGGCCGCTCGGGCGAGATGATCGACCGCCGCATCGAGCCGATTGGTCCGGCGATAGGCTTCCGCGATGTTGTTGTGGAAATCGGCGACACGATCGTTGAGGGCGATCGCCTTCGCGATGAGATCGATCGCCTCCTCGCTGCGGCCGCCTTGCAGGGCGACGAGGCCGAGAAGGTTGAGCGCATCGAGGTGATGCGGACTTGCCGCCAGGACTTGGCGATAGAGGCGTTCGGCCCCGGCGGTCTGGCCGCGCTGATGCAAGCTCAGCGCCTGGGCGAAGATCTGCTCGCTATCCGTCGGCATGGGGCGAAAACGTGCGGGTGTCGGCGCCGGGCGCGCCGCATCATCGATCAAGCTCCGCGCGCACCGCCGCAAAAACGGCGCGGAACATGGCGGGCGTGAGCCGACCGGTGTTGGTGTTGTAGCGCGAGCAGTGATAGCTGTCGAACAGGGCGACGTTGCCGATCCGATGCGTTCGGCCGTGGCCGAACGGCGTCGCCGACGGCCGCGCGCCGAGCGCGGCGAGGGCGGTGGCGTGGGCGACGCGGCCGAGCGCGACGACCGCAGCAAGGCGCGGCATGCCCCCCAGGTCCTCGGCGAGAAACGCCCGACAGTTGGCGACCTCGGCCGGCGTCGGCTTGTTTTGCGGCGGCACGCAGCGCACCGCGTTGACGATGCGGCAATCGATCAGGGTCAGCCCATCGTCCGGCCGCGCGTCGTAGCGCCCGCGCGCAAAGCCGTAGGCGGCAAGGGTCGCGTAGAGAAGGTCGCCGGCAAAATCGCCGGTGAACGGCCGGCCGGTGCGGTTTGCCCCGCGCAGTCCCGGCGCGAGCCCGACGATCGCGACCCGCGCGCGACGCGGCCCAAACGAGCGCACCGGCGCGTTGAACCAACCGGGCTCGCGCGCGCGCCAGAGCTCGCGGAACGCGACCAGCCGCGGACAGCGCGGGCAGTCGCGCCCGGGCTCGGCCGGCGCCACCGGATCAGTCTTCGTCGAACTCGTCGTCGTCCGCGTCGGCGCCGGCTCCGGCGCGCTGCGGCGCCGGGGTGCGCTGCAGGAACTGCGGCGTGTGACGCGGCTCGCGCGCCGCCCGCTCGGCCGGATCGCGGCCGATCTTGGGCTGCAGTTCGACGATGTCGACGAATATGTCGGCCTCGCGGCGCAACTCGTCGGCCACCATGGGCGGCTGGGTGCTCACCGTCGACACCACGGTCACGCGCACGCCCCGCCGCTTGATCGCCTTCACCAGCGAGCTGAAGTCGCCGTCGCCGGAGAACAGCACCATGTGATCGACGTGGCTGGCGATCTCCATGGCGTCGACCGCGAGTTCGATGTCCATGTTGCCTTTGACCTTGCGCCGCCCGCTCTGATCGATGAATTCCTTGGTCGCCTTGGTGACGACCGTGTAGCCGTTGTAGTCGAGCCAATCGATCAGCGGCCGGATCGAGGAGTATTCCTGATCCTCGATCACCGCGGTGTAATAGAACGCGCGGAGCAGGTAGCCGCGCGACTGGAACTCGCGCAGCAGGCGTTTGTAGTCGATATCGAACCCGAGGGTCTTGGCGGTGGCGTAGAGGTTGGCGCCGTCGATGAACAGCGCGAGCTTTTCCTGGGGAGGGGACATGCCTGGCTCTCGTGATAAAACCAAATCTCTCCACGGCGTGCCGACGTAACAGGGCGCCCGTACCAGTGCCGTGGGGCGTCTGCGGGAACAATCGTCGGGCGCTCGCCAACGCGAGGCCGAGACGGTCGCGACCGGCGGAATAGTGCCGGTCGCACGACGGCTCCCGAGCGTTGCGTAACAGAGCCGTGACATCCCGCCAAGACAAATTTCGCGGGACAAGTTGGCCCTTGCGCTTTGCCGCCGGCGAGGTTACCAAGCGGCAACCCATTTTCCCGTCCCAACCCTGGCAGGAGTGACGAGGCATGGCCCGTGTCACCGTGGAAGACTGCATCGATAAGGTTGAGAATCGCTTCGATCTCGTGCTTCTGGCGAGCCACCGGGCGCGCATGATCTCGTCCGGGGCGCCGATCACCGTCGATCGCGACAACGACAAGAACCCGGTCGTGGCGTTGCGCGAAATCGCCGACGAGACCGTCTCTCCCGGCGATCTCAAGGAGGATCTCATCCACTCGCTGCAGAAGTACGTCGAGGTCGACGAGCCGGAGTCGGAAAGCGTGCCCCTGATCGGCACTTCCGGCGAGGGGGTCGATGCCGACGATACCGAGGTCGTGGTCGACCGCATGACCGAAGAGGAGCTGCTCAAGGGGCTCGAAGGCCTCACTCCGCCGGAGGAGCAGCCGGAGCCGATCGAACCCGACGACGACCTCTAAAGCCGCCGGCCCGACGCGCCTGATCGCTGCAACGGCCCGAGCCGGACGCCCGGTTCCGGGCCGTTGGCATTTCGGCAACGCTGCCGCGAACCGCTTGCCGCCGTGGCCGATCGCCATGATATCCTCCGTGGTGCGGCTCGGATTTGGCCGGCCGCGCCGGAAAGAGCGTCCATGGCGTCGTCGTTGACCAATCTGCCGCGCATGCAGAACCAGCCGCGCCGGCGCGCGGGGACCGACGAGAGCGCCCAGAACGCCGCCGCGCTCGCGGCGCAAGCCGCTGAAAAGACGAGCAAATCCGTCAAGCCGCGGATCATGCGGCAATACGACCTGGTGGAGCGGGTGCGCCGCTACAACCCGCACACCGACGAGGCGCTGCTCGATCGCGCCTACGTCTATGCCATGAAGGCGCACGGCTCCCAGCGGCGCGCCTCCGGCGATCCCTATTTCTCCCACCCGCTGGAGGTGGCGGCGATTCTCACCGACCTCAAGCTCGACGACGCCACCATCGCGGCGGCGCTGTTGCATGACACCATCGAGGATACCCCGGCGACGCGGGCGGAGATCGACCAGGTTTTCGGGCCGGAAATCGGCGCGCTGGTCGAAGGCCTCACCAAGCTCAAGAAGCTCGACCTGGTGACGCGGGAGGCGAAACAGGCGGAGAACCTGCGCAGGCTGCTGTTGGCCATCGCCGACGACGTGCGCGTGCTCCTGGTCAAGCTCGCCGACCGGCTGCACAACATGCGCACGCTCGAGCACGTGGCGCCGGAAACGCGGCGCCGCATCTCCGAGGAGACGCTCGATATCTACGCGCCGCTCGCCGGCCGCATGGGCATGCAGGAGATGCGCGAGGAGCTCGAGGATCTGTCGTTCCGCGAGCTCAATCCCGACGCCTACAAGGTGATCAGCGAGCGGCTCGACGCGCTGGCCGAGCGCAGCAAGGGCTGGATTGCCGAGATCGAGCAACAGCTCACCCGGAAGCTCGCCGACAGCGGCATCACCGCCGAAGTCACCGGCCGCCGCAAGCGCGCCTATTCGATCTGGCGCAAGATGGAGCGCAAGGCCGTCGGCTTCGAACAGCTTTCGGACATTTTTGGCTTCCGGGTCGTCGTCGGCAGCGTCGCCGAATGCTATCAGGCGCTCGGCATCGTCCACACCAGCTGGCCGGTCGTACCGGGGCGCTTTAAGGACTACATTTCCACGCCAAAGCAGAACGATTATCGCTCGATCCATTCCACCGTGATCGGCCCCGGCAAGCAGCGCGTCGAGCTGCAGATCCGCACCCGCGAGATGCATCAGATCGCCGAGTACGGCATCGCGGCGCACGCGCTCTACAAGGACAGTGTCGGGTCGCCGACCGAGA
>DASPVJ010000361.1:0-7773 GCA_035622435.1 Xanthobacteraceae bacterium | reverse complement strand
GCCAGGGCGAACACCAGCACCAGGATGGCGCCCGAGCACGGCCGCAAACCCACGGCGAAAATCGCCGAGACGCCGCGCCGCCAACCGCCCGGGCCGGCGAGGCTCGACGGATCGGGGCCGTGGTCGTGGTCGCAGGCCTCGTCGTGATGATGGTGCGCGTGGCCGTGGGCGTGGTGATGGGCGTGATCGTGGTGGTGATGATGATCGTCATCGTGATGATCGTGACGCCCGGTCACGGCCGCGCCGACCGGCGCCGGCAGCGGCGCGCGGCGCAGCCCTCGCAACGCGGCGAGGAAGCCGCGGCCCTTGGTCCACAGCAGCCGCGCCCCGACGGCGACGATCAGCGCGTAGCTCGCGATCTCGATGATGCGGTCGGCGCTGCACATGGTCTGGCGGGTGGCGCCGATGAGCGCCGCCGCAACGCCGACGATCGCCACCGCGACCAGCGCCTGCAGCAGCGCCGAGGCGAACGACAGCACGACGCCGCGCCGCCAAGTCTCCCGATTGGCGATCAGGTAGGACGAGATCACCGCCTTGCCGTGGCCGGGGCCGGCGGCGTGGAAAATGCCGTAGACGAACGAGACCGCGAGCAGGCCGGTGACGGCGGTGCCGTCGGTCTTGGCGGCGCGGATCAGGCCCGACATCTCGCGGTAGAACTCGGCCTGCTTGAGCAGGAGCCAGCCGACGATGCCGCCGACCGGCGGCGTCGCCGCCGGCGGCCGCGGCGCGCCGAACGGGTTCGCCTGGGCCAAGACCGCATCGATCGCCCCCGCCGCCAGCAGCGCGGCAGCGACCAGCGCCGCCAGCCGGACGACATCGCGTGCGGCGCGCCCGAGCGGCGTCACGGGCAGCGCACCGAAATCTTGTTGGCGAACTGCGCGCCCCAATTGCTCGACGGATCGAGCGAATTGAAGAACTGCTCGTTCACCGGGGCGCCGGACGACGCGCCCGGGTCGGTCGGCTGGACGACGGTGAGCTTGCACTGGCTCGGCGCGTTGACGAGCTTCACCGGGTCCTTCTCGGCGAGCGCGAAGTCGACGAAATAGGTCGGATCGTAGACCTCCACGTCGAGGCGCTGCGCCTTGACCGGCGCCTTGAACGGCAGGGTGAAGTGAAGAACGAGCACGTCGTTCTTGTATTCGAGCCAATAATCGGTCGGCTCCTTGAACTCCGCCTTCTTGCCGTTCGCTTTGGCGTAGGTGAAGTAGTCGAAGTCTTTGAGCGAATCGACGTTGACCTGGGCGAGCGGGGCAAGCTCCTCGCGGGTGAACACGCCCTTCTGTTTGGTTTCGATGCCCTGGGTGGCGAAGGCGGAAAACATGTCGTCGAACGCCCAGGCGTGGCGCACGCCGGTGACCGCGCCGTCGGGGGCGTAGACCAGTTCGCTCGTCATCGTCACCCACACGTGCGGGTGCGCCCGGGCGGCGCCGGCCGCGGCGATGAAACCGACGAGGGATACGAGGACGGCGCGGAAGCGCGGGCGCATGCGGTCGCTTAGGCTGATTGGCGCCGGACCATTATAGCGGAGTGGGGCGGAAACGTGGCTCAGTTCCCCTCCCCCCACGCGAAGCGTAGGCGAAGCGTGGTGGGGAGGGGTTAGGGGCGGGGGGCCGCACAGCTTGCCGCAACTAAACAAGGAAGAAAGAAAGTCCCCCCACCCGGCTCGCTTCGCTCGCCACCCTCCCCGCCACGCGCTCCGCGCGTGGGGGGAGGGATTAGAGTCCATCCGCGCCGCCGTCGGCGCGCGGGTCGTGGGCGCCTTCGAGGCTGCCGTCCGGGTGCAGCACTACGGCGCCGGCGTGGCCCATGACGTCCGAATAGGCCGCATCGAGCATCGCGACGTCGTGGCCGGCGGCGGCCAGTTGCTCGGCCAGGCCGGGGTCGAAGCGGGATTCGAGCCGCACGTTCGCCAGCGGCGCGCCCCAGGTGCGGCCGAGGACCCAGCGCGGCCGGTCGATCGCCGCGTCGAGCGGCTCACGAAACTGCACGTGGCGGCTGAACAGCATCGCCTGGGTCTGCGGCTGGCCGTCGCCGCCCATGGTGCCGTAGGCGATGACGCGGCCGCCGGCGAGCACCGCCAGCGCCGGATTGAGCGTGTGCAGCGGCCGCCGGCCGGGCGCGAGCGGGTTCACCGCAACGGGCTCGAGCGAGAAGCTCGCGCCGCGGTTCTGCATCAACACGCCGGTCGCCGGCAGCACGACGCCCGAGCCGAACTCCCAGTAGATCGACTGGATGTAGGAGACGACAAGCCCGCTGCCGTCGGCGGCTCCCATCCAGACGGTGTCGCCGCGCCCGTCGGGTTCAGGCCACGGCGCGGCCTTGCGGCGGTCGATGCGGGCGGCCTCGGCGGCGAGGAACGTTGCGTCGAAATAGCGCTCGGGCGCGTGCGCCAGAAAGCCCGGGTCGGTGACGTAGCGGTCGCGCACGCGAAACGCCCGCTTGGTCGCCTCGATCAGCCCGTGCACGTGGTCGAAGCCCTCCGCGGTCGTCACGCCGAGCCGATCGAACAGGGCGAGCAGCAGCAGCGAGGCGATCCCCTGGGTCGGCGGCGGGGTGTTGGCGAGGGTGCCGCATGTCACCGCCACGGTGAGCGGCTCGACGATGGTGGCGCGATAGCGCGCGAGGTCCTCCCGGGTCACCGGACTGCCGATGCGCTCGAGATCGGCGGCGACCTCGCGCGCCACGTCGCCGCGGTAGAAGTCGTCGAGCCCCGCGTGGGCGAGATGGTCGAGCGTGTCCGCCAGCGCCGCTTGCCGCAAGGTCGTGCCGTGCGCCGGCGGCTTGCCGTCGCGGAGGAACGTCGCGGCGAATCCCGGCACGTCCTTCAACTCGTCGAGCTTCTCGGCGGTGAAGCGCGCCTGGCTCGCCGTCACGGCGTAGCCGTCGCGGGCGTGGCGGATGGCGGGAGCGAAGAGCACGTCGAGGGGGAGCCGGCCGCCCAGTGCGCGGGCGGCTGCGTGCGCCTCGATCCACCCGGCGACGGCGCCCGGCACGGTCAGCGCCGCGAGCGGGCCGCGCGGCGGGATCGCCTCGTACCCCAGCTCGCGGTAGAGCTCAGGGCGCGCCCGCGCGCCCGCGCTGCCCGCGCCCATGATCGCGCGCAGGCGGCCCTTGGGTTCGTGCAGCAGCCAGAACCCGTCGCCGCCGAGATGGTTCATGTGGGGATAGACGGCGGCGATCGTCGCCGCCATCGCCAGCACGGCCTCAAGCGCGTTGCCGCCCTCGGCAAGCGCGAGCCGCCCGGCCGCGACGGCGGCCCGATGGGGCGCCGCGACGACGCCGCGGCGATGGCCGGCGGTGTGCAGATCCATTCAGCAATCCCTCCCCCGCGCAGCGGGGGAGGGTGGCGACCCCGGGCTTGACCCGGGGGAGCCGGGTGGGGGATTGCGCAACGCGTCGTCGATCAATGTCAGGACACCCTCCAAATTCCGATTCACCTCGTTGTTCCAGAAACGCAATACCCGAAATCCGCTGGCGGCAAAATGACCGTCGCGAGCGGCATCGTGCCGAGCGTGAGCATCGAAGTTATGCTGGCCGCCGTCGACCTCGACGATGAGACGGTGCTTGAGACAGACGAAATCGACGATCCGGCCGTCGCGTGGCGATTGGCGACGGAAGTGGAAACCCTGCTTTCTCCAGGAACGCAAATGAACCCACAGCTTCACCTCCTGCGGGGTCATTCGTTTGCGAAGATTGCGCGCGATTTCGTCAGCCATCTCCCCCACCCGGCCGCCTTCGGCGGCCACCCTCCCCCTTCGGGGGAGGGATTAAGCTTACACGACCAGGCCGCGCTTGCGCAGCAGCGCTTGCGGGCCCGGCAGGACGCCGCGGAACGCCCGATAGGCTTCGGCCGGATCGCGGCTGTTGCCGGCTGCGTAGACGTAGTCATGCAGGCGGCGCGCCAGCGCCGGATCGAACACGTCGCCGGCCGCCTCGAAGGCGGCGAACGCGTCGGCATCGAGCACTTCCGACCACAGGTAGCTGTAGTAGCCCGCCGCGTAGGCGCCTTCGCCGGCGAACACGTGCTGGAAGTGCGGCGGGCGGTGGCGCATGACGATTTCGTCCGGCATGGCCATGCGCGCGCGGGTCGCGGCCTCGACCGCGCCGGCTTCGACCGCGCCCTCCGGACGATCGTGAAAATCGAGATCGACGAACGCGGAGCCGAGGTACTCGGAGGTCATGAAGCCTTGATTGAACGTGCGCGAGGCGACGAGGCGCGCCATCAGCGGTTCGGGAATGGGCTGGCCGGTCCGATGATGCAAGGCGAACCGCCGCAGGATTTCCGGCCGGTCGAGCCAATGCTCGTAGAGCTGCGAGGGAAGCTCGACGAAGTCCGCCGCGACGTTGGTGCCGGCGATCAGCGGATAGGTGACTTCGGAGAGCAGCCCGTGCAGGGCGTGGCCGAACTCGTGGAAGAGGGTGCGCGCGTCCTCGAAGCTGAGCAAGGTCGGCTCGCCGTCCGCCCCTTTGGAAAAGTTCATCACGTTGACGATGAGGGGCCGGACCTCGCCGTCGAGCTTCTCCTGGTCGCGCAGGCTCATCATCCAGGCGCCGCTGCGCTTGGTCGCCCGGGCGAAATAGTCGCCGAAGAAGAGGCCGCGGTGCCGGCCGTCGGCGGCCTTGACCTCCCACACCCGTACGTCCGGCCGCCACACGGGCACGTCGTCGCGGCGCGCGAAGGTGAGGCCGAACAGGCGGTTCGCCGTGTAGAAGGCCGCCTCGATCATGTTGTCGAGCGCCAGGTAGGGCTTGAGGTCGGCCTCGTCGAGATCGTGCCGGGCCTTGCGCAGCTTTTCGGCGTAGTAGCGCCAATCCCACGGGGCGAGCCGGAAGTTGCCGCCCTCGGCGTGGACCAAGGCCTGCAGCGCGTCGCGCTCGGCGACCGCGCGCGGGCGCGCCGCCGCCCACACCTCGTCGAGCAGCCCGCGCGCCGCGCCCGGGGTCTTGGCCATCGCGTCGGCGAGGACGTAGGCGGCGAAGCTCGGATAGCCGAGGAGGCGCGCCCGCTCGGCGCGCAACGCGACCATCTCGGCGATGAACCCCCTGTTGTCGTGCGCGCCGCCGTCGCCGCGCGCGACAAAGGCGGCGAACGCCTTCTCGCGCAGGTCGCGACGGGCGGAGAACTGCAGGAACGGTTCGACGCTCGACCGGCCCAAGGTGACGACGTGGCCGCCGGAAAGGCCGCGCTCTTGCGCGGCGTGCCGGGCCGCGAGGCGCACGAACTCCGGCAGCCCGGCGAGGTCCTCCGGCGTCTCCAGCGGCAGGGCGTAGGCCTGCTCGTCGGCCAGCACGTTCTGGCCGAAGGCCGCGCCGAGGGTCGCAAGCCGCCGCACGATCTCGGCGAGCCGCCGCTTGCCGGCGTCATCGAGGCCGGCGCCGGCGCGCACGAAGGCGAGACGGTAGCGCTCGAGCACGCGGCCCTGCTCCGCCGTCAGGCCGAGGCCGGCGCGGCGGCGATGGAGGTCGTCGAAGCGCCGGAACAGCCGCGCGTCGGTGAAGATGGCGTTGCGGTGGGCGGCGATGAGCGGCGCGACCTCGCGCTCGGTCGCCATGATGGCGTCGTCGGCGTCGGCGCCGGCGAGCAAGGAGAAGACGTTCTCGACCCGGGCGAGCGCCCGGCCGCTGCGCTCCATGGCTGCAACCGTGTTGTCGAAGCTCGGGTCGGACGGATCGGCGGCGATGCGGTCGAGGGCGCCGCGCTGCTCCGCCATGGCGCGGTCGAAGGCGGGACGGAAATGGGCGGCCGCGATCCGCCCGAACGGCGGGACCGCGAACGGATCGGTCCAGGCGGCAAGCAGCGGATTATCGGACGTTGCGGGCATCGCGGGCCTCGTCAGCGGTGCGGGTGCGGATGTTATTGAGGCTCCGCCGCGCCAGCGCAAGCGGATCGGGCAGGCTTGATCGGGCGGGCGGATTCGTGGACATTGCCGCCCGCGTGCGAGGACATGCAATGGAAAAGCCCGTCGAGAAACCCGCCGGCCGCCGCATCGTCTGGCTCAACGTCATGACCGTGCTCTCGGCCGCGATCCTGATCGGCGCCGAGGTGTTCGGCGCGGCGTTCGCCGGCGGCTGGGCGATCGCCGGCCTGTTCGATCTCGGCGACATGGGCGGCTACGTGCTGCAGGGGCTCTTCTTCGTCCTCGGGCTCGCGGTGATGGCGGCTTTCATCCGCGCGGCGCGGCGCGTCGAGCCGTTCACCCAGGCCTGAGCGCGGCGCGCGCCGTCGCTTTCTCCACAAAATCGATCGCAGTAACGAACGATTAAGACCAAAGCGCTTGCACCACGCGACTGAATCGATTATTTCTCTCCTGCCCAATTTCGCACGTGCCTGTGGCCGTGTGTCGGTCGGTGGGCATCCGGACAAGAGGCCGGACAGCCGCCTAAGGAAGAGACCTCACTTCCTTGCACCCGCGACCGGCAGCCGGAGGCGAACCGGCGCACCCCGCTCTCCACGGGGGACGCGGCTTAAAGCAACGACGGAAGGGCTTTTTTGGTAATGCCGGCGGCGACGCCGGAAGACCGAAAGGGCTTGTCCTTCTTTGCCGGGCGTGCGGATCGGGTCTCCCAATCCGGACCAAGGCAGCCAGCGAACGTGACGACCCGGGCGCGTTTGGCGCTCGTCGCGTCACAGGAGGTTCACTTGAGGCGGCGCGCCGCCCATGCCGGATAGGGAGCAAGGTCGAGATGACTGCACGCATCCGCGAATTCCTGAAGAGCCGTACCGACGAAGGCCCCTGTGTCGTGGTCGACCTCGACGTCGTCCGCGACAACTATTCCACCTTCGCCAAGGCGCTGCCCGACACCCGCGTGTTCTACGCGGTGAAGGCCAACCCGGCGCCGGAAATTCTCAAGCTGCTGGCCGAGCTGGGCTCGTCCTTCGACGTCGCCTCGATCGCCGAGACCGAGGCGGTGCTGGCGGCGGGCGCCGCGCCCGAGCGCATCTCCTACGGCAACACGATCAAGAAGGAGACGGAGATCGCGACCGCCTTCAAGCTCGGCGTCACCCTGTTCGCCGTCGACTGCGAGGCGGAGGTCGAGAAGGTTGCGCGCGCCGCGCCGGGATCGCGGGTGATCTGCCGCATCCATTGCGACGGCACCGGCTCGGAATGGCCGCTGTCGCGCAAGTTCGGCTGCGAGCCGGAGTTCGCCGCCGACATCCTGGAGCAGGCGCACAAGGCCGGGCTCGTTCCGCACGGCGTCTCGTTCCACGTCGGCTCGCAGCAGCACAACGTCGAGTCCTGGGACCGGGCGCTCGCCTCGACCGCCGCCATCTTCCGCGCCTGCGCCGAGCGCGGCATCGCGCTCTCGACCGTCAACCTCGGCGGCGGCTTCCCGGCCAAGTACGTGCGCAAGACGCCGCGGCTCGAATCCTACGGCAAGGCGATCTTCCGCTCGCTGCGCCGCCACTTCGGCAACGCCATCCCGGAGACCATCGTCGAGCCGGGCCGCGGCCTCGTCGGCAACGCCGGCATCATCGAGGCGGAGGTGGTGCTGATCGCCAAGCGCTCTCCGGAGGACGAGGTGCGCTGGGTCTATCTCGACATCGGCAAGTTCCACGGCCTCGCCGAGACCATCGGCGAATCGATCCGCTACCCGATCCGCACCAGCAAGGACCGCGACGAGATGGCGCCGTGCGTCATCGCCGGGCCGACCTGCGACTCGGTCGACGTGCTCTACCAGGTCACCCCCTACCCGCTGCCGATCTCGCTCGCCATCGGCGACAAGGTGCTGATCGAGGCGACCGGCGCCTACACCACGACCTATTCGTCGATC
>DASPVJ010000360.1:0-3776 GCA_035622435.1 Xanthobacteraceae bacterium | reverse complement strand
AAGCTGCGCAGGTAGCTCAGCGAGGAATAGCCGGTGCCGAAATCGTCCATGGAAATGCGCACGCCGAGCGCGCGCAGCTGATGCAGCATGGCGACGGTCATCTCGTCCTTCTGCAGCAGCGCCGCCTCGGTGATCTCGATTTCGAGGCGCGTCGGGGCGAGCCCGGCGGCGGCGAGCGCCTGCGTCACCGTGGCGACGAGGCCGCGGCTGCGAAACTGCACCGGCGACAGGTTGACGGCGACGCGGATCGGGTCGGGCCAATGCGCCGCCTCGGCGCAGGCGCGGCGCAGCACCCACTCGCCGAGCGGGACGATGAGCCCGGTTTCCTCCGCCACCGGGATGAAGTCGGCGGGCAGCACCGCGTTGCGCTCGGGATGGTTCCATCGCAGCAGCGCCTCCATGCCGGTCAGCGCGTTGGCGGCGAGGTTGAGCTGCGGCTGATAGACGAGGTGGAACTCCCCCGCGGTGAGCGCGCGGCGCAGGTCGACCTCCAGCGCGCGGCGCCGCTGGATGCGCGCGTCCATCTCCGGCTCGAAGAAGCGGAACAGGCCGCGGCCTTCCGCCTTCGCCCGATAGAGCGCGAGGTCGGCGCACTTCATCAGGTGGTCGCCAGCGGTGCCGTCGTTGGGCGCCAGCGCGATGCCGACGCTGATGCCGGTGTTGATCTCGTGGCCGTCGACGATGATCGGGGTCGAGAGCACTTCGACCAGGCGGCCGGCGAGCGCTTCCGCCGCGTACGGGCTGCTCGCGCCCTGCAGGATCGCGAACTCGTCGCCGCCCAGCCGCGCGACGGTGTCGTCCGGGTCGACCGCCGATCGCAGCCGCGCAGCCACGGCCCCGAGCAGCTTGTCGCCGATCGGATGGCCGAGCGTGTCGTTGATGGTTTTGAAGTTGTCGAGGTCGAGGCACAGCACCGCCATCATGTCCCCGCGCGACTCCACCCGCGCCAGCCCGTCCGCCATCTTCTCGCGGAACAGCACCCGGTTGGGCAGGTCGGTGAGCGAATCGTGGCGCGCCATGCGGGCGATGTTCTGCTCCGCCTGGTAGCGCTCGGTGATGTCCTCGTAGGTGACGACCCAGCCGCCCTCCGGCATCGGCTCGTTGATGATCTCGAGCACGCGGCCGTCCGCCAGCTGGCGGTGGACGCTGGCGCGCCCGGCCTTGAGCCGCGCGACGAAGCCGTCGTAGAGCTGCTCGGCGCTCAATTTCTTCTGGTTGCCGGCCGCGACCGTGCGCCGCATGATCTCGCGCATCGAGATGCCGGGCTTCACCGCGTCGGCCGAGAAGCCGAAAATCTCCAGATAGCGCCGGTTGCACACGATCACGTTGTGCTCGGCGTCGATCATGCACAGGCCTTGCGACATGTTGTTGAGCGCGGCGTTGAAGCGGCGGTGCTGCTCGCGCAGCTGGATCACCGCGGCGGCGCGCTCGGCCTCCACCTTGCGCCGTTCGCTGATGTCCTCGTAGGTGCCGACCCAGCCGCCATTCGCCATCGGGCAGATCGACACTTCGACGGTGCGCCCGTCGGCCAGCGACCGGTCGTAGACGACCGGCTGGCGCTTGGCGACCAGCGCGAGACGCCGCGCCATCAGCTCCTCCACCGTCTCCCGGTAGACGCCGCGCCTGACCCCGTCGGCGAAAATCTCCTGCAGGGTGACGCCGGGCCGGATCAGGTTGCGGTCGAAGTCGAAGATGCTGACGTACTGCTCGTTGCACACGATCAGGCGCTGGTCGGCGTCGAACATGCACAGGCCCTGGGACATGTTGTTGATGGCCGCATCGAACAGCAGGTTCTGCTCGCGCAGCGTCTCCTCGTTGCGCAGCCGCGCGGTGATGTCCTCGTGAGCGGCGACCCAGCCGCCGTCGCCGACCGGCCGCACCGCGGTCTCGATCACGCGCCCGTCGCCGAGCGTGATGTGCTGCACCACTGCCATGCGCCGCCGGATGCGCTCGATGCGCTCGGCGTACAAGGCGTCGAGGGTCACGTCGCCGTGGCGGCCGAGCGAGCGCGCGTGGGCGAGGAGGTCGCGGTAGGAGATGCCGGGCTTCACCACGGCGGGGTCGAGGTCGTAGATGCGCACGAACTGCTCGTTGCACACGACCAGCCGCTCGTCCGGGCCGAACAGGCTCAGCCCATGCGACATGTTGCTGACCGCCCGATCGAGGCGCTCGACCTGGACGCGCAGCTCGCTGTCGAGGCGGTGCGGCTCGGTCACGTCCTCGTAGACGGAGACCCAGCCGCCGTCCGGCAGCGGCTCGTAGCGAATGACGACGAGGATTCCGCGCGGCAGCCGGCGTCGCAGGCTGAACGGCGCGCGAAGCATCAGCTGCTCGCGCCGGTCGCGCCAGAACGCCTCGGCCGCCGCGGGGGTGAAGTTGCCGCGCTCGCAACTGTGCGCCAGCATGTCCCAATACGACAGCCCCGGCCGGATCACCTCCGGCGACAGGTCGAAGATTTCCAGGTAACGCCGGTTGAACAGCGCGATGCGCCAATCGGCATCGAACACGCACAGCCCATGCGCCATGGCGTCAAGCGCGGCCTGATGCAGGGCGAGCAGCGCGCTCGGCCCGTCCGGCTGCCGATTCTCGGCCGGCCTGTCGGCGCTCTTGGCCATGCAATTGCCCGCCTCGTCCCCGCCGCGCATGCGGCGCAGCACGGCAAAGTAGCCGGGAGTCCGGAACTTCCCGTTAAGACACGTGGTTTACGACGGCTGACCGCCGTATCGGCGGACCGCAACGGCGGACGATCCGGCAACCGCCGCGGCAGCAAATAAAACCGCGGGCGCGCGACGGTCGAGTTCCGTTAGTATTAATCGGGCCCTAAAGCGCGATGACTTTTCTTCGAATCGTCATCCCGCTTTAGGCTATTGCTGGAGCATGATCTTTTCCGAAAACCGGTACTCACTTTTCGGGATCATGCTCTAACCCAGCCGCGCGAGCGCATCGTCGACGAAACCGCAGCAGTCGTCGAGGGCGTCGCACAGCCGGTTACGGGCGCGCACCAGCCCGGTCTCGAGCATCCAGCGCTCCTCCCCCTCCGCCAGCGCCGCGTAGCGCGGCACGTCGAACAGGGACGGGATCATGGTGCCCTGCGGCATGAAGCCGTAGGGATCGTGGCCGTAGGTGCCCTTGGCGGTGCTCGCCAGCGGCACCAGGGTGCGCGACAGCCGCTTCATGCACGCGTTGAGAATGTCGGCCGCGCCGCCGTCGGCGTGGCCGGCGGCATGGCGTCCGCGCCACGCCTGCGCCGATCGATCGAGCCGCTCGGCGGCGGCGCGGAACGCTCGCGCCCGCGCCAGCGCACCATCGAGCCCGAGCGCACCGGCGCCAAGCTCTTCGATGCGGGCGATGAACTCGTCGGCGACGCCGACGTATTCGAACGGCAGCACCGGCGCGGTGCACAACTCCCACAAATAAGCCGCGTAAACCTCGAGATGCGTCTGCATGAACGCGAAGTCGAGCTTGTCGATGGTGTTGTCGATCGAGTGATGCCACCAGCCGAGATTGGCGAGCGCCGACTGCTTCAGTTCCTCCGCGGTGAAGGTGCCTTGCGCGCCGAACATCGGCACGCCGAGGCCGAAGAACGAGGCGTCGCCGTTCTTCACCGCGCGCCGCCACAGGATCGGCCGGTTGCCGAGGAGGCGGCGCTCGGTCGCCTGATGAAAGCGCCGCAGCTCGACGTTGGAGGCCGCGCTCCAGCGCGAGGTGCCGGCGCAGGCCGGCTGGTCGATCTGCAGATAGGCGACCGCGTGCCGGCGCAGCCGGTCCCAGTTGCG
>DASPVJ010000359.1:0-3820 GCA_035622435.1 Xanthobacteraceae bacterium | reverse complement strand
CTCCGGACTTGAAAGCGCCGCAGCCATTGCCGAGACTCTGACCCGCCGAGCCGCTTGATAGGAACTCTCTGCCTGATCCGTTCGTCGGCGCGCAGCGTGGTAAGACTCCGGCGTCATGGCGTTCTTCCGCACCATCAATTTCTCCGAGCCGTTGCCGTCGGTTGCCGGCGAAGGCGTGGTGCTGCGCACGCCGCAAATGACCGACTACAATGAGTGGGCGGTGCTGCGCGAGAAGAGCCGCGCGTTTCTGACCCCGTGGGAGCCGACCTGGCCGGAGGACGATCTGAGCCGCGCCGCCTTCCGCCGCCGCATCAGGCGCTACGTCGAAGACCTGCGCGCCGACCAGGGCTACGCCTTCCTGATCATCCGCAGCGGCGACAACGCGCTGGTCGGCGGGCTGACCATCGCCAATGTCCGCCGTGGCGTCGCTCAGGCCGGCAGCCTGGGCTACTGGATGGGGCAGCCCTTCGCGCGCCAGGGCTATATGACCGCGGCGGTGCGCGCCGTCGTTCCGTTCGCGTTCACGACGCTGCGGCTGCATCGACTGGAAGCGGCGTGCATCCCCACGAATACCGGCTCGATCCGGCTTCTGGAAAACACCGGCTTCGTGCGCGAAGGCTATGCCCGCGAATATCTGTGCATCGACGGCGTCTGGCAGGACCATCTGCTCTATGCGCGCCTCAAGGATTCCCGGCCTTAACCGCCTTTGCCGGCCTTTCTCCCGCCCCGCTTGGCGGGCAGGGTCGGGCAGCGCGCCTGCGCCTTGGGTTGGCCACGGTTGGCTTGATATAAGGCCGTGAGAGCATGATCCGGAAAAGTGGAAACCGGCTTTCCGAAATAGATCGCGCTCCACTAAAAGGTTAGAGCGTAATCCGAAACGGTTGCGCTCTAGGGGACCGCCGTGGCGACAAGCTGCCGGGGATTGCTGCGCGACAAATATCGGACGGGCTGGCGGATCGAAGCCGCGGCCGCGGTTGTGCTGGCGCTCGTGCTTTCGGCCGGCGGCTGCGCTCCCGGCGGCGTTTTCAATAACGCCAACGCGCCGGTCGCCGACACCCCTTCGCCGTCCTTGAGCGACCGGATCGGCAGCTTCTTCTCGACCTCGTCGGCGAAAGCGCCGCAGACCGTCGCCGGTGCGCAGGGCGACCTCAATTGCCCGGGGCTCCAAATCCGCGAAGGCGCCTCGACCCTTACCGTCGGCCCGCGCGGCGAAAACGCGACGATGTCGCTCAAATACCAGGGCAGCTTCGTGCGCATCGCCCGCGAGTGCGCCGTGGCCGGCGGCAGCATGGTGATGAAGATCGGCGTCCAGGGCCGCATCATCATCGGCCCCGCCGGCGGACCGGGCCAGATCGACGTGCCGGTGCGCCTCGCCGTCATCCAGGAACGGCCCGGCGGCGCGGTGCCGGTCTTCACCAAGCTCGTTCGCATCCCGGTGACAATACCGGCCCAAGGCGACGCGGTGTTCTCGCATGTCGAGGATGGCGTGAGCTTCCCGTTGCCGGCGCCGGTGACGGCGCTCGACGATTATATCGCCTATGTCGGCTTCGATCAGCTGGCGGCGGAGGCCGAGGACAATGCCAAGGCACAAAAGCCGAAACCGAAGCTGAAACCGACGACTTCGGGCTGAAAGCGCGCAGCCCGGTCGGGCGGCCGGCGCCGGTCGCCGCCGGCGACACGCCATGCGGCGCGCGCCGTGCCGCTTAATTGAATTTGGCGCGGACGTCTTCGATGCCTTGCGCGAGCAGGTCCTCGGCGACCTTGCCCTTGGCGGTGTTGGTCAGGATCTTCTCGGCGGCTGCGACCGCGGCATCGGCCGCGGCAGCGCGCACGTCGGACAGTGCCTGTGCCTCCGCCTGGGCGATCTTGGCCTCCGCCATCTTGGTGCGCCGCGCGACGAAATCCTCCATGCGTGCCTTGGCTTCGCCTTCCAACCGCTCGGCCTCGGCAGTGGCCGACGCGATGATGGCGGCGGCCTCGCCTTCAGCCTCGCGCCCCTTGCGCTCGAACTCGGCGAGCAGCGCCTGCGCTTCATCGCGCAGCCGCCGCGCCTCGTCGAGCTCGCCCTTGATCCGCGCCTGCCGCTGATCGAGCGAATCGATGATGCGGCGGTGCGCGCCCAGGTAAAACAGCAGGCCGAGGAACAGCACGAACGCCAGCGCCACCCAGTTCTCGGTTTCCTGCATCAGTTCGAGCATCGGCTCGCTCCCTGGCTCGCGCTCTAGCGCTTGAGCGCCTCGCCGACGGCGGCGGCGACCTCGTGCTCGGCCGGCGCCTTGCCAAGGAGCCGCTCGACGATCGCCGCCGCGGTCTGCGAGGCGATCGTGCCGACATTGCCCATCGCGGCGGTCCGCGTCGCCGCGATCGATTGCTCGGCGGCCGCGATTTTTTCGTGCAGCTCGCCCTCGAGCCGCTTGTTGGTCGCCTCGGCCGCCTGCGCCTGCTGCTCGCGGGTCGCGGCGGCGATCGATTGGGCGCGGGCGCGCGCATCGGCGAGCGCCCTCTCGTGGGCGGCGCGGGCGGCGTCGGATTGCTCCTTGAGGCCCTGCGCCGCCTGCAGGTCGCCGGCGATGCGCTTGCCACGCTCGGCCAGGATCGCGCCGATGCGCGGCAACGCCACCCGCGACATCAAGACGTAGAGGAGGACGAAGCTGACCACCAGCCACGCGACCTGGGAGGGAAAATGCTGCGACTGGAACGGCGGGAATCCCGTCTTTTCCGCGGGCACCTCGGTGTGGGCGCTGGTTTCGGCCATGGCGGCGGGCGTCGGCTAAGGCCGGCGCTCTCAGAGCCCGAACAGCAGCAGCAGCGCGATCAGCAGCGAGAAGATGCCGAGCGCCTCGGTGATGGCAAAGCCGAAGATCAGATTGCCGAACTGGCCCTGTGCCGCCGACGGATTACGCAACGCTGCCGCCAGATAATTGCCAAAGATGATGCCCACGCCGACGCCGGCGCCGCCCATGCCGATGCAGGCAATGCCGGCCCCGATATATTTCGCGGCGGTCGGATCCATGAGAAAGCTCCTCTTCAGGTTGAACAAAAGCGGCCGTCAGTGGCCCGGGTGAATCGCATCGTTGAGATAGATGCAGGTGAGAATGGCGAACACATAGGCCTGCAGCACCGCGACCAGGAATTCCAGCGCGGTCAGCAGCAGCACCATGATGAACGGCAGCGTCGCCCCGAACCAGCCGAGCACGCCCCAGCCGGCGAGCATGATGATGAAGCCGGCGAACACCTGCAGCGTGATATGGCCGGCAAGCATGTTGGCGAACAGCCGCACGCTGTGCGAGATCGGTCGTGACAGGAACGAGAGCACCTCGATCGCCACGATCGCCGGCAGGATATAGACCGGTACGCCCTTGGGCACGAACAGGTTGAGAAAATGCAGGCCGTTGCGCCAGAAGCCGTAGCCGACGACGACGACGAACACGGTGAGCGCCAATGTCGCGGTGACGATCAGCTGGCTGGTGACCGTGAACGAGTACGGGATCAGCCCGATCAGATTGGCGGCGAGCACGAACATGAACAAGGTGAACACGAAGGGAAAGAACTTCATTCCTTCGGCGCCGGTCGAGCTTTGCACCATGTTGGCGACGAACTCGTAAGACATTTCCGCGATCGACTGCAGCCGCCCGGGGATGACCGCGCGCGGCGCCGTGGCGCCGATCAGCAGGATCGAAAGACCGGCGACGATGATCAGCATCACCAGCGCCGAATTGGTGAAGGCGATGTCGCGACCGCCGATATTGGCCATCGGGATCAGGTCGTGGATCTGGAACTGGTGGATCGGATCGACTTTCATCGTCTCATCGCCGACATC
>DASPVJ010000358.1:0-5001 GCA_035622435.1 Xanthobacteraceae bacterium | reverse complement strand
TCGAGCGGCAGGTTCGCCATGTAGAGCACCGCGCTGCCGACGTGATCGGCGTCCATGCGCGGCTCCGGCATCTTGGCGCCGCTCGGCTGCAGCACGCCGTCCACCATGCGCTCGGTCATCGGGGTCGCCGCGTTGCCGATGTCGACCTGGCCGCAGGCGATGTCGTAGGCGCGCCCGTCGAGCGCGGTCGACTTGGTGAGCCCGGTGATGGCGTGCTTGGTCGACGTATAGGCGATCGAGAACGGCCGCGGCGTGTGCGCGGAGATCGAGCCGTTGTTGATGATGCGCCCGCCGCGCGGCGTCTGATCCTTCATGATCTTGATCGCCTCCTGGGTGCACACGAAGCAGGCGGTCAGGTTGGTGTCGACGACCTCCTTCCACTTCTCGACCGGCAATTCCTCGATCGGCACCGGCGGGGCGCCGATGCCGGCGTTGTTGAACAGCACGTCGAGGCGGCCGAACGCCTCCTTGGTCTTGGCGAACAGCGCCCGGATCGACGCCACGTCGCGCACGTCGGTCGGCACCACCAGCGCCGTGCCGCCCTTGGCCTTGCCGTCGTTCGCGGTCTTGTCGAGCGGCTCCTTGCGCCGGCCCGCGAGCACGACCGCATAGCCCCCGCCCATCAGCGCCAGCGCGACCGCCCGACCGACGCCGGTTCCCGCACCCGTCACCACCGCGACTTTGCCAGCCATTGGAAAATGGTCCTCCCGTTACGCTCGTTCGCGCCGCGGCGAGCCGTTGATTGCGTCACGCGCGAAGAATCCGCGGACTGCCGGCCGCGGCCGCCCGGCAATGCCCGAAATCACGCGGGAATGAAACTGGCTTCCGTGCCGGCGTCAACTGGCCAGCGACGCGATCGGCGCGCGCGCGCGGGCGGCGGCGCCGGTCTGCTTGAGCAGGCGCGCGGTGATGTCGATCGCCGTGCCCGGGTGGCCGAAGCGGAAGCCCTGCAGGCTGTGCACGCCGGCGGCGCGCAGGAACAGATGCTGTTCCGCCGTCTCGACGCCTTCCGCGGTGACCTTCATGCCGAGACCGCGGCCGAGGCTGACGACCGCGTGCACGATCGCGGCGGAGTCCGCCGCGCTCTCGATGTTGCGCACGAAGCTGCGGTCGATCTTGAGCTTGTCGAACGGAAACGTGCGCAGGTAGAGCAGGCTCGAATAGCCGGTACCGAAATCGTCGAGGGCGAACCGCACGCCGAGCGCCTTGAGTTCGCGCATCGCCGTGCCGGCCTCCTCGACGTTGCCGACCAGCGTGCTCTCGGTCAGCTCCAGCTCCAGAAGTTCCGGGGCGAACCCGGTCTCGGCGAGGATGCGCGCCACCACCTTGACGAAGTCGGGACGGCGGAACTGCAGCGGCGAGACGTTGACCGAGAGCGGAAGTCCGGGCCACGCCCGCGCCTCGGTGCAGGCTTGGCGCAGCACCCACTCGCCGAGCGGGATGATCAGCTCGCTGTGCTCGGCAATGGGAATGAACTTGGCCGGCGGAATCTCGCCGCGGGTCGGATGGTGCCAGCGGCACAGCGCTTCGACGCCGACCATGGTCTCCCCGCTCGGGCCGACCAGCGGCTGGTAGGCGATCGTCAGGTCGTTGTATTCGATCGCGTCCTTGAGGTCGCGCTCCATCTCCTTGCGTTCGCGCAGGTCCGCGTCCATCTCGGCGTCGTAGATGCAGGCGCGGTTGCGGCCCTCGTTCTTGGCGCGGTAGAGCGCGACGTCGGCGCGGCGCATGATATCGGCGACCTCGCCGGACTCGCGCGTGATCGAGGTGATGCCGATGCTGGCGCCGATCGCCAGCGTGTGCCCCATGATCGCGTAGGGCGCGCGCAACGCCTCGATGATCCGGTCGGCGAGCGTCTGCAGATCGCCGAGTTCGCCCACGTCCGGCGTGATCACCGCGAACTCGTCGCCGCCGAGGCGGGCGACCAGATCCGAGGCGCGCAGCATGCGGGCAAGGCGTTGCCCGACCGAGCGGATCAGCGCGTCGCCGATCAGGTGGCCGAGGGTGTCGTTGACCTCCTTGAAGCGGTCGAGGTCGATCGACAGCACCGCGGCCATGTGGCCGGTGCGCCGCACCTCCTCGATCAGGTCCGCGAGGCGTTCGCCGAAGAAGGTGCGGTTGGGCAGGCTCGACAGCGCGTCGTGCAGGGCGAGGTGGCGCATCTGGTCCTCGCCCGCCGCGATGGTGGCTTCGGTGCGGCGCATGTAGCGCACGACCAGCGAGGTGAGCAGCACGAAGGCGGCGAGCGCGATCCCGAGGAACGGCATCACGTTGCGCATGATCTCGGCGCCGGGCCGCTTGGGCGTCCAGGCGAAGCGCGCCATCGGCCGGCCGGTTTCGTCGTAGAGCTCGTAGGTATTGTCGTTGTCGGCCGGCGTCGCCAGGTCGATCATGCGCAGGTTCGGCAGTTCCAGGCGCCGGCTCACCGCCTCGAGGAACTTGTCGTAGAGGTAGCTGACGGAAATGAGGATCGGCGGCGGCTGGTGCGGCGGCGCGACTTGGCTGGTCCCAGGCGCTACCGGCACGGCGGCCACGATCGTGGGGCGGCCCATGAACATCTGCACGCGGGCCGCGCGCGCCGGCCGCTCGATCGCGGTCGCCGGGTCGACGTACCCCCGGTCGATGTCCTCGGGCTTGAGCGGGCTGGGGCGGCCGCGAACCGCGTCGATCACCGCGGCGAGGTCGGCGGTGGCGGCGCCGAACCAGCGGGCGTCGACGCTGCTGCGCCCGGCCATCGCGTAGGTGAACTCATCGGACGAGTCGACCGCGAAGATGTAGTTGTGCTCGAAATAGCTCTGGAGGCGAAGCCCGACCCGGTTGTGCACCCAGGCCCAGTCGAACTCGATCCACATCCGGTTCACCGCGTTGTCGGAGGTGACGATGCTTTCGACCTCGCGCAATATCTCGCCGCGGCGTTGGGCGATCGCCTGGGCGAACAGCTGGCGTTCCTGATGCAGCGCGACCTCGTCGGCGCGATGGGCCGACCATTGCACGGCGGCGATCACGCATACGAGCGCAAAGACGATGATGAGGACGATGGGGGCAACCGCGCTGCGGCGCACGCGCTTGTCGCCGCCGCCGGCCCAGGCCTTGTTCAGCCCCGTCCAAATCTCACGCCACACGCCCAGTCTCCCCGACCGTTGCGGTGGCAAAACCCTTAGGAGAAGGAGCTTGTTAAACGCTTGAAATGGGCCGCTCGAAGGGGTGCAAGCCGCTCAAATTGCAAGAAATTTCGGCGGTTTCGCTAATTTGGCGTAAACGCCGGCGCCGCCTTTGCCTGCCGGCCGCTCGCCGCCCGGCCGGCGGGCGCGGCCGAACCGAGGCACCGACCGGGGGCCTAGCGAACGGTCATATAGGGCGGGCGCGAGATCGCCATATGGGCGGCGCGCAGCGCCTCCGACCAGCGCTTGCGCAGATCCTCGAAATAGGGCTCGCCCGGCTCGATCCGGTGGGCGAGTTCCGCCGTGCAGGTGTCGCGGCGCACCACCAGGAGGTCGATCGGCATGCCAACGCCGAGGTTCGAGCGCATGGTGGAATCCATCGAGATCAGGCCGATCTTGAGCGCGTCGTAGAGGTCGACGCCGAAGGTGACGGCGCGGTCGAGCACCGGCTTGCCGTACTTGTGCTCGCCGATCTGCAGATAGGGCGTGTCGAGGGTCGATTCGATGAAATTGCCGGCGCCGTAGACCATGAACAGGCGCAGCCGCTCGCCCTTGATCTGGCCGCCGAACAGGAACGACACGTCGAACTGCACGTCGGCGGCCTCGAGCGCCGCCGCCTCCTTGTCGTGCACGTCGCGGATGGCGTGGCCGATTCGCTGCGCCGCCTGGAACATGGTGGGCGCATTGAGAAGGGTCTCCACTTCGCCGGTCTGCGGGTCCTTCATGCCCTCGGTGAGCGTGCTCACCACCGACTGGCTGAGCGACAGGTTGCCGGAGGAGGCGAGCGCCATGATGCGCTGCCCCGGCACGCCGAACACGTGCAGCTTGCGGAAGATCGAGATGTTGTCGAGCCCCGCATTGGTGCGCGTGTCGGCGATCATCACCAGGCCGTCGCGAACCACTATCCCGCAGCAATAGGTCATGCCCGGTCCCCGTCGCGGCAGAATCGCCGCACTTTATAGCGATGCGGCGGGCCGACCGCCACGGCACCGGGCAAGTTTGATCGACGGCCTCAGCTCTGCAACTGTCCGGCGCCCTGATCGACGTGGACCGTGACCGTCAGGGCCTCGCCGCCGCCCCCCCGGCGGGCGCCGCGGACCGGGGCGGCGCCGAGGTAGTCGAGGCCGATGGCGACCCGCACGTGCTGATCGGTCGGGCTGATGCCGTTGGCCGGATCGAAGCCGACCCACCCGATGTCGGGCACGAAGGCCTCGGCCCAGGCATGGCCCGCCTCTTGGCGCACGACCCCGTCGGCGCGATGGAAATAGCCGCCGACGTAGCGGGCCGGCACGCCCAGGCTGCGCGTCGCGCTGATGAACACGTGCGAGAGGTCCTGGCACACGCCGCGCCGCAGCGCGAACGCCTCGGACGCCGTGGTCGCCGTATGGGTCGGGTCGGGGTCGAACGCGATCTCGCGATGCAGCCGCTCGGTCATGCGATGCAGGAGCTTGAGCGCATCCTCGCCCGCCGCCGCGCGCGTCTCGCGGGCAAACGCCAGGATCGCCGGGTCGGGGCGGGTGAGCGCGGTCTCGCGCAGGAACAGGCTGGGCGGAAACCGTTCGATCGCCCCGCGCACGATGCCGTGGGTGTCCTGGGTTTCGACCTCCCCGTCGACCGTGACGCTCAACTCGGTGAGCGCGCCCTCCACCGTGAAGGTGTGGGTGATGTTGCCGAACGCGTCCTCGTGCGCGTCGAGTCGGCAATCGTCGGAAATATCGATGCGCCAGAACACGACGAACTGGCTGTCGTGATTGCGCGGGGTCAGCCGCAACGTCTGGATCACGCCGCGGGCGGGCGCGGCGTAATGGTAGGCGGTTTCGTGGGAGATGCGGATGCGCAT
>DASPVJ010000357.1:0-2784 GCA_035622435.1 Xanthobacteraceae bacterium | reverse complement strand
CGATGCCGCGGAGGCGCCCGCGCCGCTCGCTCTCGCGCCGCCGCTTGGGAAAGCTTTTCCAATCGGCCTTCCCCATGGCGAGCTCCATCATCGCGGCGAACTCGCCCGAATCGAACGTGAGCTTGGTGGCCGACGTGTAGGGCATCGCCGACGGTTTGATGAAATTGATGCGGCGGATGCGGTCGGGCGTCATGCCGATCTCGCGCGCGGCGGCATCGACCAGGCGCTCGATTACATAAGACGCCTCGGGCCGGCCGGCGCCACGATAGGCGCACACCGGCACCGTGTTGGTGCAGATGCCCTTCACCTTGATGGCGATCGCCGGCGTCGTGTAGAGGCCGCAGACGAGGTCGGACGAGCGCGTCGGGATGAACGGTCCCATGAACGACAGGTAGGCGCCGAGATTGGCGACGATCGAGACGCGCAGGGCGAGGAAGCGACCCTTGTCGTCCAACGCAAGCTCGGCGCGGGTGAAATGGTCGCGCCCCTGGTTGTCGGACATGAAGCCTTCCGAGCGGTCCGACTGCCACTTCACCGGCCGCTTGAGCTTGCCGGCCGCCCACACCACCAGCGCCTGCTCCGGATAGACGAACGCCTTCATGCCGAAGGCGCCGCCGACGTTGGTGGGCGTGACCACGCGCAGCTTCTCCTTCGGCATTTTCAGCACGGCCTCGGCGAGCGGATCGCGCACGAAGTGCGGCCCCTGCGTCGCCGTGTAGAGCACCGGCCGGCCGGCCGCCGCGTCGTAATCGCCGATGGCGTTGCGCGGCTCCATGGCGTTGACCACCACGCGGTTGTTGACCATCTCGAGCGAAACGACGCGGGCCGCGCGCGCGAATGCGGCCTCGGTGGCGGCGAAGTCGCTGGTGTCGTTGTCCCAGTCGAACACGACGTTGTTGGCGATGTGATCGAACAGCGGCGCCGCGCCCGGCGCCATGGCGGCGCGCGCGTCGACGCAGGCGGGGAGCTCGGCGTAATCGACCGCGATCGCCTCGGCGGCGTCGCGCGCCTGATCGAGCGTTTCGGCGACCACCAGCGCGACCGGCTCGCCGACGTGGCGCACCTTGTGCACGGCGAGCACCGGCCGCGGCGTGTCGTGGCGCGGGCTGCCGTCGCGGTTCGTGAGCGGGGTCGCGCAGGGCACGTCGCCGAGGCCATCGGCAACCGCGTCCGCGCCGGTCAAAACCACGAGCACGCCCGGCTTGCCCCGCGCCGCCGCCACGTCGACCTTGCGGATGTCGGCGTGCGCCACCGGCGAGCGCAGCACGTAGGCGTGCGCGGTGTTCGGCAGGTCGATGTCGTCGGTATAGCGGCCTTGCCCGGTGATCAGCCGTGCATCCTCGAACCGCCGCACCGGCTGACCGACGCCGAATTTCATCGAAACCTCCGCGCTTATCCCGGCCGCTTGTGAAGCCTATCACCTAGTGCCAGACTGGCGCCGATCAACCCCGGGACACTAGTGCCGCGAACCCGAAGTTCGCACATACTGGCGTCAAGGGTGGTTGCGAACTTCGGGTTCAAAAGCGGCACTAGAGTCATAGAGTTGCTAGTGTCCCTTTGATTCCGAAGTTCGTATCAGAGGGGCCGCGAGGGCTTACGAACTTCGGAATCGGGACACTAGCCAATGATCAAGCACTTTCACGTCCTCTACGTCGGCCAGATCGCGCTCGACAACATCGGCCTTGACGGCACGCCGGCGAACGACCGGCGCTATCCGAAGGACCGTCTGAACGAGGTCTTCTTTACCGCGCGCGACGTTGCCCAGTGCATGGACGAACTCGGGTACCACACGCTGTGGACGGCCGAGCACCATTTCCAGCGCGAAGGCTACGAGTGCCTGCCGAACCTGATCCAGCTCGGCCTGTGGCTCGCCACCCAGACCAAGCGCCTGAAGTTCGGCTGCGCCTTCAACGTGCTGCCGATGTGGCACCCGATCCGCCTGGCCGAGGACTATGCGATGGCCGACATCGTCACCGACGGCCGCGTCGTCATGGGGGTCGGGCGCGGTTACCACACCCGCGAGGTGGAAACGTTCGGGGCGCCGCTCATCGATGCCAACGCCAACCGCGAGCTGTTCGAGGAACAGCTTCAGCTCCTGCTCAAGTGCTTCAACGAGGAAGCGTTCCACCACAAGGGCAAATATTATGAGTGCCCGCCGCCGGTCGACTACCGCGGCTACAAGCTCACCGAGATCACCTGCATCCCGCGGCCGAAGCATCTGCCGGTCGAAATCTGGATGCCGATCGCCAGCGGCAAGACCATCGACATGATGGCGAAGTACGGCCTCAAGGCGATGGTCACCCTCAACGGCGAGAAAATCCTCGACGACGTGGTGCGCGCGTTCCACGCCGCCTGCCACCGGCACGGCCGCCCGATCGCGCTCGGCGAGGACATGATCTGGGGCGCCGGCATCTATCTCGCCGACAGCCAGGAGGAGGCGATCCGCAAGGTCGAGCCGTCGCACGACGAGCGCTACAAATGGTTCGCGCCGTTCGGCTTCGTGCGCTACGCCGACGAAGAGGGCCGCACCTGGGGCACCCCGGGCGCGCCGGCGCGGGTGCCATCGCTGCGCGACGGCGTGGCGCAGAAGGCGTGGTTCTGCGGCCCGCCCGGCCACGTGATCGACGGCATCCGCTCGATCGAGGCCAAGTATCCGGGCCTCGAGCATTTCATGGTCCACTGGGCCGAAGGCCTCACGCCGGCGGAGTTCAAGGACCAGCTGCGCTGGTTCGCGCGCGAGGTGATGCCGGCGTTCACCGGGGCAGAGGTGCAGATCCGCGCAGC
>DASPVJ010000356.1:0-25969 GCA_035622435.1 Xanthobacteraceae bacterium | reverse complement strand
GGTGTTCTTCCGAATATCTACGAATTTCACCTCTACACTCGGAGTTCCACTCACCTCTCCCGGACTCGAGATCGCCAGTATCGAAGGCAGTTCTGGAGTTGAGCTCCAGGATTTCACCCCCGACTTAACGACCCGCCTACGCGCGCTTTACGCCCAGTGATTCCGAGCAACGCTAGCCCCCTTCGTATTACCGCGGCTGCTGGCACGAAGTTAGCCGGGGCTTCTTCTGCGGGTACCGTCATTATCTTCCCCGCCGAAAGAGCTTTACAACCCTAAGGCCTTCATCACTCACGCGGCATGGCTGGATCAGGCTTGCGCCCATTGTCCAATATTCCCCACTGCTGCCTCCCGTAGGAGTCTGGGCCGTGTCTCAGTCCCAGTGAGGCTGATCATCCTCTCAGACCAGCTACCGATCGTCGCCTTGGTGAGCCGTTACCTCACCAACTAGCTAATCAGCCGCGGGCCGATCCTTCGGCGATAAATCTTTCTCCTTTCGGACGTATCCGGTATTAGTCCAAGTTTCCCTGGGTTATTCCGAACCGAAGGGTACGTTCCCACGTGTTACTCTCCCGTCTGCCGCTCGTGTATTGCTACACGCGCTCGACTTGCATGTGTTAGGCCTGCCGCCAGCGTTCGCTCTGAGCCAGGATCAAACTCTCAAGTTGGATGAGAACTTTTCCCGGCCGGTCACTCACGTTTGACGAGGTCGCACTTTTGTCCATGCGCGCACACGCGCGCGCGTGATCGCTCACGCGCCCGCCTGCCGCCTGCACGACAACAGTGTTGACCTGAAACGTGTACCGCCGAAGTCTCGTCCGGCCGCCGTTCGCCCGGGTTGCCCCGGCCGCGCGGACGGCCCGCAAGGACTCCGCCGTCCACGTTTCTCTTTCTTCCGATTCACCTGTCAAACAGCGCGGGACCGGGTGGCCCCGCCCTCCGGAGCCCGGAGAGCCGTCGAAGCCCCTGCTTCCGACCGAAATCGGACGCCGGGTCCGCGTATAGGAAACGCGTTCAGTGAGGAGCTTCGCAGGCGCGCCAAAACGCCGAGGCGAACGGCGCACCGTGAACCCCCTATATAGGCCGCGGCCGCAAACCTTGTCAACAGCGCCCGGACGTATCCCACCGGAATTTGCGCCCCTGGATTCCACGTCGCCCCTGCGCCCGCAAGTTCTCGCAGCGGTGGTTCGCCACCGGGATCAAGCCCATGGGCTGCACACGCCGCACTGCGGCCACATTCCTGCGACCTTCTTGGGCGAACGGGGGATTTAGGGCCGCCCACGCGGGCGCGCCACGGCGTGCGGCAACCTTGCCCTCGTCGACGTAAGGAAACTCGGGACCGCATCGCGCGGCGGCTCGGATCGGGCAGTCCGGCGGCCGAGGCAATGTCGGGAAGCTCTCGCGGCGAAACGCTACGGGCGCAGGGGACGTAAATCTTGGACCACGGCAAAGTGCGCGGCTCCCGACGGGCGAGAGCCGCGCCCGAACCGATTGATCTCGGCGACGACCCGCCGTTGTTCGTCGACGGCGAGCCGAGCGACATCATCGATCGGCGCCGCGTCTCGGTCCAATGGTTCGCCGGAACGGTGCTGACCGGCCTGTGCGGCGCCGCTCTGATGGCCGGGGCGGTGTACGCCTCGCTCGACGGCGAGACCTATTTTGCCGCCGGCCCGGAGCGGGTCGAGGCCGCCGTGCCGGGAACCAACGGCGGCTTCGGCGGCCGCGCCGTCGCCGGGGCGCGCAAGACCGACCGGCTTCCGCTTGCCGGCGAAATCAACTCCGCCCGCCACGTCATTCGCGTGTCCACCACCGCGCGCGCCGGCGACCGCGAGGTGGTGCGGGTGCGCCCGTATATCCGCGTCGCCTCCAACCTGTCGCTGACCACGTCGGAACTCTCCGCCAACATCCCGCCGTTCAACCCCCAGCGCCTGCTGGCGGAGGCGGCGGGCGGGGCCGCGGTGCCGGCCGACGATGCGGCGGGCGCCGAGCCCGACCCCGAGGTGTCGTTCGTGACCCGCGACCTCGTCCAGGTGCTGCCGCGCGCCAAGGTCGCGGCGCTGATGCCGGTCGACGACGTCGTGGCGCGGGTGCGCGACGCCGCCACCTGGTCGGGCGGCGCGGCGGCGCGTCCGACCTTGGCAAGCCTTCCGACCGGGCCGCGCCTCGCCTATGCGGCGGAAGGCACGGCCGATCCCTACGCGGGCTTCGAGGCCCGCATCGTTCCGGAAAACGTCACCCTGCTGCCGAAGACCGCCCCGCAGGCGACCGGCGGCAATTCCTGGAACGAGCGCGTGGTCACGGTAAAGAAGGGCGATTCGATCGCCACCATCCTGCGCGATCTCGGCGCCGCCCCGGACGAGATCAAGGGCTTCGCCGGCGCGCTCGGCCCGCGCGGCCGCGACGGCGGACTGAAGGAGGGCCAGAAGCTGCGCATCCTGCTGTCGCCCGCCGGGATCGGCCAGCGCCTGCAGCCGGTGCGGGTGATCGTCGCCGGCGATACCGCGATCGAAGCGGTCGTGGCGCTGTCCGATGCGGGCAAGTACGTGTCCGTCGACGTCCAGCAAATCGGCGCCGAGGTGCAGGAGGCGGAGGAGGACGACGAGAACGACGCCAACGCCGTGCGCCTCTACCAGAGCCTCTACGAAACCGCGCTGCGCAACCAGGTTCCGCGGCCGGTGATCGACGACCTCGTGCGCATCTATTCCTACGACGTCGACTTCCAGCGCCGCACCCAGCCGGGCGATTCGTTCGAGGTGTTCTACGCCGGCGAGGACGACCCCACGGTCGAGGCCAAGAGCGAAGTGCTGTTCGCCGCGCTCACGGTGGGCGGCGAGACCAGGAAATACTATCGCTACCAGACCGCCGACGACGGCACCGTCGACTATTACGACGAGACCGGGAAAAGCGCGAAGAAGTTCCTGGTGCGCAAACCGGTCATCACCGGCATCATGCGCTCGGGTTTCGGATTCCGGAAGCACCCGATCCTCGGCTATTTGAAGATGCACACGGGCGTCGACTGGGGGGCCCCGAACGGCACGCCGATCTACGCCTCGGGCAACGGCACGGTCGAAAAGTCCGGGTGGGAATCCGGCTACGGCAAGTACGTGCGCATCCGCCACACCAACGGCTACGAAACCGCCTACGGACACATGTCGGGCTTCGCCCGCGGCATCCAGCCGGGGGTGCGGGTGCGCCAGGGGCAGGTGATCGGCTACGTGGGTTCGACCGGGCTCTCGACCGGCGCGCATCTGCACTACGAGATCATGGTCAACGGCCACTTCGTCGACCCGATGCGCATCAAGCTGCCGCGCGGCCGGGTGCTCGACGGGCCGCTGCTCGCCGGCTTCGAACGCGAGCGCGATCGGGTCGACGGCATCATGAACCGCACCCAGACCCGCGGGCCGGCGGTCCGCGCCGCCGAAGCCGAGCGGCGGTAAAGCCACCGACGGCGAGCGAGCAATCGGCGGTCAGGCGTTCTCCGGAGGCAAGCCGCTTACTTCGGCCAGTATCGCTTCCCGCAGCGGCGGTAGCGCCAGCTGAACCGTATCCCACACCCGCCGGGTTGCCACATCCTCATAGTCGTGGCGATACACGTTGCCCGCGCCCGCCATCTCCTTCCAGCCGATGGCCGGGTGCCGCGCTTTGAGGTCAACGGATAGCCGCCGAGAGGCTTCGGAGATGATCTCCAGACAGCGCGTGACCGCGTAGACCCGCAAGGTATCGACACAGAACGCCTCATAGTCCAGGCCCTGCGTGAATTGCTGGACCAGATCGAGGTGATGCAGGATGTCGCGCAGAACCGCTTGTTCGGCCTCAGAAGGCATAAACCGCGTCCCGCACCGAAGGTCGGCGCAGATGAGGTTTCAGGGCCTCTCGGTCGATCACATCAACCGGTCCTTCGAAGAGCGTCGCGATGTAATCCTTCAGTCCGACATAATCGAAGATTGTCACGCGAGCCGCGGGATCGAACTCCAGCAATATGTCGATATCACTATCCGGCCGGTTGTCTCCGCGTGCGATCGAGCCGAACAGCGCGGCGTGACGCACGCCTTTCGAACGCAGCACGTCGGCGTGCTGGCGAAGTATGGCAATCGCGTCTTGCCGATTCATGATTTGAGCGTAGCGCAACCGGGACACTTCCGCCAGTTGGTCCCGCAGTTCGACTTGGCAAATTCCCGCAGGCGGCTTCGTAATCTCAAGCCGCTGCCGCCGCCGGGGCCTCGCCGTTGAAGACGAGGCCGCTCTGCCCGACCGCGATCTTCACCCGTTCCCCGTCCTTGATGCGGCCGGACAGGATCAGCTCGGCGAGCGGGTCCTGCACCGATTTCTGGATCACCCGCTTGAGCGGGCGGGCGCCATAGGCCGGATCCCAGCCCTTGTCGGCGAGCCAGTCGCGCGCGGCCGGCTCGAGCACGACCGCGATCTTGCGATCCTCCAGCAGCTTCGTCAGATGCTGCATCTGGATGTCGACGATCCGGGTCATGTCGGCGCGCTTGAGCCGATGGAACAGGATGATCTCGTCGATCCGGTTGAGGAACTCGGGCCGGAAACTCGCGCGCACCACCGCCATCACCTCGTCGCGCACCGCGTCGGTGTCCTGGCCGTCCGGCTGGTTCACCAGATATTCGGCGCCGAGGTTCGACGTCATCACGATCAGCGTGTTGCGGAAGTCGACCGTGTGGCCCTGGCCGTCGGTCAGGCGCCCGTCGTCGAGCACCTGCAGCAGCACGTTGAACACGTCCGGATGCGCCTTCTCGATCTCGTCGAACAGGATGACCTGATAGGGCCGCCGCCGCACCGCTTCGGTGAGCGCGCCGCCCTCCTCGTAACCGACATAGCCGGGGGGCGCGCCGATCAGGCGGGCGACCGAATGCTTCTCCATGTACTCGGACATGTCGAGACGGATCAGCGCATTCTCGTCGTCGAACAGGAACTCGGCGAGCGCCTTGCTCAGCTCGGTCTTGCCGACGCCGGTGGGGCCGAGGAACATGAACGACCCGATCGGCCGGCGCGGATCCTGCAGGCCGGCGCGCGCGCGCCGCACCGCGGTCGACACCGCCTGCACCGCTTCCGCTTGGCCGACCACGCGCTTGCCGATCTGCGCTTCCATGCGCAGCAGCTTCTCCTTCTCGCCCTCGAGCATGCGGTCGACCGGAACGCCGGTCCAACGCGACACCACCTGGGCGATGTGGTTGGCGGTGACCGCCTCCTCGACCAGCGCGCCGTCGTCTTTCTCCTCGATCGCGCGCAGCTTCTTTTCGAGTTCGGGAATGCGCCCATAGGCGAGTTCGCCGGCGCGCTGGAACTCGCCGCGGCGCTGGGCATTGGCCAGCTCGATGCGGGCGTCGTCGAGATCCTTCTTGAGCCGCTGCGCCTCGGACAGCCTGTCCTTCTCGGTTTTCCAACGGTTGTTGAGTTCGGCCGCGCGCTGTTCGAGCCCCGCCAGTTCCTTGTCGAGGCGCTTGAGCCGCTCCTTGGAGCCGCGATCGGATTCCTTCTTCAACGCCTCCTGCTCGATCTTGAGGCGGACGATCTCGCGATCGAGGCTGTCGAGTTCCTCGGGCTTGGAGTCGACCTGCATCTTCAGCCGCGCCGCGGCCTCGTCGACCAGGTCGATCGCCTTGTCGGGCAGGAACCGGTCGGTGATGTAGCGGTGCGACAGGGTCGCGGCCGCGACCAGCGCGCCGTCGGTGATGCGCACGCCGTGGTGGGCCTCGTACTTCTCCTTGAGCCCGCGCAGGATCGAGATCGTGTCCTCGACGCTGGGCTCGGAGATGTAGACCGGCTGGAAGCGCCGCGCCAGCGCCGCGTCCTTCTCCACGTGTTTCTTGTATTCGTCGAGGGTGGTGGCGCCGATGCAGTGCAATTCCCCGCGCGCCAGCGCCGGCTTGAGCAGGTTCGAGGCGTCCATCGCGCCTTCCGCCTTGCCGGCGCCGACGAGGGTGTGCATCTCGTCGATGAACAGGATGATGCGGCCCTCCGAGGAGGTGACTTCCTGGAGCACCGCCTTGAGGCGTTCCTCGAACTCGCCGCGATATTTGGCCCCCGCGATCATCGCCCCCATGTCGAGGGCGAGGAGCTTCTTGTCCTCGAGGCTCGACGGCACGTCGCCGTTGACGATGCGCAACGCGAGCCCCTCGACGATGGCGGTCTTGCCGACGCCCGGCTCGCCGATGAGGACGGGATTGTTCTTAGTGCGGCGGGAGAGCACCTGGACGGTGCGGCGGATTTCCTCGTCGCGGCCGATCACCGGATCGAGCTTGCCGGTGCGGGCGGCCTCGGTCAGGTCGCGGGCGTATTTCTTGAGCGCGTCGTAGGCGTTCTCGGCGGTCGCGGTGTCGGCCGTGCGCCCCTTGCGCAGCGCTTCGATGGCGGCGTTGAGGTTCTGCGGCGTCACCCCGGCCTTGGCCAGGATCTTGCCGGCGTCGGTATCCTTCTCGACCGCCAGCGCCAGCAGCAGGCGCTCGACCGTGACGTAGGAATCGCCGGCCTTTTCGGCGGCTTTTTCGGCGGCCGCAAACACGCGCGCGGTACCGGGCGCGAGATAGACCTGGCCGGCGCCGCCGCCCGAGACCTTGGGCAGCTTGCCGAGCGCGGTTTCGACGGCGGCGAGCGCCTCGCGATGGCGGCCGCCGGAACGGTCGATCAGGCCGGCCGCCAACCCTTCCGGATCGTCGAGCAGGACCTTGAGCAGATGCTCGGGGGTGAATTGCTGGTGCCCTTCGCGCAACGCCAAGGACTGGGCGGACTGAATGAATCCGCGGGCGCGGTCGGTATATTTATCGAAGTCCATCCTCAACTCCCTCGGCCTGTCCCGCCGCCCGAAAGGCGCAGGCGGGGCATCGTCATGGGGCATATAGACGCTGTTTGCGGTCCGAACGGCAACCGCACAAGATATGTGGGGATGGCGCCTGCCGGCGGTAGGGGGTCGGGTCGGGAATCAGGGCCCGGGTATCAGCGATCGGGGCTGAAGGACGATTTTCAGGCGGCCTGCCCTGATCTAGGCTCGCGCCGGATACTTGATGCCTGACGCCTGATGCCTGATGCCTGAATCCCCGATGCCTGAATCCCTGATCCCTGATCCCTGACAACCGATGCCCGTCATCGACGCGATCTACCGCTATCCGGTGAAGGGGCTGGGCCCCGAGCGGTTGGCAAGCGCCGAGCTCGTAGCCGGCCGGACCATTGCGGGCGACCGGCGCTACGCGATCGAGAACGGCCCCTCGGGTTTCGATCCGGCGCATCCGGCCTACTTGCCCAAGAACCGTTTCCTCATGCTGATGCGCAACGAACGCCTGGCGGAGCTGCGGACCGTATTTGAGGAAGCGACCCATACGCTCGTCGTCGCCGCGGAAGGGTGCGAGGCCGCCCGCGGCGACTTGCGCACCGTCGACGGCCGCGCCGCGATCGAGCGGTTCTTCGCCGCGTTCTGCGCCAAGGATTTGCGCGGCCCGCCGAGGGTGCTCAGCGCCCCCGGCCACAGCTTTTCCGACGTGGCCCGCCAAGTGGTGTCGGTCATCAATCTCGCCTCGGTCGCGGCGGTCGAGGACATGGTCGGCGCGCCGGTCCATCCCTTACGGTTCCGCGCCAACCTCTATGTCGAAGGCTGGCCGCCCTGGAGCGAACTCGATCTCGTGGGACGCGAACTCGCGGTCGGACGCACCGCCCGGCTCAAGATCGTCAAGCGCATCGAACGCTGCGCCGCCACCAACGTCGATCCCGACACCGGCATTCGCGATCTCGCCATCCCGCATGCGCTGATGCGGAGCCTCGGCCACACGGATTGCGGGGTCTACGGCGAAGTGGTGGCGGGCGGTTCGGTCGCCAGCGGCGACCGGATATCGGAGGTCGGATGACAGATGTCGGAGATCAGAGATCAGAGATCAGAGGCCAGACTTCCGACCTCCGACGTCTGTCATCCGACCTCTGTCATCTGTCATCTGACATCTGACTTCCGACCTCTGCTGAGCAGAAACACCGCCTGCTCGCCGAACAGGTTCCAGAACCACCATGGCGCCGCGAGGCGCAGAGGCCGACCCCAGGCATTGAGCGCGGTCGCCTTTTCCATGCGCACGCCCACCACGTCGCACAGGCCGCGAAAGTCCTTGATCGTGCAGAAATGGATGTTGGGGGTGTCGTACCAGCTATACGGCAGATTGTCGGTCGTGGGCATGCGCCCGCCGAACATGATCTGCAGCCTTATGCCCCAATGGCCGAAATTGGGGAACGACACGATGGCGCGGCGGCCGATGCGCAGCATGTGCTCGAGAACTTGGCGCGGGTGGCGCGTCGCCTGCAGCGTCTGCGACAGGATCACATAGTCGAACCCGTCGTCCGGATAGTCGACGAGGTCGGTGTCGGCGTCGCCTTGCACCACCGCCAGGCCCTTGGCGACGCATTCGTTCACGCCTTCGCGCGACAATTCGATGCCGCGGCCGTCGACCGCCCGCCGCTCGGCGAGGATGCGCAGCAGTTCGCCGTCGCCGCAGCCGACGTCGAGCACCTTGGAGCCGCGCTCCACCATGTCGGCGACCAGCAGCAGGTCGACGCGGGCGCCGCCGGGGCCGCGTGCCGCCTCCGCCATGGTCAGGTCGCTGGGCAGGCGGGTGAGCATCACCTCAACGGCCCCCGTTCAAGCCGCGCGCCTTGCCGGCGGCGTCGAGGAACCCGCGCACGATCGCGAACAGCTCCGGCTCGTCGAGCAGGAAGGCGTCGTGGCCTTTGTCGGTGGTGATTTCGGCGAACGAGACGCGGGCGCCGGCCGCATTGAGCGTGTGCACGATGGCGCGCGACTCCGAGGTCGGGAACAGCCAGTCGCTGGTGAACGAGATCACGCAGAACCGGGTCGGCGTATTCTTGAAGGCGCGGGCGAGCACGCCGTCGTAGTCGGCGGCGAGGTCGAAATAGTCCATCGCGCGGGTGAGGTAGAGATAGCTGTTGGCGTCGAAGCGCTCGACGAACGAACTGCCCTGGTGGCGCAGGTAGCTCTCGACCTCGAAATCCGCGTCGAACGAGAAGGTCGGGTTGCTGCGGTCCTGGAATTTGCGGCCGAACTTGCGATGCAAGGCCGCGTCGGACAAATAGGTGATGTGCGCGCCCATGCGGGCGACCGCGAGCCCGCGCCGGGGGTTGGTGCCCTCGAGCAAATAACGGCCGCCGCGCCAGTCCGGATCGGCCATCACCGCCTGGCGGCCGACCTCGTGGAAGGCGATGTTCTGCGCCGAATGGCGGGTCCCGGTCGCGATCGGCAGCGCCGCGAACACGCGCTGCGGATAGCTCGCCGTCCATTGCAGCACCTGCATGCCGCCGAGCGAGCCGCCCGCCACCGCGAACAGCGACTCGATGCCGAGATGGTCGAGCAACATCGCCTGGGCGCGCACCATGTCGCGCACGGTGGTGACGGGAAAGTCGAGCCCCCAGGGCTTGCCGGTCGCCGGATTGGTCGAGGACGGGCCGGTGGTGCCCATGCAGGCGCCGAGCACGTTCGGGCAGATGACGAAGTAGCGGTCGGTGTCGATCGGCCGGCCGGGCCCCACCATGGTTTCCCACCAACCGGGCTTGCCGGTGACCGGATGGATGTTGGCGACGTGCTGGTCGCCGGTGAGCGCATGGCAGATCAGCACCGCGTTCGCGCGCGCCGCGTCGAGCGTGCCGTAGGTCTGATAGGCGATCTGGAACGGCGCCAGCTCGACGCCGGCATCGAGCTGCAACGGCTGGTCGGGCGCGAAGCGCACCACGGGCGACTGCGGGCTGTCCGCTTCGCGCGCGCGGGCGGTTGCATCTCGTACGATCGTCAGGTTCGCCTCGGCCATCACGCCACTCCGCCGCGGGCAAACCGACCGATTCGCAGCAAAGGCGGAACCGGAAGCCGGGTTAACGGCCGCGGGGCGCTTAGGTAGGGATTAGGTGCCTCGACTGTCAACGTTTTCTTTGATTTCGCGGTCCATGCGACCTATCAAGGGCCGCCCGCCGGGCGCCTTCGCCGATGGGGGCAGCTTGAGCCGGGCGGCAACGCTCGATCGCACCATGTCCGAGTTGACCACCGCTGCTCCTTCGCTTGTCGACCTGCGGCGCGACATCGACCGCATCGACGAGACCATGCATCGCCTGCTGATCGAGCGCGGCGAGATCATCGATCGGCTGATCGCCGCCAAGCGCACGCAGGAGTCCGGCTCCGCCTTCCGGCCGGCGCGCGAGGCCGAGATGATGCGCCGCCTGGTCGAGCGCCATCGCGGCATCTTGCCCCTCGACACCGCCGAGAGCATCTGGCGTGTCATCATCTCGACCTTCACCTTCGTGCAGGCGCCCTACGCGGTTCATGCCGACCTGACGCCGGGCGAGGCGGCCATGCGCGACACCGAGCGGTTCCACTTCGGCTTCACGGTCCCGTTCGTCACCCACATGGGCGCTGCCGGCGTGGTGGCGGCGGTCGCCGCCTCGGCGGGCGATCTCGGCTTGGTGCCGGCAACCGCGGTGGCCGGCGCAGGCGCATGGTGGAATGCGCTCGAAGGCGACGACGCGCCCAAAATCATTGCCCGGCTGCCGTTCGTCGAGCGCGCCGATCACCCGGCGGCGCTGCCGGTGTTCGTGATCTCGCGCCCGGCCCGCGATGCGATCGTCACCGACGTGGAGACCTGGAGCATCAAGCTCGCCGGATGGGGGCCGGCGGCGTCGCGGGCGGTGATGCCGCTCGCCGAGACGCTCGCGGTCCCGGACCGCGCCTTCGACGGAGCCGCCTTGCTGGTCTCGCTCCCCCAGGGTCGGACGCTCGAGGAAATCTCCGCCGCGCTCATCGAGGCCGGCGCCTCGGTGCGGTCAGCGGCCCTCGTCGGAAGCCACGCGACCCGTTATACGGTCACCGCCGATGGCGCCGGGCCGATCCCGACCGGGCGCTGAGAACCCCTTGGAGCCTCGTCGATGTCCGCGTTGAAGCGCCCCGAACCGCGCCCCGGCGTGCTCGCGATCGACGCCTATGTGCCGGGCAAGAGCAGCGCGCCCGGCGTCGCCAGGGTGTTCAAGCTGTCGTCGAACGAGACGCCGCTCGGACCGAGCCCCAAGGCGATCGAAGCCTACATGGGCGAGGCGGCGCGGCTGCACGAATACCCGGACGGCTCGGCCGCGGAGTTGCGCGAGGCGATCGGGCGCGCCTTTGGCCTCGATCCGGCGCGGATCGTTTGCGGGGCGGGCTCGGACGAACTTCTCAACCTGCTCGCCCACGCGTTCATCGGTCCGGGCGACGAGGCGATCCACACGACCCACGGCTTCCTTATCTACCACATCGCCACCCTCGGCGCGGGCGGCACGCCGGTGGTGGCGCCGGAGACGAATTACACCGCCGATGTCGACGCGATCCTCGCCCGGGTGAGCGCGAAGACGAAGCTCGTCTACCTCGCCAACCCCAACAACCCGACCGGCACTTACGTGCCGTTCGACGAGGTCAAGCGCCTGCAGCGGGCGCTGCCGTCCCACGTATTGCTCGTGCTCGACGCGGCTTATGCCGAATACGTGCGGCGCAACGACTACGAGTCGGGCATCGAACTCGTCGCCACCTGCGACAACGTCGTCATGTGCCGGACCTTTTCGAAGATCCATGGGCTGGCGGCGCTGCGGCTGGGCTGGCTGTACGGGCCGGCCTACGTGGTCGAGGCGCTCAACCGCATCCGCGGTCCGTTCAACGTCAATCAGCCGGCGATCGCGGCCGGAATCGCGGCGATCGGCGATACCAACCACGTGGAAGTCTCGCGCGCCCATAACGAGAAGTGGCTTCCCTGGCTCGCGGCGGAGATCGGCAAGCTCGGCCTCGACGTGACGCCGAGCGCCGCCAACTTCGTGCTGATCCATTTTCCGACCGCGCCCGGCCGTACCGCCAAGGACGCCGACGCGTTTCTCACCAAGCGCGGCCTGATCCTGCGGGCAACAGGAGCTTACAAGCTGCCGAACGCGTTGCGCATGTCGGTCGGCACCGAAGAGGCGAACCGGCTGGCGGTGGCCGCGCTCGGCGAGTTCATGGAGCATCGCGCTCCAGCAAAAATCTAGGCGCGCGGCGTGAGCGACAAGCCGATATTCGAACGCTTGGCGCTGATCGGCGTCGGCCTCATTGGCTCGTCGATCGCGCGGGCGGCGCGCGCAGCCGGTGCCGTGCGGGCGATTGCGGCGACCGCGCGATCCGGCGCCACCCGCCGGCGGGTGGCCGAACTCGGCATCGCCGACCAGGTCGCCGAGACCAACGCGGCGGCGGTCGAAGGCGCCGACCTCGTCATCGTGTGCATTCCGGTCGGACAATGCGGCGCGGTCGCCGCCGAGATCGGCCCGCACCTGAAGGCCGGCGCCGTCGTGTCGGACGTGGGCTCGGTCAAGGGCTCGGTCATCCGCGACATGGGCCCCCACCTGCCCGCCGGCGTGCACTTCGTTCCGGCGCATCCAGTCGCCGGTACCGAGCATTCCGGGCCGGACGCGGGCTTTGCCGAACTGTTCGTCAACCGCTGGTGCATTCTCACGCCGCCCGACCATGCCGATCCGTTGACGGTCGAGCGGCTGGCGGCGTTCTGGCACGCGCTCGGCGCCAACGTGGACACGATGCCGGCGGAGCACCACGATCTCGTGCTCGCCATCACCAGTCACGTGCCGCACCTCATCGCCTATTCGATCGTCGGCACCGCCGACGATCTGCAGGCGGTCACGCGCTCGGAGGTGATGAAGTTCTCGGCCGGCGGCTTTCGCGACTTCACCCGCATCGCCGCGTCGGATCCGACCATGTGGCGCGACGTGTTCCTGCACAACCGCGACGCGGTGCTGGAGATGCTCGGTCGCTTCAACGAGGACGTTTCAGCGCTCGCGCGCGCGATCCGTTGGGGCGACGGCGACGCCCTGTTCAACCTGTTCACCCGCACCCGGGCGATCCGGCGCGGCATCGTCGAGATCGGCCAGGATTCGCCGGCGCCCGACTTCGGCCGGCCGCATCCGGCGCTCGACATGCTGCCGCGGCCCTACGCGGCGGATGGCGAATAGGGTCGCCATGGGCGATGGTTCGCGCAATGCCATGTAGGTGGTTTCTGTGGGCGATCTTTTGCTTTCACTCGCTTCGCCTGGATTTCTTAGTTGGGCTGGATTTGTGGTACTGGCGGGCGCATTGGTAGGCGAGGCCGGTGTTTGTATTATCCCGGCCAAGTGGGAAAAATTGCACAGGGAGATGGCGTTCGCGTTTGCCCTGTTGGCAGCAGCAGGATATGCGGTCGAACGGATTGGTGATGATGCTATCATCCATAGGCTTGAATCTCGCGCCGAGACGGCCGAGGGCCAACTTAAGGAAATTACAAGTCCAAGAACCATCTCGCTAGAAGAACGCGCGAAGTTCATAAGTTGCATGAAAGCAACATCTGAGAGGGGACCAGTATTTATCCGCCCAGGAATGGTTGATTCGGATGCCCCTCTGATTGGCCAAGATTTGGAGAAGATATTCGATGAAATAGGCGGATTCCCAAAAGGCCTAGCGTGGCCGGGCGGGGCATCTCTTTCATGGTCAACTCCTGGAATTTTCTTGGTGGTAATCGACTTGCAGCACGCCCCCCATCACGCAACGAACATCCAACGATGCTTCTGGGAGGCGGGAAGAAAGATATTTGGGTACGCCGATCCAAAGCACCCGGCCGATGCAGTTTCCATAGCTATCGGGCCGCGCTTGTAATCGAGGCCGACCTGTCTGAAAACAGAAATCATCCTTTCGGGGTATCCCCTAAGTCGGGCATCATCGCCATCCGAAGGGCGACGAAGCCAATCCAGAAGCGATGGCGCCGTGACCCCTGGATTGCCGCGCTTGGCTTGCAATGACGTTCCGTCAATAAAGCGGCGGGACGTGGCCGAGAGGAATGGGGCCCAGGGTCGCGGCGCCGTCGGACAATCGCAGCGGCATGGTGATCGCCGGCTTGTTGTCGAGCAGCGTGCGCTCGCCGAGCAGGCCGAGGAGCCCGGCCGCGACCTGATCGCGGCCCGCGCCGCCCAGCGCCGGCGCGAGCCGGTCGAAGGCGCTCAGCGCCGGGCGGCCGGGCGCCGGCGCGGCCGGCAGCGCTTTCCCCAAGCCGCCGATCGACGCCATGAACTTGTCGAAGCCCGCGATGGTGACCGTCAGGGTGCCGTCGGGCCGGCCGTTTGCGCTCAGGCCGATCGAGCCGTTGGCTTGCACGATGGTCTCCCCCTGGGCCAACCGCGCGGTCGACACGTCGAGACGCCCGCCGGCCGCCTGCAGTTCCCGCAGCATGACCGGCAGCGGTCTCGGCGCATAGCTTTTGAGCCCGCGCAGGACCGCCGTGACCTCCGCATCGAGGGGCTGTGCCGCCAGCCCGCCGGCGGCCGGCGCAGTCGCGCCGGAGACGCGCACGACCAAATCGGCGGCCGGGTTTTCCGGCGTCGAACCCTGGTTGACGCGCGCGTGCAGCTCCATGTGATTGGCTGCCGCAAGCGGCACCCCTGCGATCTCCGGTCCGCGGTAGAGGCGCAGGTCGTCGGCCGCAATCGACAGGCGCTCCGGGGCGTTCGGCCGGCCGCGCATGCTGATTTGGGCGAGCTGCCAAGTGGCGACGAGCGTCTCCGGTCCGCCGGCTTCGGTGACCGTGAGCGGGCCGGTGACTTCGCCCACCAACAGGGTCGGGTCGTAGACCTGCGCCACGACCATCAGGCTCTTGGCCGCGATCGTCAGCGCGGGCTGGAAGGCGCGCACTTCCACGGCCGCATCGTCGCAGCGCAGCTCAATGCGGAACGGATAGCCGCCGGCGCTCTGCGAGCCGCAGCTGTAAGTGCGACCGAACCGCATCTCCTGCTCCCGCCAGCGCGTCAGCATCGTGTCCGCGGTCGATGCGGCGTAGAACCAGAACGCCGTCCAGAGGCCGGCGAGGGCGACGACCGCAACGAACGGCAGGATCACCCGGCGGGATCGGGACGGGGCGAGAACGGGATGGACCATGCGGGCCTTCCGGGGGCTCGGACGCTCCTGCCTTGCCGGCTGATGTGGCCTCACCAAGGCGGGCGCGGCGATTTCAGCCCGCGCGGTCGACCGGTTGCCTCGATGGAGCCGGCCTGTTAGGCGACGGGACCGCCCGGCCCTCAATCCCATAAACGGGCAAATGGACGCGCATTTCGACCACGCCGACGAGGATCTTTGGGTGTTCGCCTACGGGTCGCTGATGTGGCGGCCCGGCTTTGCGGCCGTCGAGCGGGTCGCGGCGCGCTTGACCGGTGCCCATCGGGCGCTCTGCGTGTGGTCGCACGTCCATCGCGGCAGTCCCGAGCGCCCCGGGCTGGTGCTCGGGCTCGACCGCGGCGGCATGTGCCGCGGGATCGCCTACCGGGTGGCGGCTTCCGCCCGCCCGGCGACCCTCGACTACCTGCGCGCCCGCGAGCAGGTCACCATGGTCTACCGCGAATGCGTGCGGCCCATCACGCTGTTGTCCCACCCCGAACGCCGGGTGCAGGCCTTATGCTTCATGGTCGATCGCGGCCATCCGCAATATGCCGGCCGCCTCACCCTTGCCGAGCAGCTGCATCACGTGCGCCAAGGCCACGGCGTATCGGGGCGGAACCGCGACTACGTGCTCGCGGCGGTGAAGGAACTGGAGGCGCTCGGTTGCCGCGACCGCGAGCTGCGCCTGCTGGCGGAACGGCTGCACGGCATCCACGAGGCGCACGCTGGGATTTGACCTCAATCCAGGCCGGCTGCCACCAGGCGGGCGGTTGCGACTTCGGTGTCGCGCTTGAGGCGGTCGAAGAATTCCGTCCGGCCGAGGCCGGGCGGAATCGGATCGAGGATCTCGACCCGTACCGTACCCGGGTGCCGCAGGAACGACCGTCGCGGCCATGCCAGGCCGGAATTGAGCGCGATCGGCAGGCAGGGCACGCCGGTCTCGCCGTAGAGATGGGCAACGCCGAATTTGTAGGCCGGCTCGGCCCCCGGCGCCCGCCGCGTGCCTTCGGGGAAAATGACGAGCTGCCGGTCGCGCAAAAGCTCGACGCGCGCCCGCACGGTCATGGCGGCGAGCGCTTGCGAGCGGGCGCCCCGATCGACCGGGATCATGCTCGCCTTCCGAATGTACCAGCCGAACAGAGGAAGCCACATCAGCTCGCGCTTGACGATGAAAGTGGGATCGTCGAACAGCGTGAGCAGCGCGAAGGTGTCCCACGTCGATTGGTGCTTGGCGGCGACGATCAGCGGGCCGGCCGGGATTTTTTCCAATCCGACCCACGCCACATCGATGCCGCAGATCGCGCGCAGCAGCCGCAGATTGGTGCGCCCCCAGGACTTCGCGAAGGCAATGAGCGCGCGATGCGGCAGCAGCAACGTCGGCAACGCCGCCGTCATGTACAGCAGCAGATTGAGATAGAACAAAAGATTGAACAGGACGGAGCGGACCAGAATCAGCACGGCGCGACCGAAGGACTGGGGACCCAGAGCATGATGCCGAAAAAGCCTGCCCCGCACGCGATGCGGGGTGGGTACCGGTTTTCGGAAAACATCATGCTCCAACAATAAGCCAGAGCGGGATGGCGATTCGAAGAAAAGCCATCACGCTTTAAGCGGCGCGGGCGCCGTGAACGCCGGCCTCGGCGGGAGCGACCCCAAGCCGCATGCGAACCTGGGCGACGATATACTTCAGATATTCGGAAAAGAGGAGCTTTGCGGCCGCCGGGCTCGACCACCACGTCTCCGCCCGCATCTTGTCGGTCACCACCGGAAACGGCACGAGGGCCACCTCCGGCATCCGCCGGGCGAGTTCCGCCATGGTGCGCGGCATGTGGTAGTTCGACGTGACGACGATCAGCGAGCGGAAGCCGCGATCGATCACCCAGCGTTTGGTTTCGACGGCATTGCCCGAGGTGTTGACCGCGGCATGGCCGAGGTCGACGCAGCACGTCAGCCAGCGTCCGTACGCCGGGCTCAGGCGCTCGAGTTCGTGGCTCGACGTCGCCGGATGGACGCCGCTGATGAGCAGGCGCTTGCCGTGCCCGGCGGCCAGAAGCTCGATCGCGTCGGCGATGCGCGACGCGCCGCCGGTGAGCACGACGATGCCGTCGGCGTCGCGGTCGAGCGCGATCTCTTCGGTCGGCACGCTGGCGACGAACCAGAGAAACCCGCCGACGAACGCCACGAGGACGGCAAAGACGGCGAGCGCCGTGAGGCGCCACAGTCCGCGCGCGAGCCGCGCGAGCCGGCCGCCGGCCGGCCGGGGGACCGTGGCTGCGGCGTCTTGCCGGGGGTGCGAATCGGCGACCGACATGGGGCTGGGTTCCCGATCCATCATAGCGCAACTCGCAACGCCCGGGTTGCGGCGCCCGATCGCCTCATTCGATCGAGCCGAGCGTGCGGTAGACCGTCAAACGCGAGGCGCCGGCGGTCACCGCGGCGACCAGCGCGACCAGCACCACGATGGCGGCATAGCCCGCAAGGCCGATCGCGAAGCTGCCGAACAAGGCCGCGACTTGCCCCTCGCCGGCGGTTCCCTTGAACCAGTTGCCGACGAAACCGGCCGCCACGAACAGCAGCATCGCGGCCACGCCGCCGATGATGCCGCCGGTAAGCCCGAGCAGCAGAAAATGCCGCTGGAACTGCCCGGCGATGAACCCGTCGCGGGCGCCGACGAAATGCAGAACTTCGATGATCGGCCGGTTCGCCGCCATGGCGCCGCCGGTCGCGAACGTCACCGACAGGACGGTGGCGACAAGCACCAGGACCAGAAGGCCGATGCCGACGGCGACGGCGGTCTGGGCCATGGTGCGCAGGCGGTCGACCCAGCCGCGATGATCGTCGAGCGTCGCGCCGGGAACCTGGGAGGCGATCGCCTTGCCGAGTTGCGCGAGGTCGGGCGCGCCGTCGGGGGCGATGCGCACGACGATCAGCCGAGGAACCGGCAGGTCGTCGAAGGTGAGCCCGGTGCCGAGCCAGGGCTCGAGCAGCCGCGCGGTTTCCGCCTTGGAATAGGGCCGCACCCCGGCAATTCCCGGCTGGGCCGTCGCGATGTCGGCGGCCGTCTTCACGTCGGCCTCGATGTCGCGGCCTGGCGTCGGCCGGACCTGAATCGTCACCTCGCGGGCGACCTCGGATTGCCATTCGGTTGCGGTCGCGTGGATGAGCACCACGGCGCCGAGGGTCAGCGCCGCCAGGAAGGTCATGATGGCGATGACGGCGACCAGCGCCCGGCCCGCGATCGTGTCGGCGGGGACGATCGAGCGATGGCTCGACGGCGGCAGGCCGCCTGCCGTGGGGGCAGCGGGTTCGTCCGGTTCGCTCGTCATGGCCGCATCACTCATAGACATGCATCCGGCCTTCATGCAGCACCAGGCGGCGGGCGTCGAGCAGATCCATCAGCGCAATGTCGTGGGTCGCGATGACCACCGCGGTGCCGGACTTGTGGAGCTCGATGAACAGCCGGAGCAGGCGGCGCGCCAGCACCGGATCGACGTTTCCGGTCGGCTCGTCGGCGAGCAGCAGTTGCGGGCGGGCGATGACGGCGCGGGCGATCGCGGCGCGCTGCTTTTCGCCGCCGGAAAGCACCGGCGGCAGCGCCCACAGGCGTTCGCCCAAACCGACCCAGTGCAGCAGCTCCGCGACTTCGTTGCGATAGCTCGCCTCGTCGCGCCCGAGCACGCGCAGCGGCAGGGCGACGTTCTCGTAGGTGCTCATGTGGTCGAGCAGCCGGAAGTCCTGGAACACGATCCCGATGCGCCGCCGCAGCGTCGCCAGCGCGTCGGGCGACAGGGTGGCGACGTCGTGGCCGAACAGGGTGATGAGCCCCCGCGTCGGCCTGAGCGACAGGTAGAGCAGGCGCAGCAGCGACGTCTTGCCGGCGCCGGACGGGCCGGTCAGGAACTGAAAGGAATGCGGGTCGACCCGGAAGGAAAGGTCGCGCAGGACCTCCGGCCCCAGTCCGTAACGCAGGCCCACGTTCTCGAATCGGACCACGCCCTCCTCCGAATCGGCCGCCGCGCCGTTGTCGCGCCGCCGCGCTTAACGATGCATTAACGATCTACCCGGCAGCGTGATTTGCCCAGGCAATGCCGGGACTTCCATGGTTTCCGATCCGTTAACGGATCGGCTGCTAGGGTCCCGATTCGAACGCAGGCCCGGTTTGCGCGCTGCGAATGCGAACGACCGATGCTGATTGTCTGTCCATCGTGCGCGACTGCCTATCGGATCGAACTGTCCACGCTGGGAGCGGCGGGGCGCTCGGTGCGCTGCGCGCGCTGCCGCGCAGTGTGGTTCGCCTCGGTCAGCGACATGGCGCCGGCGGCGATTGCGCTGGCAACGGGACAGAACGACGCGAGCGCGGCGGGCGAGCCCGATCAGCCGGCGCAGCCGGCGGAACATCGCGCCCTCGCCGTCGAGCCCGACGGCATCGACGTGGCGGGCGACGGCCCGGATGCGCCGTCCGGCGAGGCGACGTCCGTCGCCATTGTGCATGCGCCTCCGCTCGTTCCGGCGATAGTGCAGGACGACGCGTCCGCGCTTGCCGGCCGGGCTGCGGGCGGACCGGACATCGAGACTTTGGCGGCGCGCCGGGCGCGGCGGGCGGACGGCACGGCGAAGCGCCGGCGCTCCGGGCGATCCCGGCCGGGTCTTGCGACGATCATTCTGGTGCTGGCGGCGGCGCTCGCGGCGCTCCTCAACTGGCGGGCAACCGTCGTGCGCGTTCTGCCGCAGACGGCGCCGTTGTTCTCCGCCGTCGGGCTTCCGGTCAACCTGCGCGGGCTGAGCTTCGACAGCGTCAAGACGACGGTCGAAACCAACGAGGGCGTGGCGGTGCTGGTGGTCGAAGGGGTGATCGCCAACGTGACGCGCCGGCCCGTGGAGGTGCCGCGCCTGCGGTTCGCGGTGCGCAACGGCGCCGGCTACGAGGTCTACGCATGGACGGCGATGCCGGCCCAGGCGGCGCTTGCCCCCGGCGACACGATGCCGTTCCGCTCGCGGTTGGCATCGCCGCCCGCGGACGGGCAGGACGTGATCGTTCGCTTCTTCAACCGGCGCGACGTCGCGACCGCCGCGAATTGACCGCGAAAAGATGGCGCGCATCCTCATCGCCGAAGACGAAGAGGCGCTGCGCGTCTTCGTTGCCCGGGCGCTCGCCCAGGACGGCCACCAAGTGTCCGCGGCGCCCGACGGCGCCGAAGCGCTCGATCTCATGGCTCGCCATGACGGCCGGTTCGACCTCCTGCTCGCCGACGTCCGCATGCCGGTGATGGACGGCATCGCGCTCGCGCTTGCGGCGGCGCGCGACTTTCCCGAACTGATCATTCTCCTGATGACCGGCTATGCCGACCAGCGCGAGCGCGCGCACGGCCTCGACGCGCTGATCCACGACGTCATCACCAAGCCGTTTACGCTGGCGGAAATCCGCACGGCGGTGAACGGAGCGCTGGGAGCGGGGTGACTCAAAAATCCCGCAACAGCCGCTCGATGTAGTCGAGCTCGATCTGCGGGCGGAATGAATCGCCGAAGCGTCGGCGCAGCTCCTCGAGAATGCGCCGCGCGCGTTGAACGTCGATTTCGCCCGGCACCTTGACGGTCGAGTCGTCGCCGTATTCGCGCCCGCGCAGCGGCCGTCCGAACGGATCGGTGTCCTGCTGGGCGCGCGCCGGGCCGGTGCGCCCCGGCTGCCCCGGACCGAGGCCGGGCCCGGGCTGCATCTGCTGGGCGAGATCCTGGGCGCCCCGCCGCAAGGCTTCGATCGCGCGGCCCTGGGCGTCGACGGCGGAGTCGGGGTTGCCGTCGCCGAGCGCGCCCTCGGCGTCGCGCATCGCCTCCTCGGCGCGGCCGAGCGACCCGTCGCCCCTTTCGCCCGGCGCCTGCTGGCCGAGCTGACCGCGCTTCTTGAGTTCATCGAGCAGCTTCCTGAGCTGCTCGCGCAGCGCCTGCTGGTCCTGGCGCAACCCGCCCAGCCCCTTGTCCTGGCCGGCCTGATCGCCCGGCTGGCCCTGTTGGCCCGGCTGCCCGCGTTGGCCGCGCTGGCGGTCGCCGCGGCGCATGTCCTGGCCCTGCCGGAAGGTGCGGTCGCGCAACTGCTGCTGTTGATGAATCATGTCGCCCAATTCGTCGAGCGCCGACATCATGTCGTCGTCGTCGCCGTCGGGCGAAGCGCCGGGCTGCGCCATCTGCAGGTTCTCGAGCATCTGCTGCATTTCCTGCAGCAACTGCCGGGCGGCGTCCTTGGCCCCGGAGCGCGCCAGGCTCTCGATGCGGTCGAGCATGTTCTTGAGGTCCTGCGGCCGCAGCACGCGGGTGTTGCGGTCGAGCGGCCGCGCCAGCTGCTGCGGATTCTTGCGCAACTGCTCGGCCAGCGCCTGCATGAACTTGTCGAGCGCCGCGCGCAGCTCCTCGGTGAGCCGCTTGATCTCTTCGTCGGACGCGCCGCGCTCGAGCGCCTGGCGCAACGCCTCCTCGGCGGCCCGCAACGCCTGCTCGGCGTCGGAGACGTTGCCGTCCTCGATCGTCACCGCCATCGTCCACAGCTGCGTCACCACCTCGCGCAGATCCTCGTCGCTCTGGGCGCGGGCGAGCTGCCAGTAAATCGAGCGCAGGCCGAGATAGACGCCGGCTTCGGGAATGAAGCGCTCGGGCGCCAGCGCCAGCGCATCGAGCGCGGTCACCACCAGGTCGCGGGAATTGGCGTCGAGCGCGAGGATGCGCCGCTGCTCGATCAGCGCCTTGGCCAGCGGCTTGATGAACATGCGCTGCGGCAAGGTGAACTCGTGCGGCGCGCTGACCCCTTCGTGGCCGGCCTCGTCGCGCGCATGCAGCACCATCGTGACCTCGGTCCCGGCAAACGGATGCTCGGTCAGGTCCTTGGTGGTTTGGCCGACGCCGTTGCGGGTGCGCGCTTGCGGCAGCACGAGCGGAAAATTCGGCGCATCGTAAAGCGCCCGTGCCGCCGGCCCGTGCGTGGCGGGCGGCGGCTTGCGCGTGAAGGTCGCCTCGGCCGCCACCACGCCGTAATCGTCCTCGACCTTGTAGGCGAGCTGCAGCGACCCGCGCGCCTGCGCTTCCGGCTCCTTGACGAGCGCAATGGTCGGCGCACGGTCGGGGATCGCGTTGAACGTCCAGGTGACGTCGTCATCGATCACGCCGCGTAGCGTCGCGGCGCCGCTGTCGTTGATGAGGAACCGGCGCTCGTCGGTGCCCGCCGGCGGCAGCGCGGCCGGTGCCGGAGCCGCGCCCAGGCCGCCGCTGGTGACGACGTCGAGATGGGCGGTGCCGGTCGCGCGGATCACCAACGTGCTCCCGGCCGGCACGGTCTGCGCCGTCGCCGTCTGGATCGGTTCGCCGGCGCGCAGGCCCGGCAGGATGATCGGCGGCCGGCCGGTGTAGGTCGGGGGCGTCACCCAGGCGTCGATGCGGAAGTTCGTCCCGCCCACGACCCCCGCCCAGTCGAACGCGGCGGTGACGCGGCGGATGCGCTCGCCGCCCGCGCCCACGAAAGTGGCGACCGCCAGAATGAGCACGAGGGCGCGCAGCGCCACGGGGTCGCGGACGGCAAGGCGCGGGTGCGGCAAGCCGGCCTTGAGGTTGCGCACGGTGCGTAGCGCGCGCTCCACGTGGGCGCGCCACAAAGCCAGCGCGACTTGGTCGGTTTCGTTGGCGGCGATTTCGTCGGCGACCGCGGTCGCCGGGCGATGCTTCAGGCCGCTGGCGCGGTCGAGCCGCCGCAGGCCGTCATAGGCGTTCGGCAGGCGGAAGCGGAACAGCGGCACGCTGCTGACCGCGGTGAGCGCCAGCAACAGGAACAATCCGATCGCGCGCCCGATCGGCGGCAGCGCCAGCCACGCGCCGGCCCAGGACAAGGCCAGGAACAGACCGACGGCAGTCGCGAGCGACGCCAATGCCGGCCACAGCCGTTCCCACAGAATCGTCCATCGTGCTCGCCGCAAGGCCCGGGCGAGCAACCCTTGCGCAACCCGCTCGTCGATCGGCTGCGGCCGGTCGTCGGGGCTCTCGATCGGTCGGTCGGTCACGGGACTACCCGCATCGGCCGGTACCTTGGCTGATTTGCCGCAAAGCAACAAGAACAACTCTCGAGCCTCGCCGGGCATTCTGACGAGAAAGTGACGATATACGAATGAGTTCTACGAAAATCGGGGCCGGATTACCTCCGAGGGAGCGATTGGGGGCCGAATCGTGCTCCGTTTTGGGGTCACAGCCAGGGCGGCAGCCGATCGAGCCCGATGAGGGCGTCGACGTCGAGACGGGGCCGGACCAGGGCCCATTGGTCGTTTCGCACCAGCACCTCCGGAACGAGCGCGCGGGTATTGTAGGTACCCGCTTGCACCGCCGCGTAGGCGCCCGCCGACATCACCGCCAAGAGGTCGCCCGGCTGGGTATCGACCAGTTCGCGACCCTCGGCCAGGAAGTCGCCCGATTCGCACACCGGTCCGACCACGTCGGCGATGATGTGCCGCGCGCCGGGCGCCGGCTCGACGACCGGACGGATCTCGTGATGGGCGCCGTAGAGGGTCGGGCGAATGAGATCGTTCATCGCGGCGTCGACGATGACGAACGTCTTCGCCTCGCCGCGCTTCTTGTAGAGCACGCGGGTGACGAGGACGCCGGCGTTGCCGACGATCAGGCGGCCCGGCTCGAAAATCAGCATGCAATCGAGGTCGCGGGTTGCCCGCTTGACCACCTGCGCATAGGCGTCCGGATCGGGCGGCGGCTCGTCGTCCTCGCGGTAGGGAATGCCGAGGCCGCCGCCGAGGTCGACATGGGCGACGCGATGACCGTCCGCGCGCAGCGTGCGCACGAACTCGGACAACAGGGCGAAGGCGTCGTCGAACGGCTGCAGCAGAGTGATCTGGCTGCCGATGTGCATGTCGACGCCGGCGACGCGGATGCCCGGCAGCTTGCCGGCGCGGGCATAGACTGCGCGGGCGCGGCCGATCGGGACGCCGAACTTGTTCTCCGCCCGGCCGGTGGCGATCTTGGCGTGGGTGTGCGCGTCGACGTCGGGATTGACCCGCACCGATATGTCGATCACGCGGCCCTTCGATGCGGCGATCGTGGAGAGCATGTCGAGCTCGGATTCCGATTCCACGTTGACGCACAGGACGCCTTCGTCGACCGCGAGCGCGAGTTCGCGCGCGGTCTTGCCGACGCCCGAGAACATGATCTTGTCGGGCGGCACGCCGGCGGCACGCGCGCGCTTGAGTTCGCCCCCGGAGACCACGTCGGCGCCGGCGCCGAGCCGCGCCAAGGTGGCGATCACCCCCTGGTTGGAATTCGCCTTCATGGCGTAGCAGACAAGCGCGGGAACGTCGGCGAACGCGTCGGCGAATACCCGGTAGTGGCGCTCGATCGTGGCGGTCGAGTAGCAATAGAACGGGGTGCCGACCTTCTCGGCGACGGCGGCGAGGTTCACCGCCTCGGCGTGGAGCACGCCGTTGCGATAGGCGAAGTGATGCATTGCGCGTTCAGTTGAGAAGCCAATCGAGCGGCGTGGTTTTCTTCGCGGCGGGCTGCGCCGCCTGCTGGGGATTGGGCGCGGCGGGGGCCGCCGCCTGGCCCGGCGGCGCGGCCGCGGTACCGGGCGGCGCCGAGGTGACCGATGGCTCCGACAAGCCGCCCGGCGGCGGATCGAGCGCGCCCTTGCGGCCGCAGCCCGTAAGCCCGAGCGCAAGCACGAGGGCCGCAGCAACGGCATACCGGGCGGGCAGGCTCACCAAGAAGCGCGGCACGGTTCGGGTTCCTGAGCGGGCGGCACCATAGCAGATTGCATCGGCGAGGCGACCTTTTCATGGCGCCGCTCAGGCCGGCGCGCGCGCACCGGTCGCCAGCGCTTTTTCAAGCCGTTTCAACCACTTGCGCGCTTCGCGCCGCACGTTGGCGGGCGCCGTGCCGCCGTAGCTCGTGCGGCTCCTGACCGAGCGTTCGACCGTCAGCACCGAACGAACGTCTTCGTTGATGCGCGGCTCGATCGCCTGCATGGCGGCGAGCGGCAGGCGGTTGAGCGCAACACCCTCTTTTTCGGCGGCGGCCACGATTTGCCCGGTGATGCGGTGGGCCTCGCGGAACGGCAGGCCGAGGCGCTGGACCAGCCAGTCGGCGAGATCGGTCGCGGTGGCGTAGCCCGCTGCCGCCGCCTTCTTCATGCGGGCGGCGTCGGGCTCCATGTCGCGCACCATCCCGGTCATGGCCGCGATCGACAGCGCCAGCGCCGATACCGCCTCCATGACGCTTTCCTTGTCTTCCTGCATGTCCTTCTGATAGGCGAGCGGCAGCCCTTTCATCACCATCAACAGCCCGTCGAGCGCGCCGGCAATGCGGCCGGTCTTGGCGCGCACCAATTCGGCCGCGTCCGGGTTGCGCTTCTGCGGCATGATCGAGGAGCCGGTGGTGAATTTGTCCGACAGCTTGAGAAGACCGACGACCGGCGAAGTCCACAACACGATCTCTTCGGCAAAGCGCGAGAGGTGCACCGCCGCGATGGCGCCGGCGGCGAGCAGTTCGAGGGCGAAATCCCGGTCGGCGACCGCGTCGAGCGAATTTGCCGCCGGCCGGTCGAAGCCGAGCGCATGCGCGGTCATGTCGCGGTCGAGCGGAAACGACGTGCCGGCGAGCGCCGCGGCGCCGAGCGGGCATTCGTTGAGCCGCGCGCGCGCGTCCCTAAGCCGCCCGCGGTCGCGCGCCGCCATCTCCACATAGGCGAGGAGATGATGCCCGAAGGTCACCGGCTGCGCGGTCTGCAGATGGGTGAACCCGGGCATCACGGTGGCGGCGTGAGCGAGCGCCTTTTCGGCGAGCGCCTGCTGATAGGCGGCGAGCGCCGCATCGAGTTCGTCGATGGCGTCGCGCACCCACAGTTTGAAGTCGGTCGCGACCTGGTCGTTGCGCGAGCGCGCGGTGTGCAGCCGTCCGGCGGCGGGGCCGATCAGTTCGCCGAGCCGCGCTTCGACGTTCATGTGGATGTCCTCGAGCCCGCGCTCGAAGCGGAAGGTGCCCGCC
>DASPVJ010000355.1:0-4235 GCA_035622435.1 Xanthobacteraceae bacterium | reverse complement strand
CTCATCCACATTCCCTGCGATGCGGGCGGCCCGACCAAGCTCGCCGGCCAGAGCTGGAGCCGCATGGCGATTTTGCTGGTGCGGGTCGACACCGACGACGGCATCACCGGCTGGGGCGAAGGGTTCGGGCACGCGATTGCGCCCGCCACCAAGGCGAGCCTCGACACCATGGTGGCGGCGCACTTCATCGGCCGCGATCCGACCGATGTCGCCGGCCTGATGGGCGAAATGTTCCAGCGGCTGCATCTGTTCGGCCGCAACGGCTCGGTCGTCTACGCGCTCTCGGCGATCGACATCGCGCTGTGGGACATCGCCGGCAAGCGCGCCGGCCAGCCGATCCATCGGTTGTTGGGCGCCGGCGCGCCGCGCGAGCTGACCGCCTACGCCAGCCTGCTGCGCTACGGCGAGGCCGCGACGGTCGCCCGCATGGCGGCGCGCGCGGCCGGCGAGGGCTATCGCTTCATCAAGCTGCACGAGATCGCGCTGCCGGAGGTGAAGGCGGCGCGCGCGGCGATCGGGCCGGACATCGCGCTCATGTGCGACACCAATTGCCCGTGGAGCGTGGCGCAGGCGGTCGAGATGGCGCACGCGTTCAAGCCGTTCAACCTTTATTGGCTGGAGGAGCCGGTGTGGCCGCCGGAGGATCACGCCGGACTCGCCCAGGTGCGGCAAGCCGGCGTTCCCATCGCGGCCGGGGAGAACGCGGCGGGCGCATTCGACTTCCGCCACATGTTCGCGGTCGGCGCGATCGATATCGCGCAGCCGAGCATGACCAAGATCGGCGGCATCGGCGAAATGCGCAAGATCGCGGCGCTCGCCGGCGTTGCGGGCGTGCGGCTCGTTCCCCACTGCGCCTATTTCGGCCCGGGGTTCCTGGCGTCGCTCCATGCCTCCTCGATCCTCGCGCCGACGGCGCCGTTCGAGCGGCTCTACGTGACATTGGAGGCAAGCCCGTTCGGCCCTTGGCTCGATGCGGTCGGCGGCAAGGTCAAGGTGCCGGACGGTCCGGGGCTCGGCTGCGATCCCGACATGGCCGTGGTCGAGCGCTACCGCAGCGCGCCGGTGCACGTGACCAAATAAAGGAAGTTCCACCGCATGGACCTCATCATCCGCAATGCCCGCCTGAGCACCCGGCTCGGCGACGGGCCGCTCGACATCGGCATCGCGGCCGGGCGCATCGCCGCGATCGCGCCGGGGCTCGCCGCCGACGGCCGCGAGCACGACGCGGCGGGCGGCCTCGTCTGCGCCGGATTGATCGAGACCCACATCCACCTCGACAAGTCGCGCATCATCGAGCGCTGCCCGCCCGAGGAGACGCGCGAGGTGAGCCCGGTCAAGAGCGTCGCGCCGATGAAAAAAGGCTGGACGGTCGAGGACGTTCACGCCCGCGCGGCGCGGACCTTGGAGGAATGCATCCTGCACGGCGCAACGCGCATGCGCACCCAGGTCGAAGTCGATCCCGGCATCGGCATGCGCGGGTTCGAGGCGGTGTCGGCGCTCCTCGACCAATACAAATGGGCGATCGACATCGAAATCTGCGTTTTCCCGCAGGAGGGCCTGACCAATTATCCCGGCACCGACGCGCTTGTGGTCGAAGGGCTCAAGCGCGGCGCCAAGGTCGTCGGCGGGGCCCCGCGCTACGACACCGACGGACCGGCGCAGATCGAGCGCATCTTCGAGCTGGCGCGCGCCTTCGACGTGGATATCGACATCCACCTCGACGTCGGCCCCAGCGCCGATCACCTCTACGTCCACCAGGTCTGCGACCTGACGGAAAAATACCAGCGCGGCGGGCGCGTCGTTGCCGGCCACATGGCGAAGCTCTCGACCATGCCGCCGGACCGCCTGGCGCAGGTCGCGCGGCGCCTGGCGGACGTGGGCGTTGCCGTCACGGTGCTGCCGGCGACCGACCTTTATCTGATGGGGCGCGATCAGGACCACAACGTGCGCCGCGGCGTCGCCGACGCCAATTTTTTGGTCGCGCACGGCGTCAACTGCTCGCTCTCGACCAACAACGTGCTCAACCCGGCGACGCCCTACGGCGACTGCTCGCTGATCCGCATGGCCAATCTGCACGCCAACGTGCTGCAGGTGCGCCGCCCGGACGCTTTGCGCGAATGCTTCGCCATGCTGACCGAACGCTCGGCGCGGCTCCTCAATCTCGACGACTATGGGCTCGCGGTCGGCAATCCGGCCGACGTCGTCGTGTTCGACGCGCAGACGCCCGAGCAGGCGATCGCCGAAGTGCGCGATCCGCTCGCCGCCTTCAAGCGCGGCCGGCAGACCATGGAGCGCCAGCCGCCGCGGCTGATGCGACCGTGAAAACCTCAGAGGCGTTCCCCGGGCGCAGCGCAGCGCGAAAGCGGTGCGCTGCAGACCCGGGGTCCAGACGTCTCTGCTGAAGCAATGGGCCCCGGATCAGCGGTGCACCGCTGCGCGCTGCACCGCATCCGGGGAAAGCCTTACCTCAACGGCTCGAACGCGGTCTCGCGGATCTGTGTCAGGATCACCAAGGTGATCACCGCGGCGGAGATCACGTAGAACGCCGGCGCCAGCGGGTTGCCGGTTTCCCTGATCAGCCAGGTAGCGATGAACGGCGCGAATCCGCCGAAGACCGCCACCGCGATGTTGTAGCCGATCGAGAGCGCCGTGTAGCGCACCCGGGTCGGGAACAGCTCCGCGTAGGCGGCCGGGCAGGGACCGGCGTAACATGATTGGAAGACGATCATAGTGACCTGGGCCACGAATGCGAAGGCGGCGATCCCGGAGGCTCCCAGCATGAACAGCGGGTAGGCCAGCAAGGCATAACCGATGCATGAGACCATCAGCAGCGGCCGGCGGCCGATCCGATCCGATAGCATGCCGGTGAACGGAATGAGGATGACGAAGATGGCGAGGCAGATCGTCCCGATCAATTGCGCGGTCGGCTGCGGGAGCTTGGCGACCGTGGTGAAATATCCGGTCATGTAGAGGAGCGAGATGTAGTAGGCCGCCGTGTTGTGCAGGGTTATGCCGAACGCGGTGAACGTCGCGCCCGGGTATCGCTTGAACGCTTCCGACAGCGGCGCCTCGGAAATCTCATGGTGCTCTTCGATGTCGGTGTATTTGGGCGTGTCGGGAAGGCGCCAGCGCAGATAAGCGCCGACGGCGCCGACCACGATGCCGAAGAGGAACGGCAGCCGCCAACCCCACGACGTGAGCGCCTCGAACGACAGCGCGAAACTGAGCACCGTCCCCGACAGCGAGCCGAGCAGGAAGCCCGAGCCGACGCTGACCTGCTGCCACGAGCCGATGAAGCCGCGCCGCCCCTCGGGCGCGTATTCGACGATATAGGCGGTCGATCCGGCCCATTCGCCGCCGGCGGAAAGGCCCTGCACCAGGCGGGCAAGAACCAGCAGGATCGGCGCCGCGACGCCCACTTGGTCGTATGTCGGCAGCAGCCCGATCGCAAGGGTCGAGAACGCCATCAGGAAGATCACGACGCTGAGCGCCTTGCGGCGCCCGTGGCGGTCGCCGTAGATGCCGAACAGGATCGAGCCGACCGGCCGCATCACGAAACCGATCCCGAACACCAGATAGGTCGCCAGGATCGAGGCGACCGGGTCGCCCGAGGCGAAGAACAGCTTGGAGATCGTCGTGACGAAGTAGCCGTAGACGGCGAAATCGTACCATTCAAGCGCGTTGCCGATCCCTGCGGCGATGACCGCCTCGCGGCTGCGGGTGGCGGACGCGCCGCCGTTGGCTGCTTGTGCTGCAGTGGTCATGGCCCAGGACCCCCGTTGATGGCGCCGCCATGGTGCCCGAAATCGATCGCGCCCCACAAGCGCCCCGCCGCGCCGAATGATTCAACCAAAGAAAGAAAGCGGCAGCTCGGACGGAGCGTTGTAGCCCGGATGAGGGGTCCCCATCGCGCGTGCGCGATGGGGTGCCCCTGAGCGAAGCGACATCCGGGGAAACCAGCCCCCGCATTTCACTGCGCTCTATGCGGGCTACATCAGCTACATCAGCGGGTTCTGCGCCGCCGGCAGGTCGTGCAGGTGGCAGGCGGCGAGGTGCCCGGTTTCGATCGGTCGCAGCGCCGGCTCCTCGCTGCGGCAGCGGTCGAACGCGTACGGGCAGCGGGTGTGGAAGCGGCAGCCGGCCGGCGGATTGATCGGGCTCGGCACGTCGCCCTTGAGGATGATGCGCTCGCGCGCTGCGCCCGGCTCGGGCACCGGCACCGCCGAGAGCAGGGC
>DASPVJ010000354.1:0-3360 GCA_035622435.1 Xanthobacteraceae bacterium | reverse complement strand
CGGCGGCCTCGCGTTCGGCGAGGCCGAGTACAATTTCACCTGGGCCAATCCGGGAGGGGCGCCCGGCCGGCAAACCTATTCGCTGTCGACCAGCGAGATCATGTGGGGATGGGTCGTCGGCGGCGGCATCGAGGCGGCCCTGGCGGGCAATTGGACGGCCAAGCTTGAATATCTCTACCTCGATCTCGGGACACTCTCAGTCAACACCACCGACATCGACGGGGGGCCGTTCACTGTCAATAACAGGGTGCGCGATCAGATCGTGCGCGTCGGCTTGAACTACCGATTCGGCGGCCCGGTGGTTGCGAAATACTGATCATCAGCAGCGCCGCTTTCTCCCTTTACGCTACTACCCTTGGCGCCCGCAACCAGCGCAGGGCGGAACTGTGATTCGTCACAGTGGAATTGCGATTTGTAGCAGTGGACCGCGAATCGGGCGGTGCCCATAGTCCGCGGCTGCGTTGAATTTAAAGGCGCGGTCGCTCCATGGCATTGAACAAACGCACGACCAGGACCGCGGCGATGCTCGTCGCTGCGGTCGTCCTCCTCGCGGTCGGGGCGGGGTTCGGCAGACATTTCGCCGATTGGGCGAGGCTCGCGCTCGCGGCGGTGAGCGCAAACGCCGCGACCGACAGTACCAACCCGGCCGCGCCAAGCGCGGCCGCTGGAACCGTGACCTTGTCGGACGCCCAGTTGGCGTCGGTCAAGATCGAAACGGTCGGCGAGCACCTGTTCCCGATCGAAAAGCAATCGGTCGGCAGCATCGACTTCAACGAGGAACTGGCCGTCCAGGTCTTCACCAACTATCAGGGGCGGATCGTCAAGCTGTTCGCCAGCGTCGGCGACGAGGTGAAAAAGGACCAGCTCCTGTTCACCATCGACAGCCCGGACCTCATCCAGGCGGAGTCGACGCTGATCGCCGCGGCCGGGCTGCTCGATCTGACGACTGCCGCCCTGGTGCGCGCGAGGAAGCTCTACGAGACCCGGGCGATCGCCCAGAAGGACCTCGAACAGGCGATCTCCGACCAGCAGACCGCCGAGGGCAACCTCAGGGCGGCGCGCGACGCGGTGCGGGTGTTCGGCAAGACCGAGGCCGAGATCGACCGCATCGTCGCCGACCGCCGCGTCGATCCGATTCTGGTCGTGCAGAGCCCGATCGACGGCCGGGTCGTCGCCCGCAATGCGGCGCCGGGGCTGTTCGTGCAGCCGGGCAATCCGCCCGCGCCCTACACGGTCGCGGATATTTCGACGGTGTGGCTGTTGGCGAACGTCACCGAAAGCGACGTGCCCGATTACAAATTGGGGCAAGACGTGAGAGCGCGCGTGGTCGCCTATCCGGACCGCGTGTTCGAAGGAAAAATCTCCACCATCGCCGCGATGGTCGACCCCAATTCGCATCGGGTGCTGGTGCGCTCCGACATCAAGGATCCGGACCACCTGCTGTTGCCTGGCATGTACGCCACTTTCGTGATCCGGACCGGCGATCCGGTGCGCTCGACCGCCGTGCCGCTCGATGCGGTGGTGCGCGACGGCGACGGCACCATGACGGTGTTCGTCACGACCGACCGGCGCCATTTCACCAAGCGGGTGATCAGGATCGGGCTGCAGCACCAGGGCTTCCGGCAAGTGCTCGAAGGCCTGCAGCCCGGCGAGCTGGTCGTCACCCAAGGGGCCGTGTTCCTGAGCAACATCCTCGTGATCGGGTCGCGTTGACGATCACGGCGGCAACGGCCCATCGGTCAGGAGACGCTCGGTGTTAAAGGCGATTGTCGCTTTCGGGCTGACGCGCCGCCCGATCATCCTTCTCGGCCTGCTGGTGTTCATCGGCGCCGGCATCATCGCCTTTGCCAAATTGAACATCGAGGCCTATCCGAATCCGGCGCCGGTGATCCTCGAGATCACCGCCCAGGCCGCCGGACTGTCGGCCGAGGAGATGGAGCGCTACTACACCATCCCGATGGAAGTCGGCCTTTACCCGACGCCGGGCATCGCCAATATCCGCTCGACTTCGTTCTACGGCCTCTCCTTCGTCCGCGTCACCTTCAACTACGGCGTCGACTATTATTTCGCCTACACCCAGGCGGCGCTCAGCCTGCAGCAGAACGTCAGCCTGCCCGGCAACCAAACCCCGTCGATCCAGCAATCGAGCCTGGTCGGCGAAGTCTACCGCTACCAGGTGGTCGGGCCGCCCAACTTTGGCCTGACCAACCTGCGCACAGTGCAGGACTGGGTGGTGCTGCGCCGCCTGTTCACGGTTCCCGGCGTCGTCCAGGTCAACTCCTGGGGCGGCACCACCAAGCAGTATAACGTCGACGTCGATCTGCCCCGGCTCGAGGCCTACAGCATCACGGTCCCGCAGCTGATCGGCGCGCTCGGCAACGCCAACATCAACGTGGGCGGGCGCGAGATCGACGTCGGCCAGCAGTCGGTGAACATCCGCGGCATCGGCCTGATGGACAGCGGCGGGGCGGACGACCTGACGCGCGGCGTCAACGTCGAGGACATCGAGAACGTCGCGCTGACCCAGGTGAACGGCCTTCCCATCTACGTCAAGGACGTTGCCAAGGTGACCGTCGGCTACGTGCCGAGGCTCGGCATCGCCGGCCTCGATCATAACGACGACGTCGCGCTCTCCATCGTCGTCATGAACCGCACCATGCACACCAACGACGTGGTGCCGCGCATCAAGAAAGAAATCGACAGGCTCAACACCGACGGGACCCTGCCGCCGGGGGTCAAGCTCGTCCCCTATTACGACCGCACCACGCTCGTCAACGTGACCACCCGCACGGTGCTGCACAACCTGGTGTTCGGCTGCCTGTTGGTGTTCGTGATCCAGTGGGTGTTCCTCGGCAACCTGCGCAGCGCCATCATCGTCGGCGCCAACATCCCCTTCGCGCTGTTCTTCGCCGTCATTCTCCTGGTGCTGCAGGGCGAGGACGCCAACCTGCTGTCGGTCGGCGCCGTCGACTTCGGCATCATCGTCGATTCGGCGGTGATCCTGGTCGAGAACGTGTTTCGCAATTTCCAGGCAAGCCCGGGCGACAGGCGATCGCTGCTCAATCACCTCGCCGAGGGCGCATGGGGGCCCGATCCGACCGGCACCAGCCACGCGTCGAGCGTGCGGAACTGGACCGACCGACTGCGCCTCATTCTCGTCAGCGCGCTGCAGGTCGACCGGGCCATATTCTTCTCCGCCGTGATCACGGTGGCGGCGTTCGTGCCGCTGTTCACCATGCAGGGCGTGGAGGGCCAGATCTTCAATCCGATGGCGCGCACCTACGGCTATGCGTTGGCCGGGGCGCTGCTGGCGACCTTCACCGTCACGCCCGTGCTCGCCTCGTTCCTGCTCCCGGAGCA
>DASPVJ010000353.1:0-4295 GCA_035622435.1 Xanthobacteraceae bacterium | reverse complement strand
GAGCGCCGCCGCCACCAGCGCGATCTGCAGCGCCGACACCGCGGCGACGGTCGGGTCGATCTTCCAGGCGAGGTACTGCAGGATCGCGATCGGCAACGTGGTCTGGCCGGGCTGCACCAGGAACAGCGACACCTCGATGTTGCCGAAGCTCACCACGAAGCTGAACAGCGCGGCGGCGACGAGCCCGGGCCAGATCAGGGGCAAGGTCACCTTGACGGCGGCGACGAGGGGCGTCGCGCCGAGCGAGAGCGCCGCGTCCTCGATCGCCGGATCGACGCCGGCGAGGTTCGCGGTCAGGAGCCGCAGCGACCACGGGATGGTCAACAGCACGTGGCCGGCGGCGAATCCGAACACGGTGCCGGTGACCGGCAGCCCGGTCATCACCTCGAACTCGATCAGCGCCAGATAGAGCCCGGCGCCGACGACGATCGCCGGCACGATCAGGGGCGACATCAGCGCATGCAGGATCGCCTCGCGGCCGGGCAGGCTTGAGCGGGTGAGCGCGAACGCCGCCGGCAAGGTGACGACGAGCCCGGCCGCGGTCGCCGCCAGGGCGACCATCGCCGACAATTGGAAGCCGGAAATGAACTGGCGCTGGCCGGCGATGGCGCGATACCAGCGCAGCGAATAGCCCTCGGGCGGCAGCGACAATATCTCGTTCGAAAAGAACGACAGCCACACCACGAGGACGAGCGGCGCGAGGATGATCGTCAGGGTGAGGCCGACGGTGCCGGCGAACGCGAGGCGCCCGAGCCGCTCGCCGAAGGAGCGCCCGCGCACCATTTGCTTATGCGCCCAGCCGGTTCTTGTAGAACCGTCCGCCCTTCATGATCGCGGCGAGATGCCGTCCCTCGTCCTGGAACAGGCCGAGGTCCTCGAGCGGATCGCCATCGACCACCAGCAGATCCGCATAGGCGCCGGGCACGAGTTCGCCGAGTTCGCCGGCGCGCTGGACGATTTCGGCGTTGACGATGGTGGCCGAGCGGATGATTTCCGCCGGCGTCATCAGTTCGGCGCGCAGCAGAAATTCGCGGCACTGGTCGTCCTGCAACTGGCCGAGGAGGTCGGTGCCGAAGCCGATGCGCACGCCGGCTGAGCGCGCCAGCTCGACCGAGCGCAGCCCCGCCGCCAGCACGACCTCGTTCTTCGCCAGGCTGTATTCGGTGAGGCCGTAGTCGCGGCCGCGCCGGCGCATGGAATCGTAGGCGATCAGGGTCGGCACCAGGAACGCGCGTTTACGTGCCATTGTCGCGGCGGCAGGTTCGTCGATGAGGTTGCCGTGCTCGATGGTGCGCACGCCGGCGGTGACCGCGCGCATCACCGCTTGCGCCGAATAGGCGTGGGCGGCGACGTACTTGCCCCAGTTCTCCGCCTCCTCGACCGCCGCCTGGATTTCGTCCATGCGGTACTGCAGGCTTTCCAGCGGATCGGCCTGGGAGGCGACGCCGCCCGACACCATGATCTTGATGAAGTCGGCGCCTTTGCGCAGCTCGTCGCGCGTCGCCTTGACGACCTCGGGAACGCCGTCGGCGATGCGCGAGGTGTAGGCGAGCCCGGAGCAGCAATCGCAACCGAGGGAACGCTGGGTGCGCTTGCGGAAGTCGCCGTGGCCGCCGGTCTGGCTGAGCGCCTGGCCGGAGATGAACAGGCGCGGGGCGTCGATCAGGCCCTGCTCGACCGCGGACTTGATGCCGAAGTCGCCGCCGGCGGTGTCGCGCACGCTGGTGAAGCCGCGCATCAGCGAATTCTTCAGCGCGATCGCGCCGTTGATGGCGAGCAAGGTCAGCGGCACCGCGTCGAGCCGCCCGATGGCGACCTCGTTGAGGAACACGTGCAGGTGGGCGTCGATCAGCCCGGGCATCAGGGTGCGGCCGCCGAGATCGATGCGCGTTGCCGCCCCGGCTTTGATCGGCCGGTCCGCCACCTCCGTGACGCGCTCGCCTTCGATCAGGACCTCGATCCCGTCCATGAGTTCGCCGCGGCGCGGATCGAGCAGGCGTCCGCCGGAAAACAGGAATGAGGACATCGGGAGGCCTGTGCGGTGGACGGTGGCGCAATTGCCTAACCGGTTTCCGCCAAGCCGTCGAGCGCCCTTACCCTCCCCCTTGTGGGGAGGGTCGCCGCGCGCGCAGCGCGCGGCGGGGTGGGGGTCGATCAAACAAAATTGCGGCGGCGGCGCATTCAAGCCCCCCCACCCGGCGCCGCTCCGCGGCGCCACCCTCCCCACCGCGCTTCGCGCGGGGGGAGGGATAAGCTCACTGCTGCGGGACGGGGGTCGGCGGCCGCGCGTTGGCGAGGGCGGCGTTGTCGAGCGCCAGCATGGCGAGATAGGGATCGACCAGGCCCCAGCCGAAGTCGTCGTCGCGGCCGCGCGGGCCCAAGTCCTTGGCGGTCGTCTGCAGCGCGTTGCGGATCGCCTCCGGATCCGCGTCGGGCTTGCGCTCGAGCATCAGCGCGACGACGCCGCTCACCTCGGCGGCGGAGACCGAGGTGCCCGAGGTGAGCTGGTACTGGGCGTTGGGCGCCGGCACCAGGATGTCGACGCCCGGGGCCGCGACCGAGATGTGCGCGCCGCGGTTGGCCTGGGGCAACAGCGCGTCGTTCACGTCGGTCGCGGTGACGGCGATCACGTTCGGATCGGCGGCGGGGAACAGCGGCTCCGACTGGGCCCCGGCGTTGCCCGCCGCCGCCACCAGCACGATGCCCTTGTCGTAGGCCTTCTTGAGCGCGAGCTGCACCAAGGGATCGCGCGGGCCGGCGAAGCTCATGTTGATGATCTTGGCGCCCTTGGCGATCGCCCAGTCGATGCCCTTGAGGATCTGCTCGGTGGTGCCGTAGACCGTTTCCGCATCCGAGCCGAAGGCGTTGACGGCGAGGATTTTGACCCCGGGCGCCACGCCGACCAGGCTGCGGTGCGACGCCATGGCGCCGGCCATGCCGGTGCCGTGCGGCTGCGGCTTGAAGTCGAGGCCGATCGGCTCCAGCCGGTCGGCGATCGCGCCGGCGAGGTCGGGATGGCGCTGGTCGACTTCGGAATCGATCATGGCGACCAGCACGTTCTTGCCGGTGGCGACGCGGTGGACGTCGTTGAGCCGCCATTTGGCGACGACGTATTGGTAGCCGTTTCCCGCCGGCTGCCGCCGCGCGGCGTTGAGGTCCTGCTGCAGCCTGAACACGTAGTTCGGTTGCGCCGTCGCCGAGATTTTCTCCGCCTCCATGGCGCGGATCACGTCCTCGACCGAACGGCCGTTGGCGATGCGGAAGCGGTAGAGGCCGCGGCCGACGAGGTCGAAGCGCGAGTAGCCGATCTGGGTCAGCCCGAGCCGCGCCGCGACGTTCTGCACCGTCTCCGGCGACACGTCCGCCTCCACGTGCAGCACCATCTCGTTCTGGACGAAGCGGCGCTCGCCCGGCGGCGGGACGCCGGTGAAGCCGCGTTCGCCCGGCAGCGGACCGTAGCGCGCGCGGAACGCCGCGAGGCGCGCGTCGCGCCCGCCCTGGACCGGGCCCCGGTTGAAGAGCGGGCGCTGGCCGAGCGGACCGCGCGCGGCGAACGGGCCGTTCGGGCGGGCGCCCCAGCGGGCAGCCGGGCCGAACCCCGGCCGGCGCATCGCCGCCGTGGGCCCCATGCGGCCGGGGCGGAAGGCGCCGGGGCCGCGAAAGGCGGGCCCGCGATAGCCGGCCGCTCCGCGATAGCCGCCCGGCCCCGGGCGCCGCACCTCGGCCTGCGACGCGGCGACGACACCGAGCGCCAGGGCGGCGAGCGCGAGCCCGACGAGCACGCGCCGCCAGCGGGCACCTGGGCGCGGGTTTTTGCGCAAGAGCCAACCCATTCGTTCGTCCTGAAACGCCGGCGCGATTGTGTCCCCAACCATGGCGGGCGTGTGGCGGAGTGACCCTCCCGCCCGCGAGCGCAGCGAGCGGTGGGGAGGGTGGCGAGCGAAGCGAGCCGGGTGGGGGGTACTTGCGTTCCATCAACGCGGCCCGCGCCAAGCTCAATCGCCCCCCACCCCTTACCCCTCCCCACCATTCGCTACGCGACTGGGAGGAGGGGAGAACCGAGATGTGCGCATGCACTCCCCGCTCGCAGGAGGAGGCATAGGGAGGAGACATGCTCTATTGACCCGTCACCGACCCCCGATATCGTGAGCCGATGGCCCTGCTCGACGTTCGCGCCGTGACCCGCAGCTTCTACGGCGTCGCGGCGCTGCGCGGCGTCGATCTTAAAGTCGAGCGCGGCCGCATCACCGGGCTGATCGGACCGAACGGCGCCGGCAAGACCACGCTGTTCAACT
>DASPVJ010000352.1:0-4593 GCA_035622435.1 Xanthobacteraceae bacterium | reverse complement strand
CGCCGCCGCCGACTGGCTCGGCCGGCGCTACAAGCTCAAGCGGCCGCTCGATCCGGAAAACGAAATCATCGTCCTCAGCGGCACCCGCGAGGGCCTGTTCCTCGCCGCCATCGCGGCTAAGCGCTGGGTCGCACCGCGCGCCGGCAAGCCCGCGATCCTCATTCCCAATCCGTTCTACGTGCCGTACGCGGCCGCCGCGCTCGCCGCCGACTGCGAGCCCGTGTATCTGGCGTCGACCGCCGCCAACGCGTTCCTGCCCGATCTCGACCGCCTCGATGAGGAACTTTGCGCGCGCACCGTGGCGATGTACCTCGCCTCCCCGTCCAACCCGCAAGGCGCGGTCGCCGATCTCGCCTATCTGACGCGGCTCGCCGCGCTCGCGCGCCGACACGGATTTCTGGTGTTCACCGACGAATGCTATTCGGAAATCTATACGCGCCAGGCGCCGCCCGGCATGCTCGAAGCCGCCGGCCCCGACTTTGCCAACGCCATCGTGTTCCATTCGCTGTCGAAGCGCTCGAGCCTGCCCGGCTTGCGCGTCGGATTTGCCGCGGGCGATCGCCGGTTTCTCGCCAAGTTCCTGGATCTGCGCAACGTGTCGTCCGCGCAGGTGCCGGAGCCAGTCCAGGAGGTCGCCGTCGCGGCCTACGGCGATGAAGCCCACGTCGAAGAGAACCGCCGCCTCTACGCGGCCAAGTTCGATCTCGCCGACCAGATCATCGGCGACCGCTACGGCTACCGGCGGCCGCCCGGCGCTTTTTTCCTCTGGCTCAACGTCGCCGCCCAGGGCGGCGGCGAGAAGGCCGCGCTGCGGCTGTGGCGCGAAGCCGGGCTGCGCGTCCTGCCCGGCCGTTACATCGCGCGCGATCAGGCCGACGGCAGCAATCCCGGCGCCGCGTACATTCGCGTCGCCCTGGTCCAGGACAAGGAGGCGACGGCCGAAGCGCTGCATCGCCTCGTTGCGGCGCTCGGCTGAAGGACGACGGGCATGCCGGCCATGCGCCATAGCTTTCCCCTCGCCGGCTTCCTGCCCGACGACATCCGCACGGCGATCGCGCGCCGCCTGCGCGAGATCGGCGGCTTCGCCCTGATCGCGCTTGCGCTCGCGCTCGCCGCGGCGCTCGCCAGCTGGTCCGTGCAGGATCCGAGCCTCAGTCATGCAACCTCGGCGCCGGTGCGCAATCTGCTCGGCGTTCCCGGCGCGATCGCCGCCGATTTGCTGATGCAGCTCGTCGGGGTGGCATCGCTGGCGTTCGTCCTCCCGATCGCGGTGTGGGGCTGGCGCCTGGTCACCCATCGACCCCTCGACCGCGAGCGGCTGCGCCTGATCCTGTGGACCGCCGGCGCGCTGGCGACCGCGGCGTTCGCCTCGTGCCTGCCGACCAGCGCGGCGTGGCCGCTGCCGACCGGATTGGGCGGCGTGATCGGCGATGCCCTGCTGCGCTTGCCCGCCTGGCTGTTCGGCGCGCCGCTTTCCGGCGCCATCCGCATCGCGCTCGCGCTTGCGCTGGGCGTGGGGGCGCTGGCGGCCCTCGGCCTCGCGATGGGATTCGAGCGGCGGCAACGGCCACGGCCGCGGGCGGCCGTCGAGGCAGCGCCCGACGAGGACGGGCCGTCGGTTTCGCTCGGCTGGCTCTACCATGCGCGGCTGAGCCTGCGCGCGCGCCTGAGCCGGCTGTTCGCGCGGCGCAAGGTCATCGCCCGAGCGCCGATTGCGCCGGCGATGGACGACGACTTCGACGACGAGACGGATGTCGAGGCGGAGGACGAGGAGGCCGACGAACAAGCCGACCGTCCGGCGCGCAAGCGCCCGCGGGCGGCGCCGCGCCCGGCGCGGCGCGGACGCGGCGGCTTCGAGCTTCCCGACCTCGGGCTTCTCACCGCTCCCAAGGCCGGCGACCGCATGACGCTCAGCGTCGAGGCGATCCAGGAAAACGCCACCGCGCTCGAGAGCGTGCTCGCCGATTTCGGCGTGCGCGGCGAAATCATCAACGCCCGCCCCGGCCCGGTGGTGACGCTCTACGAACTCGAGCCGGCGCCGGGCATCAAATCCTCGCGCGTGATCGGCCTCTCCGACGACATCGCGCGCTCGATGAGCGCGCTCTCGGCGCGCGTCGCGGTGGTGCCGGGCCGCAACGTCATCGGCATCGAACTGCCCAACCCGCGGCGCGAGCGCGTCTATTTGCGCGAGCTGTTGTCCTCCGACGACTACATCGGCACCGGCGCCAAGCTGCCGCTGTGCCTGGGCAAGACCATCGGCGGCGAATCGGTCATCGTCGATCTGTCGCGCATGCCGCATTTGCTGATCGCCGGCACCACCGGCTCCGGCAAGTCGGTCGCCATCAACACCATGATCCTCAGCCTCGTCTACCGGCTGCGGCCGGAAGAGTGCCGGCTGATCATGGTCGACCCGAAGATGCTGGAATTGTCGGTCTACGACGGCATCCCGCATCTGCTCACCCCGGTCGTGACCGATCCCAAGAAGGCGATCGTCGCGCTCAAATGGGCGGTGCGCGAGATGGAAGAGCGCTACCGCAAAATGTCCAAGCTCGGGGTGCGCAACATCGACGGCTACAACGCGCGCGTGGCGGAAGCGAAGTCGCGCGGCGAGACCCTCACCCGCACCGTGCACACCGGCTACGACCGCGAGACCGGCGAGGCGATCTACGAGAAGGAGCGCCTCGAGCTCGACCGCCTGCCCTACGTCGTCGTCATCGTCGACGAGATGGCCGACCTGATGATGGTGGCCGGCAAGGACATCGAGGGCGCGATCCAACGGCTCGCCCAGATGGCGCGCGCCGCCGGCATCCACGTGATCCTCGCCACCCAGCGCCCCTCGGTCGACGTCATCACCGGCACCATCAAGGCGAACTTTCCGACCCGCATTTCCTTCCAGGTCACCTCCAAGATCGACAGCCGCACCATCCTGGGCGAGCAGGGCGCCGAGCAGCTGCTCGGCCAGGGCGACATGCTCTACATGGCGGGCGGCGGCCGCATCAGCCGCGTGCACGGGCCGTTCGTGTCGGACGAGGAGGTCGAGAAGGTGGTGCGCCACCTCAAGTCCCAGGGCGCGCCCCAGTACCTCGAGGCGGTCACCGCCGGCGGCGACGAGGACGAGGACAGCCCGCTGTTCGACGCCACCGCCATGGGCGGCGGGGAGGCCAACGACCTTTACCAGCAGGCCGTGCAAGTGGTGATGCGCGACCGCAAGGCGTCCACCAGCTACATCCAGCGCCGGCTGCAAATCGGCTACAATCGCGCCGCCTCGATCATGGAGCGGATGGAGGAGGAGGGGATCGTCGGCGCCGCCAATCACGCGGGCAAGCGCGAAATCCTGGTTGGCGAAGAAGCGGCCGATCGCTATTGAGCGCCTGCACCGAACCTGCGATGGTCCCCCGGCCCGGGGCGATCGCCGCCGCAATTCACGAAATCGCCATACGGCACCGGTACCTGGGCCGGGCGGAAGCGGAGGGGTCAATGCACGGAGCGAGGCGCGCGGCGATCGCCTGCGGCATCGTGGCGAGCCTGATGGCCGCCGCGGCGACCGCGCAGACCGTGCCGGTGCCGCGGCCCGCGCCCCAGCCCAAGGTCGGAACGTCCGCCCCGCCGGCCGCCGCCCAGCCGGAGCCCGCTCCCGCGCCGCTCTCGCTGGCGCCCGCCGCGCCGGCGGCGCCGAAGCCGCCCGAATCGCTGCTCGACAAATTGACCGGCATTTTGCCGCACGCCGGCAGTTCGACCGCCTTCGACGCGAACCAGCGCGCGCTGATCGAGCGGGTGAACAATTATCTCAGCGGCGTGCAGACGATGGTCGGGGACTTCGTCCAGGTCGCCCCGGACGGCACGCGCGCCGACGGCAAGTTCTACCTGCAGAAGCCCGGCCGCGTGCGGTTCGAATACAACCCGCCGAGCCCGGTCGAGCTGATCGCCGACGGCGAGTCGATGGTGGTGCGCGACCGCAAGCTCGCCACCCAGGACCTCTATCCGCTGTCGCAGACGCCGCTGCGGTTCCTGCTCGCGGACCGCATCGAACTGCTCAAGGATACCGACCTCGTCGGCGTCTATTCCGACGCCATGTTCGTCACCCTCGTCATCGAGCAGCGGCAGATCGTCGGCGGCACCTATCGGCTGATGCTGATGTTCAGCGCCAAGAACCTCGAGCTCAAGCAGTGGACGGTGACCGATCCGCAGGGCTACGACACCACGGTCGCGGTGTTCAATCTCGATAAGACCAAGAAGCCCGACCCCGACATGTTCAAGATCAATTACGAACGCGTGCTGCAGTAAGCGCGCCTGGAGCATGATGCCGAAAATGCCTGCCCCGCACTTGATGCGGGGTGGGTACCGGTTTTCGGGAAACATCATGCTCCAACAATAAGCTAAAGCGGGATGGCGATTCGAAGAAAAGCCATCACGCTTTAGCCGCGGCAAGCGCGCCGGCCGGCGATCGTCGACTTGCATGCAGATCAAGGTCACCACCTGGAACATCAATTCGGTGCGCCTGCGCATCGATCTGGTGGCGAAATTCCTCAAGGCGGCCCGTCCCGACGTGCTCTGCCTGCAGGAGACGAAATGCCCGGACGACAAGTTTCCGCA
>DASPVJ010000351.1:0-4564 GCA_035622435.1 Xanthobacteraceae bacterium | reverse complement strand
TTCTCGGCCTCGCCAAGCGAACGGTCGATTTTCACATCGACAACGCCCGCACCAAGCTCGGCGTGTCGACGCGCGTGCAGGCGGCGATCAAGGCGGCGACGGCGCGCCTGATCGAGCCGTAGCCTCAGCGCGGGGCCGCCGATCGCGCCAGGCTTGGCGTCGGTGCGGCCGGACGATGCTCGCGATCGCGGGCCTACTGTGACGAATCACAGTTCCCCCGCCCGGGGCGCCGCACCTAGCATAGCGGGTCATCCTTTGATATCGAGGGCGTAGCGGCGAAGTGGGGGCCGCTCAGCGGGAAATATAATGTTGTCGAGGGTTTTTCCCGTTGCGGTCGGGCTCACGACCGTGGCCCTGGTCGCCGGCTGCGCCGTCGGTCCGGACTTCGAACGTCCCGCCGCGCCGGATGCGGAGCGCTACACGCGCGAGCCCTTGGGCGCCGGCACCGCCTCGGCGCCGGTCGCCAGCGGGCAGGCACAACGGTTCGTCAACGGGCTCGACATCTCCAGCCAGTGGTGGACCGCGTTCCGCTCCCCGGCGCTCAATTCCCTGATCGAGCGGTCGATCAAGGCCAACCCGACGCTGGAGTCGACGATCGCCGCGCTACGCGTCGCCCAGGAAAGCGCGCGCGCCCAGGAGGGCAAGTTCTTTCCCCTCGTTCAGGGCAACTTCAATCCGACCTCGCAGCAAGTGGCGCAAAGCGTGGCGGCCTCCTCGCCGCTTCCCTCCGGCGCGCTCAACTTCAATCTCTACACCGCCCAGGTGCTGGTGTCGTACACGTTCGACGTCTGGGGCCTCAACCGGCGCACGGTGGAGTCGCTGCAGGCGCAGGCCGATTCCCAGCACTTCCTGGTGGAGGCGGCCTACCTGACGCTCGCCGCCAACGTGGCCGCGGGGGCGATCCAGGAAGCCTCGCTGCGCGCGCAGATAGCGACGACGCTCGAGCTGATCAACATCAACACCAAAATGCTCACCATTCTGCGCCAGCAGTTGGCCACCGGCCAGGCCTCGCGCATCGACGTGGCCGCCCAGGAAGCGGCGCTGGCGCAGGTGGTGGCGACCTTGCCGCCGCTGCGCAAGGCTCTGCTCCAGCAGCGCGACCTTTTGGCGGCGCTCGCCGGCCGCTTTCCGAGCGAAGAGCCGCCGGAGAAATTCACCCTGGCGCACCTGCATCTGACGCGCGACCTGCCGGTCACCGTGCCGTCCAGGCTGATCGAGCAGCGCCCCGACGTGCGCTCGGCGGAAGAGCTGTTGCACTCCTCGGCCGCGCTCGTCGGCGTCTCCATCGCCAACATCCTGCCGAGCTTCACCATCAACGCCACCGGCGGCTACGTCGGGACCCAGCTCGCCGGCCTGGCGTCCCCGGAAAACCAGTTCTGGACCGTTTCCGGCAACGTCACGCAGACGCTGTTCGACGCCGGGGCCCTGCTGCACGAAAAGCGCGCCGCCGAGGCCGCCTACGATTCCGCCGCCGCGGCATACCGGGCGGCCGTCATCGCCGCCCTGCAAAACGTCGCCGATACGCTGCGCGCGATCCAGCAGGATGCCCTTGCGCTCAAGGCGGCGGTCGACTTCGAGCGCGCCGCCAAGATCAGCCTCGATCTCGTGACCCAGCAAATGCTGACCGGCTACGCCAACATCCTGCTGCTGCTCAACGCCCAGCAGGCCTATTTGCAGGCGCGGCTCACGGTGATCCAGGCACAGGCCGCGCGGCTAGCCGACACGGTGGCCCTGTTCCAGGCGCTCGGCGGCGGCTGGTGGAACCGTCCCCCGGACTCGCCGACGCAGCCGGTGTGGACGGGCTCCGACCAGCAGCCGATCGGCACGTTCGCGCCGGGCCAGCCCGCCCAGCGGCCGCCGCCGCCGTCCGGCCCGCCGTAGCCGGGCAGGGGAGCTTGGCGCCCTTTCAGGCGCGCGCCGTCGATGAAATCCAGGTCTACAACGATGCGGCCGGACCGCCGGCGCGTGACGCCAGCGCCTCGATCACCCGGCACTCGGCAACGCGCCCGTGGCTGCAACCGTCGATCATCCGCTCGAGCTCGGCCTTCAGCGCTTCCAGGCGGGCAATGCGTTGTTCGACCTCGCTCAACCGCGCCCGCGCAATGGTATCGGCGGTGCCACACGGCTGACCGGGATCATCCTGGAGCGTCAGCAACGTGCGGATCGGGTTGATTTCGAATCCCAACTCGCGGGCGTGGCGTATGAACGCCAAGCGCTGCACATCCGCCGCCCCATAGAGCCGCCGATTGCTTTGGGTGCGGGGAGGAACCGGGAGAAGGCCGATCTGCTCGTAGTAGCGGATGGTCGGCACTTTTACTCCGGTGGCATCCGACAATTTTCCGATGTTCATTGCACAAACCTGTTGATCCTCTAGTGACTAGAGGATGTATCAGCCAGTGCCATGAACGCAAGCGGCTCATCACCCCTGTCGCCTGGCGCCGGTACGGTCAAGATCGAGACCGATGCCGCAACCAGCGGCCGCAGCGCCATGATCCAGCAGGCATTTCGGCTCGAGTACGTCACGCTCGCCTGGATGACGGTGGAAGCCGCCGTTGCCATCGCCTCCGGCGTTGCCGCCGATAGCCTTGTCCTCACCGCTTTCGGCCTCGACAGCCTGATCGAGCTGGCGTCGGCCGGCGTGCTCGTGTGGCGCCTGACGATCGAGCTGCGGCATGGCCGGGCGTTCGCCGAGGCGGCCGAGCGTCGGGCGTCCCGCGTGGGCGGGGCTTTGCTGTTCGCGCTCGCGGCCTTTGTCGTCGTCAGCGCCGGGTGGAAACTGTGGATCCGGCAAGGAGCCGAGTTCTCGCTGCCGGGGTTCGTTCTCTGCATCCTCGCCATCCCGATCATGTACGTGCTGTCGCGTCGCAAGCTCCGCCTCGCCGAGGCCCTCGCCAGCCGCGCGCTGAGAGCCGATGCGGTCGAGAGCATTACCTGCGGATGGCTTGCCGTCGTTGCCGTGGCGGCCCTGGTTGTCCAGCTCGTCACCGGTGCCTGGTGGGTCGACGCCGTGGCCTCGCTCGGCGTCGTCTGGTTCCTTGTTCGCGAAGCCCGGGAGGCCTGGGAAGGCGACGGATGCTGCGGCGACGACTGATTATGATATCAATCAGCTCGACTTGCGCGTCCTGATCTCGATGCGGCGCAGCTCCCGCACGTCGCCCTGTTCGTCCCAGCGCGTGAGGCGTCCGTCGGTGCCGATGAGCTGGGCGGCCGAAAGCGGCAGAATGCGGAAGCCGCGCAGCCGCGGATCCGAGGCCAGCACCTTGACCACCGCCAAGGCCCGCGCCAGGCCGAGCCCGGCGTTGTCGGCGGGCTGCAGCAGTCCGACGCCGTTTAGGCCCGCCATCGCCGCCGGCAGCTCGCGATCGAGGTTCGACAGGCCGCCGCTGACCGGCCGTTCGTCGGTGTGGCCGATCACCTCGATGATGTCGACGGGAAACGCGCCGGCGATGTCGAGCAGGCGTTCGACGACCGAGGTGCGCAGTTTCGCCGCGAAATCCGGCCGCAACTCGGCGCTGCGGGTGGCGAAGAAATATCCGTCGGCTTCGCTCAGGGTGATGATCGGCGGCCAGTTGTGGCCGCTGCTGCGGTCCCCGCCGCCCGGTTGGGGCCTCGCAACGGCCTTGGCGAGGATGAGCGCAATGTCCGCGGGCGAGCGCCCGGCGGCACCTGGCGGCAAGGCGGCGTCGATCGCGGCGGCGAGCGCCGCTCCGCGCGCGGCCTGGTCCGGATCGATGCCTTTGCGCTTGAGCGCCAGCGCCTGGGCAAAGTAGGGGCCGTCCTCGCGCAACGCCGCGCGCGACACCCCGCGGCGCTCCATCGTATCGACGATCTCGTTGCTCTCGACGAGCTTGCGCCAGAATTCGTCGACGTTCGTCGCCGCGGACGGCCGCGCGGCCTGATCGAGCAGCTCGGCAAGCCGCCCGTTGCGGCGGATGGCGTCGACCAGGGCGGCGTCGGCGGCCGCCGCCGTCTCGACGCTCTGCAGGCGCCGCGCCAGCGCGTCGCGCATGGCGCGCTCGGCGGCGAGCGCAACGCCCGCCGCGATCAGCAGGCAAAACACCAAGAGCAGCATGATCTCGGCCATCGTCAGGCCGAGGACGAGGCCCTGCCGATAGGATGCCGTTTGACGACCGACCGTGAGCGACATTATTTGATCGCCTCCCGCTTGGGCGCGGCGCGCCGCGCGCCGATGTCATCGGCAACGCCGGGCGGCGCCGGCACGAGTTGACGCAAGTCGCCGGTTTGGGCGGCGGCGCCCGCGCCCGGTTTGACCAGGGTTTCGCCGAAGGCGCGGATCGCGGCGTCGGTGCGCGCCATGAGATGGCGCAACGCGTCGGCCTGATCCTGCGCGTCGGCCTTGTATTCGTCGAGAATATGGGTCATCGCCGCGATCACCTTGGTCGCCTCTTCGAGCGCCGTACGGTTGGCGGCCGAATCGGCGGCGATGTCCCGGCGCAAGGCGTCGATCGACACGGACGAGATTTCGGCCGCAAGCTTCGCCGCCTCGAGCACGTTCGCGATCATCGCCGCCTGCCCGTCGAATTGCGCCGTGAACCGGTCGACC
>DASPVJ010000350.1:0-17736 GCA_035622435.1 Xanthobacteraceae bacterium | reverse complement strand
GCCCAGGCGAGTTCGGTCATGGTCTTGCAGCGCTCGGGCGCGCCCTTCACCCGGAAGCGGTCCACGTCCCATTCGAGATCGTCGTCGTGCACTTCCAGCATGTAGGCGGCGATCATCTGCGCCTTGGCCTTGATCTTGCGGCAGGCCATGGCGGTGGCGGCGCCCGACACCGGGGTCGAGCGCGAGCCGTAGGTGCCGAGCCCATAGGGCGCGGTGTCGGTGTTGCCTTCCTCGACCGTGATGTTGTCGGCCGGAAGCCCCAGCTCGGTGGCGATGATCTGGGCGTAGGTGGTCTCATGCCCCTGGCCCTGCGACTTGGTGCCGAGGCGGCAGATGCCGGTGCCGGTCGGGTGGATGCGGATTTCCGCCGAGTCGAACATGGCGATGCCGAGGATGTCGCAGGCGCGCGACGGCCCGGCGCCGACGATCTCGGTGAAGAAGGCGACGCCGATGCCCATGATCTCGCGCGTCTCGCCGCGCTTGAAGGCGTCGCGCTTCGTCTTCTGCTCCTCGCGCAGCGCCCGGTAGTCGACCGCCTCCATCGCCTTGTTCATGGCTGTGTGATAGTCGCCGGAGTCGTACTGCCAGCCGGTCGCCGAGGTGTACGGGAACTGCTCGCGCCGGATCAGGTTCTTCAAGCGGAATTCGGCCGGGTCCATGCCGAGCTTCTGCGCCATGATGTCCATGGCGCGCTCGATCGCATAAGCGGCCTCGGTGACGCGGAAGGAGCAGCGATAGGCGACGCCGCCCGGCGCCTTGTTGGTGTAGACGCCGTCGACCAGCACGTGGGCGGTCGGGAAGTCGTACGAGCCGGTGATGATGCTGAACAGGCCCGCCGGCCACTTGGTGGCGTTGGCGCAGGCGTCGAACGCGCCGTGGTCGGCGATGGTGTAACAGCGCAACCCGGTCACCTTCCCGTCCTTCGTACAGGCGATCTCGGTCTCCATGTGGAAGTCGCGGGCGAACGCGGTGGTCGAGAGGTTCTCGATGCGGTCCTCGGTCCACTTCACCGGGCGGCCGGTGACGATCGAGGCGACGATGGCGCAGATGTAGCCGGAATAGGCGCCGACCTTGTTGCCGAAGCCGCCGCCGATGTCGGGGGCGATCACGTGGATCTTGTGCTCGGGGATTTTCGAGATCAGCGAGCCGACCGTGCGGATGACGTGCGGCGCCTGGAACGTGCCCCATAACGTCAGCTCGCCCTTGATCTTGTCGAAGGAGGCGACGCACTGGCAGGTCTCGAGCGGGCAGGGGTGCACGCGCGGATAGACGATCAGTTCCTTGACGGTCACGTCGGCTCTGGCGAAGGCCGCTTCGGTCGCCGCCTTGTCGCCCGCCGTCCAGGAGAAAATGTGGTTGTAGTGCTTGCGCTTGCCGTGGGCGCCGTCGGTCTTGTCCTTGATGTCCTCGCGGATCACCGGCGCGTCCGGCGCCATGGCTTTGAGCGGATCGACGTTGACCGGCAGCGCTTCGTATTCGACCTCGACCAGGTCGGCGGCGTCGGCCGCGACGTAGCGGTCCTCGGCGATCACGAAGGCGACTTCCTGGTTCTGGTAGAGCACCTTGCCGTCGGCGAGCACCATCTGGACGTCGCCCGCCAAGGTCGGCATCCAGGCGAGGTTGACGGTTTTCAGCGTCTCGGCGGTGAGCACGGCGACGACGCCGGGCAGCGCCGCTGCCTTGGCCGTGTCGATCTTCTTGACGCGGGCGTGGCCGTGCGAGGAGCGGGTGAAGTCGCCGTACAGCATGCCCGGCAGCTTCAGGTCGTCGACGTAGCTGCCCTTGCCCTGCACGAAGCGGATGTCCTCGACGCGCTTTCGCTTGCAGCCCAGGCCTTCGAGCTTGGCGGCGCGTTCGGCGGAGGTGGGGGTGTCGTTCATTCTGCGGCCTCCTGGAACGGCACGCCGTTGAGCTTGGCGGCGGCGAATTGAATGGCCTTGACGATGTTCTGATATCCGGTGCAGCGGCAAAGGTTGCCGGAAATGCCCATGCGGATTTCTTCCTCCGACGGGCTCTTGTTCTCCTGCAGCAGGCGGTAGGCGCGCAGGATCATGCCGGGCGTGCAGAAGCCGCACTGCAGGCCGTGCATTTCGCGAAAGCCCTCCTGCAGCGCGTGCAAGGTGCCGTCGGCGTTCGCCATGCCCTCGATGGTGCGGATGTCGGCCCCGTCCGCCTGCACCGCGAACATGGTGCAGGATTTGATCGACTTGCCGTCGAGGTCGACCGTGCAGGCGCCGCAATGGCTGGTCTCGCAGCCGATATGCGGGCCGGTGAGGCCGAGCTCCTCGCGCAGGAAATGGATGAGCAGGGTGCGCGGCTCGACCAGTGCCTCGACACCCTTGCCGTTCACCGTCATCGCGACCCGGGATTTGGCCATGACTTTATTCCTTTGGTCATGCGCGAGCGCGCGCTTGGGCGCGGGCGAGTGCGCGCGCGAGCATCACGCCGGCCATCTTGGTGCGATAGGCCGCCGGGCCGCGCGCGTCGGTTGCGGGGGCGGTGATCGCCTCGGCGGCGGCGACCGCCTTCTTGACGGTGGCGGCATCGAGCGTGGAGCCGACGAGGATCTTGCCGGCTTCCTCCGCCCACAGCGGCGTCTCGGCGACATTGGTGAGCCCGATCGAGCAGGTCGCGACCCTGCCGCCGCTCATGGTCAGCACCACGGCGGCAGCCGCGGTGGCGTAGTCGCCGACCTTGCGCTTGAGCTTCTCGTAGGCGGAGCCGTGGCCGGCTGGCGGCGCCGGAATGCGGATTGAGGTGAGGATTTCGCCAGCTTCGAGCGCGGTGAAATAGGCGCCTTGGTAGAACTCGCGCGCCGGGATGCGGCGGCCGCTCTTGCCGGCAACCTCGTAGGTCGCGTTGAGGCACATCATCACCGCCGGCATGTCGTTGCCGGGGTCGCCATTCGCCACGTTACCGCCGAGCGTGCCGGCGTAGCGCACCTGCGGGTCGGCGATTACGAGCGACGTTTCGCGCAACAGCGGGATTTTGCTGCTCAGGAGGTCGGAGCCGATCGCTTCGTGCTGGGTGGTCATGGCGCCGATGACGATGTCGCCGCCGTCGGCGCGGATGCCTTTGAGGTCGCCGATGCCGGCGAGGTCGACGAGGTGCGCCGGCGTGGCGAGCCGCAGCTTCATCATCGGGATCAGGCTGTGCCCGCCGGCAAGCGCGCGGGCGTCCTCGCCGAGATCGGCGAGCATGGCGACGGCTTCGCTGACGGATTTCGGACGGTGGTAGGCGAAGGAACCGGGTATCACGGGGACCTCCCGGGCGCCGTGCTCGCGCGCGTGCGCGGCGCCGTCTGTCGTTTTTTCTCTGAGAGGCGAAGTGTGGCGAGGTGTGCGCTGCAGCGACAACCGGCGATGCACGAGCCGGGCAAGTGCCGCACGAACGGCCGGGATTTTGCACGAACTGCGACAGGAACGCTGACGCTTTGTAGGGTGGGCAAAGCGCCGAAGAGCCTGCACCCGTGAAGGCGGGTGCGCGTGCCCACGCGCGTTCGCGCGGAACGACTTCGGCGGCCGTCCTTAGCCGTTCAACAACGCCGACGCGGAGCGTCGGCTATGGCGTTCCGCGACTTTGCCCACCCTACGATTTGCGCTTACTCCGCCGCCTCCGCCATCCGCGCGCCGATCCGGGATTTGAGCGAGCCCACGCGGCTGCGGCTGACCGGCACCGCGTAGCGGTCCGACGCCGCAAGCTCGACGAGGCCGCTGTCGCCGGAGCGCCGCAGGCCGACCACCCGCTCGATATTGACGATGTGGCTGCGGTGGACACGCACGAAACGGTTGGTATCGAGCCGCGCCTCGACGTCGCCGATGGCGAGCGGACAGAACAGCTTGGCGGTGCCGTCGAAAATGTAAGTGTAGTGCGCATTGGCGTGGACGGCGACCACCGCGTCGACCGGGACGAAATGGGTGACCCCATCCCGTTCGACCGGCAGGTGGCGGGCAAGGCGCCGGGGCGGCGCGCCGGCGCCGCCGAGCGGTCCGTAGCTGCCCTGTCCCACGTCGGCGTTGCCGACGGCGACCGCAGCGCGCGGGTTTGCTGGCGCCGCGGGCTCGCCCTGAGCGGAGCGGTCGGGCACCAGAAACAGCAGGAAGGCGACGGAGACCAGGAACGCGACGATGGCGACCACGATGGCGAGGAGGTCGCTCGACAGCGCCGGCGCACCCGAGGTCGGCGCGCCGTGCGGATAGAGCGTCAGCCCGGCCATGGCGGTGTAGTGCATGCCGGAGATGGCGAAGCCGAACGCGGTCGCCGAGAGGAGCAGAGGCGGACGGCCGCCGCGCCCGGTGGCGAGCCACAGCGCGAGCCCCGAGGCGCCGATGGCAACCGCCATGCTCGCCGCCACATAGGCGGGCGCGTGCAGCATGGTGGCGCTCGCGTGCAGCGCCGCCATGCCGATGTAATGCATGGTGAAAATGCCGGCGCCCATGCCGCAGGCGGCGGCGGTGAGCCGGATCGGCGTCGACGGCCCGACGCTCGCGGCAAACACCGCGGCGCCAACCACGATGACGCAGACCAGGAACGACAGCAGGGTCGGAAACGCCAGGTAGTCGACCGGGAAGGGCAGGCGGGCGGCCAGCATGCCGACGAAGTGCATGGCCCAGATGGCGACCGCGAGCGAAATCGCCGCGCTCGCGAGCAACAACCGCCGGCGTAGCCCCACCGCACCGCCGACCTGCACCGCGAGGCTCAGGCCGACATAGGCGCCCTGGATCGCAACCAGGATGGAAAGCGCCACCAGCCACGGCTCGTGCGTCACTGGCATCGCCGTATTCCTCCCGGCAAACGACGGCCGCGCGCAAAGGCGCTGCCGGCAATATAGGTCAGCCGGCCACCCTTCTCAATTTAAGCCACGCCGTCGTCGAGGAGCTTCAGGGCGGCGGCCGCGAACGCGTACATGTTGGCGAGGCGGTCGGAACTTCCGGTTTCGAGCGTGATCGCCTTCTCGGTCGCGCCGACGATGGCGAGGCACGTGTGTCCGGCCGGGTCGCCGTAACGGTTGCCGGTCGGCCCGGTGGCACCGGTTTCGGCCAGTCCCCAGGTCACGGCGAATTGCGCCCGCGCCGCGCGCGCGAGCACCAGCGCGTGCCCTTCGGTCGCCGGCCGGAATTGCGCGAGCGCCGCCTCATCGAGCGAAAGGAACTTGAGCTTGGCCGGCCGCGTATAGGCGACGGCGCCGCCGAGGAAGTAGGCCGAAGCGCCGGGCACGGCGAGCAACGCGGCGGAGATCAGCCCGCCGGTCGAGGATTCGGCAACCGCGATGGTTTCGCGCCGCGCCTTGAGGCGAGCGGCGATGGCTTCGGCGAGCGGCAGCAGATCCTTCATGGTTGCGCTCCTGCGCGTGAGGCGGAGCGCGTCACCTAGACGAACAGCGGGCAAAAATCGAGCGCCACGGGATTGCCGCCCCGGCGCCGCCAACAGACCCGAAATCCGCCGCCACTCGTCCCAAGCGGAGCCGCAGACCGGTATTAGCGTGCCGCCCAAGGGTGACGACTCACGGGAGGACATCCATGCATCGTGGATCCCACGTCCTTGCGGCTGGTGCGCTATGGGCGCTGTCGGCCGGCCTCGCCGCAGCCGAGTCGGAGAATTATCGCGTCTCCGACCCGGTCGTTCACGCCAACCTCGCGATCTACTTCGTGCACGGCACGTCCGCGCCCGGCCCGGTTCCGCTGACGCTCGAGGAGGCGCTTGCCAACGGCAGCGCCCAGGTGCGCGAGACCGGCAACGTGAATGAACTCGAAGTGGAGAACGCGGGCGATACCGAGGTGTTCATCCAGTCGGGCGACATCGTCAAAGGCGGCCAGCAGGACCGCGTGCTCACCGTGAGCCTGATCGTCCCGCCGCACTCGGGACCGCTGCCGATCGCCTCGTTCTGCGTGGAGCAGGGGCGTTGGTCCGCCCGCGGCCGGGAGGACGCGCGGCGCTTCGCGACGGCCGCCGCCGCGGTGCCCTCGCGCGAGGCGAAGATCGCCATGAAAGCGCCGCCCGCAGCGCCGCCGGCACCGCCGTCCGCCCGACCGGTCGTCGGTTACCTGATGTCCTCGGACACCAGCCAGCGCCAGCGCGAGGTGTGGAGCGACGTGGCGAAGATCCAGGACAAGCTGGCGCGGGCGATCCACGCGCCGGTCGCCATGCCGGAGTCGCGCAGCAGCCTCCAGCTTTCGCTCGAAAACGAGAAGCTCAAGGATGTGCAGGGGCAGTACGTGAAGGCGCTCCAGCCCGCGGGCGAAGCCGACGGCGACATCATCGGCTATGTCTTCGCCGTGAACGGCAAGCTCAACAGCGCCGATCTCTACCCGTCGAACGGGTTGTTCCGCAAAATGTGGCCGAAGCTCGTCGCCGCCAATGCCATCGAGGCGATCGGCGACCAGGGCGGGGCGGCCGACGCGCTGCCGTCGACGGCGGACGTGCTCGCTTTCCTCAAGGCCGCCGAGGACGGCAAGGCCAGCGAACGGCCGCTCGGGCCCGACCAAAAGCTTAAGACCCGCGAGGCCGAGCGGGCGCTGTTCTTCGAAACCAGCCGCCTCCCGGCCGCGCCCAGCGCGCCGGCTACTTGGGTCCATCGCAACTACCTCGCCAAGTAGGGCATACTGACCTCTCCCCGCTTGCGGGGAGAGGGAATCGCCAGCGCGGCGCGGGTTATTCTTGACCGAGATCAAGCGCGGCCGCTTGCTTCGCCCGACGAAGCGGCCGCGGTGCCGCGCCGGCTTGCCACGTTTTGTGCACTGCGCTAAGGGTCGACGACCCCCGCCCGTCGCGAATCCGCTACGGATTCGCGCCCGATCCGTGCGGCGGCCCCCGTCTACAGGGATCGCCGATGACCGACCTGCTGCACGACTACCTGCCGCTCGTGGTGTTCATCGCGGTGGCGGCGGCCATCGGGCTTGGGCTGCTGGTGGCGCCGTTCATCGTCGCCTACAAGCAGCCCGACCCGGAAAAGCTCTCCGCCTACGAGTGCGGCTTCAACGCCTTCGACGACGCGCGGATGAAGTTCGACGTGCGGTTTTACCTCGTCGCCATCTTGTTCATCATCTTCGACCTCGAAGTGTCGTTCCTGTTTCCGTGGGCGGTGGCGTTCGGCAAGCTCGGGGCCTACGGCTTCTGGTCGATGATGGCGTTCCTTGCGGTGCTCACCATCGGCTTTATCTACGAGTGGAAGAAGGGAGCACTCGAATGGGATTGACCGTCGAGCGGACCGCCATCCTCGATCCGCGCACCGGCCGGCCGGCCGGGTCGGCCGATCCATTCTTCGTCGGGCTCAACAGCGAGCTCGCCGACAAAGGGTTTCTCGTTACCGCGACCGACGAACTGATCAATTGGGCGCGCACCGGATCGCTGATGTGGATGACGTTCGGGCTCGCCTGCTGCGCCATCGAGATGATGCAGATGTCGATGCCGCGCTACGACGCCGAGCGGTTCGGCTTTGCCCCACGCGCCTCGCCGCGCCAGTCCGACGTGATGATCGTCGCCGGCACCTTGACCAACAAGATGGCGCCGGCGCTGCGCAAGGTCTACGACCAGATGCCGGAGCCGCGCTACGTGATCTCCATGGGCTCCTGCGCCAACGGCGGCGGCTACTACCATTATTCCTACTCGGTGGTGCGCGGCTGCGACCGGATCATCCCGGTCGACATCTACGTACCCGGCTGCCCGCCGACCGCCGAAGCGCTGCTCTACGGCGTGATGCTGCTGCAGAAGAAGATCCGCCGCACCGGCACGATCGAACGCTGACGGCTTCGGAGATTCCACTCCATGGACGAGACGCTGCGCGAACTCGGCGATGCGATCGCAAACGCCCTCGCCGGGGCCGTGTCGGGCCATGCCGTCGCGTTCGGCCAGCTCACGCTCGACGCCAAGGCCGACGACATCGTCGCGGTGATGACGTTCCTGCGCGACGATCCGCACTGCCAGTTCATCTGCATCATCGACGTGACGGCGGTCGATTGGCCGGCGCGCGAGAAACGGTTCGACGTCGTCTATCACCTGCTCTCGCCCAGACGGAACCAGCGGGTGCGGGTCAAGATCGAGACCGACGAGGCGACGCCGGTCCCCTCGATCGTCGGCGTGTTCCCGGGCGCCGACTGGTTCGAGCGCGAGACCTACGATCTCTACGGCGTGCTGTTCGTCGGCCACCCCGACATGCGCCGCATCCTCACCGACTACGGCTTTGAAGGGTATCCGCTGCGCAAGGATTTCCCGCTCACCGGCTTCGTCGAGGTGCGCTGGGACGACGAGGTCAAGCGCGTCGTCTACAACCCGGTGCGGCTCGCCCAGGAGTTCCGCAACTTCGACTTTCTCTCCCCTTGGGAAGGAAGCGACTACGTCCTGCCGGGCGACGAGAAAGCGAAGCCGCAATGAGGAGTGCGCGCACTTATCCCTCCCCTGAAAGCGGAGGGTGGCCGAACGGAGTGAGGCCGGGTGGGGTCGCGAGCCGCAAGATTGTCTCCCCCACCCGGTTCGGTGCTGCGCGCCTCACCACCCTCCCCCTGCGGGGGAGGGATTTTGGAGCCTGCTGATGCCCGAAGCCTCGCTCCGCAATTTCACGATCAACTTCGGCCCCCAGCATCCCGCGGCGCACGGCGTCCTGCGCCTCGTGCTCGAACTCGACGGCGAGGTGGTCGAACGGGTCGACCCGCACATCGGCCTGCTGCACCGCGGCACCGAGAAGTTGATCGAGCACAAGACCTATCTGCAGGCGATCGGTTATTTCGACCGACTCGATTACGTCGCGCCGATCAACCAGGAGCACGCGTTCTGCCTAGCGGCGGAGCGGCTGCTCGGCATTCCGGTGCCCCGGCGCGGCCAGCTCGTGCGCGTGCTCTATTGCGAGATCGGGCGGCTGCTCTCGCACCTTCTCAATGTCACCACCCAGGCGATGGACGTGGGCGCGCTCACGCCGCCGTTGTGGGGGTTCGAGGAGCGCGAGAAGCTGATGGTGTTCTACGAGCGCGCCTCGGGCGCGCGCATGCACGCCAATTATTTCCGCATCGGCGGCGTGCACCAGGACCTGCCGGAAAAACTGATCGACGACATCGAGGCGTTCTGCAATCCGTTCCTGAAAGTCTGCGACGACCTCGAGGTCCTGCTCACCGACAACCGCATCTTCAAGCAGCGCAACGTCGGCATCGGCGCGGTCAACCTCGCGGACGCTTGGGCGCGGGGCTTTTCCGGCGTGATGGTGCGCGGCTCCGGCGCCGCCTGGGACTTGCGCAAGGCGCAGCCCTACGAGTGCTACGCCGAGATGGATTTCGACATTCCGGTGGGCAAGAACGGCGATTGCTACGACCGCTACTGCATCCGCATGGAAGAGATGCGCCAGTCCGTGCGCATCATGCAGCAGTGCGTCGCCAAGCTGCGGCAGCCGGACGGGCGGGGACCGGTGGTTTACCAGGACAACAAGATCGCCCCGCCGCGGCGCGGCGAGATGAAGCGCTCGATGGAGGCGCTGATCCACCACTTCAAGCTCTATACCGAAGGCTTCCACGTGCCGGCCGGCGAGGTCTACGCCGCGGTCGAGGCGCCCAAGGGCGAATTCGGCGTCTATCTCGTCGCCGACGGCACCAACAAGCCGTACAAGTGCAAGATCCGCGCGCCGTCCTTCCCCCACCTGCAGGCGATGGACGCCTTGTGCCGGGGCCACATGCTCGCCGACGTGGCCGCGATCCTCGGCTCGATCGACATCGTGTTCGGAGAGGTCGACCGCTGATGTCCGTGCGCCGCCTCGCCCCGCCCGAGCTGCAGCCCAAGAGCTTCGCCTTCACGGCGGAGAACCTCGCCTGGGCCAAGACGGAGATCGCCAAATACCCGCCGGGCCGGCAGGCCTCGGCCGTGATCGCGCTATTGTGGCGGGCGCAGGAGCAAGCGGGCGGCTGGCTGCCGGAGGCCGCGATCCGCGCCGTCGCCGATCAGCTCGGCCTCGCCCACATCCGCGCGCTCGAAGTCGCGACCTTCTACACCATGTTCAACCTCGCCCCGGTCGGGCGCACCTATGTGCAATTGTGCGGCACCACCCCGTGCATGCTGCGCGGCGCCGAGGACCTCAAGACCGTCTGCCGCCGCAAGATCGGCGAGGAGAATCACGTCACCGCCGACGGCCGGTTTTCCTGGATCGAGGTCGAATGCCTCGGCGCCTGCGTCAACGCCCCGATGGTGCAGATCAACGCCGACTATTACGAGGACCTGACCGCGGAGAGCTTCGAGAAAATCCTCGACGAATTCGCGGCCGGGCGTACGCCCAAGCCGGGCCCGCAGATCGACCGGCAGCTGTCCGCTCCGGTGGGCGGGCCGACGACGCTCAACTCGCTGACCAAAGCGTGAGCCGATGCTGGAAGACAAGGACCGCATCTTCAAAAACCTTTACGGCCTCCACGATTGGGGCCTCGATGGCGCGCGCGCGCGAGGCGCCTGGGACGGCACCAAGGCCATTCTCGAGAAGGGGCGCGACTGGGTCGTCAACGAGATGAAGGCCTCGGGCCAGCGCGGGCGCGGCGGCGCCGGCTTCCCCACCGGGCTCAAGTGGTCGTTCATGCCCAAGCAGTCGGAGGGCCGCCCGCATTACCTCGTGGTCAATGCCGACGAGTCGGAGCCCGGCACCTGCAAGGACCGCGAGATCATGCGCCACGATCCGCATTTGCTGGTCGAGGGCTGCCTGCTCGCCGGCTTCGGCATGGCGGCGAACGCCGGCTACATCTATGTGCGCGGGGAGTTCATCCGCGAGCGCGAGCGGCTGCAGGCGGCCGTCGACCAGGCTTATGCGGCCAAGCTCATCGGCAAGAACAACGTGCACGGCTTCGACTTCGACCTTTACGTCCACCACGGCGCCGGCGCCTATATCTGCGGGGAGGAGACCGCGCTGCTCGAAAGCCTCGAAGGCAAGAAAGGCATGCCGCGCCTCAAGCCGCCGTTCCCCGCCAACGTCGGCCTCTACGGCTGCCCGACCACCGTCAACAACGTCGAGACCATCGCGCAAGCGCCCGACATCCTGCGCCGCGGCGCCGCCTGGTTTTCCGCCATCGGCCGGCCGAACAACACCGGCACCAAGCTGTTCTGCATCTCCGGCCACGTGGAGAAGCCCTGCAACGTCGAAGAGGCGATGGGCATTCCGCTGCGCGAGCTTGTCGAAAAGCACGCCGGCGGCGTGCGCGGCGGCTGGGACAATCTCTTGGCCGTCATTCCCGGCGGCTCGTCGATGCCGCTGGTGCCGGCGGGGCCGGACCAGGCCGACACCCTGCTGATGGATTTCGACGGCTGCCGCGACAAGAAGTCGGCGCTCGGCACCGCGGGCGTGATCGTGATGGACAAGTCGACCGACATCGTCCGCGCCATGGCCCGCATCTCCTATTTCTACAAGCACGAGAGCTGCGGCCAGTGCACGCCGTGCCGCGAGGGCATGGGCTGGATGTGGCGCGTGCTCACCCGCATGGCCGAAGGCAGGGCGCATAAGCGCGAGATCGACATGCTGATGCAGGTGACCCAGCAGATCGAGGGCCACACCATCTGTGCCTTCGGCGACGGCGCCGCCTGGCCGGTGCAGGGGTTGTTGCGCCACTTCCGCCCGGAGATCGAGCGGCGGATCGACCAATATGCCGCCAACCCCCATCCGGAGCCGGTTGCGGTGGCGGCGGAGTAGGAGAGGGGATGATGACCAAACGACGACTCGTGCGCGGGCTTATATTTCTGGTGCGTCTGGACATGATGACCGGCATCGCGATCGCCGCGCTGCTGCTGGTCTTGGTGGCGTGGCGCTGACGGGCTGTTCGACGGGCGACAAGGGAGTTCCTGATGACCGAACCGCGACATCTGGCCGAGCTCAACATCGGGCGGCTGCGCTATCCGACCGACGATCCGCGCTTGGCCGATTTCATGAATAATCTCGACCTGGTGAACGGGCTTGCCGAACGCAGCAAAGGGTTCGTCTGGCGCCTCAAGGGCGAGACCGGCAACGCCACCAACATTCACGCCTTCGACGATCCCCGCATGATCGTCAATCTGTCCGTCTGGGAGAGCATCGAGGTGCTCGAGCGGTTCGTGTGGCAGACCGTGCACAAGCGCTTCTACGGCCGGCGGCCGGAGTGGTTCGACAAGATGGAAGGCCCGCACTTCGTCATGTGGTGGGTGCCGGCGGGCCACCGGCCGACCGTCGCCGAGGCGAAAGCGCGGCTCGAACATCTCGCCGCCCACGGCCCCTCGGATCACGCCTTCGGCTGGGAGAGCATTCCGTCCGCACAACTGTGGAAGACGGCGCGATGCGCGTGAATGGTTGGTGAACGATCATGCCGAAGCAACCCGAAGACCTCGTGATCCGGATTTTGCGAGATATCCAAGCAACGCTCGCGCGGCACACGAAGACACTGGCCGATCATACGGAGCGATTCCAGCACATCGAGGAACGGTTCGACGATCTGGAGCCGCGCATCATCGCGGCCCTTGGCCTCGGGACCGACGCCCATCTACGCGATAAGGGCATGAGCAAGGACATCAACGACCTCAAGAAGCGCGTCAAACGACTGGAAGCCAAGCTTTGATGAAGTGCGCCCCATGACCAAGCTCGTCGTCGACGGCAAGGAGATCGACGTTCCGCCCGAGTACACGCTGCTCCAGGCGTGCGAGGCGGCGGGCGCGGAGATTCCCCGCTTCTGCTTCCACGAGCGCCTGTCGATCGCCGGCAACTGCCGCATGTGCTTGGTCGAACTCGCGGGCTCGCCCAAGCCGGTCGCGAGCTGCGCCTGGGGCGTGCGCGACTGCCGTCCCGGCCCCAAGGGCGAGCCGCCGGAGATCAAGACCAGGACGCCGATGGTCAAGAAGGCGCGCGAAGGGGTGATGGAGTTCCTGCTGATCAACCATCCGCTCGACTGCCCGATCTGCGACCAGGGCGGCGAGTGCGACCTGCAGGACCAGGCGATGGCCTACGGGGTCGACGCCAGCCGCTATCGGGAGAACAAGCGCGCGGTCGAGGACAAGCATATCGGCGCGCTGGTCAAGACGATCATGACGCGCTGCATCCATTGCACGCGCTGCATCCGCTTTTCCACCGAGGTCGCCGGCGTGCCGGAGCTCGGCGCCATCGGCCGCGGCGAGGACATGGAGATCACCACCTACCTCGAGCAGGCGATGACCTCGGAACTGCAGGGCAACGTGGTCGACCTGTGCCCGGTGGGCGCGCTCACCTCGAAGCCCTTTGCGTTCGCGGCGCGGCCGTGGGAATTGGGCAAGACCGAGTCGATCGACGTGATGGACGCGGTCGGTTCTGCCATCCGCGTCGACACCCGCGGGCGCGAAGTGATGCGCGTGCTTCCGCGCGTCAACGACGCGGTGAACGAGGAGTGGATTTCCGACAAGACCCGGCACGTGGCCGACGGCCTCAAGGTGCAGCGGCTCGACGCGCCTTACATCCGCGAGCGCGGCACGTTGCGTCCGGCGTCGTGGACCGAGGCGTTCGCCGCGGTCGCCGCGCGGGTCAAGGCAACGCGCCCGGAGCGCACCGGCGCCATCGCCGGCGACCTTGCCGCGCTCGAGGAAATGTTCGCCCTCAAAGCGCTGATGACCGGCCTCGGCGTCAAGAACATCGACGCGCGGCAGGACGGCTGTGCCGTCGACCCGGCGTGGGGCCGCGCAACCTACCTGTTCAACCCGACCATCGCCGGCATCGAGCGGGCGGACGCGCTGTTGATCGTCGGCGCCAACCCGCGCCGGGAGGCGGCGGTGCTCAACGCCCGCATCCGCAAGCGCTGGCGCATGGGCGGCTTTCCCGTCGGCGTGATCGGCGAACGGGCCGACCTGACTTATTCATACGACCATTTGGGCGCGGGGCCCGAGACGCTTGGCGAGCTTGCGGCCGGCCGGGGCGCGTTCGCGGACACGCTGAAGGCCGCCAAGGCGCCGATGATCCTCCTCGGCGCCGGCGCGCTGGCGCGGCCGGACGGCGCTGCGGTCGCGGCGCTCGCGGCCCAAGCCGCCGGTGCGCTTGGCGCCGTCAAGGACGGCTGGAACGGCTTTGCGGTGCTGCACGCCGCCGCTTCGCGGGTGGGCGCGCTCGACATCGGCTTCGTGCCCGCCGAGGGCGGCCGCAGCGCCGCCGAAATGGCCCATGCCGGCGTCGTCGAACTCGCGTTCCTGCTCGGCGCCGACGAAATCGACATCGCGCGCGGCGCCTTCGTCGTCTACATCGGCACCCACGGCGACCGCGGGGCGCACCGGGCCGACGTGATCCTGCCCGGCGCCGCCTACACGGAGAAATCCGGCCTCTACGTCAACACCGAGGGCCGGGTGCAGATCGCCGAACGGGCCGGCTTCCCGCCCGGGCTGGCGCGCGAGGACTGGGCGATCCTGCGCGCGCTCTCCGACGCGCTCGGGCGCAAGCTGCCGTTCGATTCGCTGCCCGAGCTGCGCTCCGCGCTCTTCAAAGCCTACCCGCATCTGCAGCGCATCGACGAGATCGCGCCCGGCGATCCCGCCGACATCGCGCGGCTTGCGGCGCTCGTGGGCGCGCCCGACAAGGTGCCGTTCCGCGCCGCGGTCGACGACTTCTATCTGACCAATCCGATCGCCCGCGCGTCGGCGGTGATGCACGAGTGTTCGGCGCTCGCCAAGGGCAAACCGGCGCTGACCGCGGCCGAGTGAGAGACGCCATGGTCGATTTCTTCTGGACCTACCTGTGGCCGCTCATCATCATCGTGGCGGAGAGCGTGTTCCTTCTCCTCGTGCTGCTCACGGTCATCGCCTACGTGATTTACGCCGACCGCAAGATCTGGGCGGCGGTGCAGATCCGGCGCGGCCCCAACGTGGTCGGGCCGTGGGGGTTGCTGCAGTCGTTTGCCGACCTCCTCAAGTTCGCGCTCAAGGAGCCGCTCATCCCGGCCGGCGCCAACAAGGGCGTGTTCCTGCTGGCGCCGCTCGTCACTTGCGTGCTCTCGCTCGCCGCCTGGGCGGTGATTCCGGTCGCCGGCGGCTGGGTGATCGCCGACATCAACGTCGGCGTTCTCTACATCTTCGCCATCTCGTCGCTCGGCGTGTACGGAATCATCATGGCCGGCTGGGCGTCGAACTCGAAGTATCCGTTCCTGGCGGCGCTGCGCTCGGCCGCCCAGATGGTGTCCTACGAAGTCTCGATCGGCTTCGTCATCATCACCGTGCTGTTGTGCGTCGGCTCGCTCAATCTGAGCGCCGTGGTGGCGGCGCAGGACGCGCACGGGCTTGCCACCTTGCTTGGCGTGCCGTGGCTGAGCGTCCTCAATTGGTTCTGGCTGCCGCTCTTCCCGATGTTCGTCGTGTTCTTCGTCTCGGCGCTGGCGGAGACCAACCGGCCGCCGTTCGACCTGGTCGAGGCGGAATCCGAGTTGGTCGCCGGCTTCATGGTCGAATACGGCTCGACGCCGTACATGATGTTCATGCTCGGCGAGTACGCGGCGATTTCGACCATGTGCGCCATGTGCACGATCCTGTTCCTCGGCGGTTGGCTGCCGCCCATCAAGGTCATGCCGTTGACGTGGGTTCCCGGGATCGTCTGGTTCACGCTCAAGGCGCTCGCGGTGTTCTTCATGTTCGCCATGGTGAAGGCGTTCGTTCCGCGCTACCGCTACGACCAGTTGATGCGGCTGGGCTGGAAGGTGTTCCTGCCGCTCTCGCTGGCCATGGTGGCGATCGTCGCCGCCGTGCTGCAGCTCGGCGGTTGGACGCCGCAATGAGCGCGCGCCGCGCGGCGGCGGAAAGGATGAGGTCATGAGGCTCGATCAGGCGGCCCGGGCGGCGTTCCTCAAGGAATTCGTCGAGGCGTTCGTGCTGTCGATGCGCTACTTCTTCAAGCCGAAGCCGACGCTCAACTATCCGTTCGAGAAGGGGCCGATCTCGCCGCGCTTCCGCGGCGAGCACGCGCTGCGCCGCTATCCCAACGGGGAGGAGCGCTGCATCGCCTGCAAGCTGTGCGAGGCGATTTGCCCGGCGCAGGCGATCACCATCGAGGCGGGGCCACGCCGCAACGACGGCACCCGGCGCACCACCCGCTACGACATAGACATGGTCAAATGCATCTATTGCGGGCTGTGCCAGGAGGCGTGCCCGGTCGATGCCATCGTCGAGGGACCGAACTTCGAGTTCGCGACCGAGACGCGCGAGGAACTCTACTACGACAAGGAGCGGCTGCTCGCCAACGGCGACCGCTGGGAGCGGGAGATCGCGCAGAACATGGCGCTCGACGCGCCGTATCGGTGAGGGCGGGGCGCAGGCGATGATCATCGCAACCCTCTTCTTCTACCTGTTCGCCGGGATTTGCGTGGCGTCGGCCTTCATGGTCATCGCCGCGCGCAACCCGGTGCATTCGGTGCTGTTCCTCATCCTCGCCTTCGTCAACGCGGCCGGCCTGTTCATCATGACCGGCGCCGAGTTCCTGGCGATGATCCTCGTCGTCGTCTATGTCGGCGCGGTCGCGGTGCTGTTCCTGTTCGTGGTGATGATGCTCGACGTCGACTTCGCCGAGCTGCGCCAGGGCTTCCTCAACTACCTGCCGGTCGGCGCGCTGGTCGGCCTGGTGTTCCTGATCGAGCTGTTGCTGGTGGTCGGCAGCTGGGCGATCGGACCCGGCGTCCCGCGCGCGATCACCACGCCGATCCTGCCGCTCGCGCAGGTGAGCAACACCGAGGCGCTCGGCCTCGTGCTCTACACCCGCTACATCTATTTCTTCCAGGCCGCGGGGCTGGTGCTGCTGGTCGCCATGATCGGCGCGATCGTGCTGACCTTGCGCCACAAGCCCAACGTCAAGCGCCAGAGCATCGCCGACCAGGTCGCGCGCACGCCCAAGACCGCGATCGAGATCCGTCACGTGCGGCCGGGGGAGGGGCTTTCGCCATGACCATCGGGCTCGGCCATTACCTCGCGGTCGCCGCGATGCTGTTCACCCTCGGCATTCTCGGCATTTTCATCAACCGCAAGAACGTCATCGTCATTCTGATGTCGATCGAGCTGATCCTGCTCGCCGTCAACATCAACCTGGTGGCGTTCTCGACCCACCTCGGCGACCTGGTGGGCCAGGTGTACGCGCTCGTGGTGCTCACCGTCGCCGCCGCGGAAGCCGCCATCGGGCTTGCCATCCTGGTGGTCTATTTCCGCAACCGCGGCTCGATCGCGGTCGAAGACGTGAACCTGATGAAGGGCTGAAGGGGACGAGGGGGCAATGTACCAGGCGATCGTCTTTCTGCCGCTGCTCGGCTGCGTCATCGCCGGCCTGTTCGGGCCGCTGATCGGGCCGCGCCCGTCCGAACTGGTGACGACGGTGCTGCTGTTCGCCGCGATGGTGCTCGCCTGGATCGGCTTCGGCCAGGTCGGCTTCGGCCATCAGGACGCCCGGGTCGCGCTTGCGCCGTTCATCACCGCGGGCGAGCTGCGCGTCGACTGGGCGCTGCGCGTCGACACGCTCACCGCCGTGATGCTCGTCGTCGTCACCACGATCTCGGCGTTCGTCCACCTCTATTCGATCGGCTACATGGCGGACGATCCGCCCGCACACCGGCCGCGCTTCTTCTCCTACCTGTCGCTGTTCACCTTCGCCATGCTGATGCTGGTGACCGCCGACAACCTGGTCCAGCTGTTCTTCGGCTGGGAGGGCGTCGGCCTGATGAGCTACCTGCTGATCGGTTACTGGTACCAGAAGCCGGAGGCCAACGCGGCGGCGATCAAGGCCTTCATCGTCAACCGGGTGGGCGACTTCGGCTTCGCGCTCGGCATCTTCGCCCT
>DASPVJ010000349.1:0-6756 GCA_035622435.1 Xanthobacteraceae bacterium | reverse complement strand
GCGCAGCTTGTTGACGACGAGGGTGGCGAGCGCCTCGCCCTCGATGTCCTCGGCGATGATGAGAAGGGGCTTGCCCGACTGCACCACTGCCTCGAGCACCGGCAGCATCGCCTGCAGATTCGCGAGCTTCTTCTCATGGATGAGGATGTAGGGGCCCTCGAGCTCCGAGATCATCTTGTCCGCGTTGGTGACGAAGTAGGGCGAGAGATAGCCGCGGTCGAACTGCATGCCCTCGACGACCTCGAGCTCGGTCGCGAGCGATTTCGCCTCCTCGACCGTGATCACGCCCTCGTTCCCCACCTTCTGCATCGCGCGCGCGATCATCTCGCCGATCTCGCGCTCGCCGTTGGCCGAGATGGTGCCGACCTGGGCGATCTCGGAATGGCCGGAGACCTTCTTCGAGCGCTTCTTCACGTCCTCGACCACGGTCTCGACCGCGAGGTCGACGCCGCGCTTCAAGTCCATCGGGTTCATGCCGGCGGTGACCGCCTTCACGCCCTCCTTGACGATCGCCTGGGCCAGCACCGTCGCCGTGGTGGTGCCGTCGCCGGCCACGTCGGAGGTCTTGCTGGCAACCTCGCGCACCATCTGGGCGCCCATGTTCTCGAACTTGTCAGCCAGCTCGACGTCCTTGGCGACGGTCACGCCGTCCTTGGTGACGCGCGGCGCACCGAAACTCTTGTCGAGCACCACATTGCGGCCCTTCGGACCAAGTGTCACTTTAACCGCATTCGATAGAATATCCACACCGCGCAGCATCCGCTCGCGCGCGTCGCTACTAAAGCGAACATCCTTGGCAGCCATTGTTCGTTCTTTCCCTTGCTTGCTGTCTTACCAGTGGGTCACGTTGGTCAGGCCGCATTTTTTGCGGCGGCATTTCTTTCGATGATGCCCATGACATCGGACTCCTTCATGATCAATAGCTCCTCGCCATCGATCTTGACCTCAGTGCCCGACCACTTGCCGAACAGCACGCGGTCGCCGGCCTTCACGTCGAGCTTGACGAGCTTGCCCGCCTCGTCGCGTCCGCCCGGGCCGACGGCGATGACCTCGCCCTCCTGCGGCTTCTCCTTGGCGGTGTCGGGAATGATGATGCCGCCGGCGGTCTTGTTGTCGGCTTCGATGCGGCGCACGACCACGCGGTCGTGCAGGGGACGAAACTTGGTCTTGGCCATATCTTCCTCGTCGGCGCGGTGTGCGCGGCTTTTTGCTGGGTCCCGATGGCGTCGATCGGAGAGGGTTGTTAGCACTCGTGGTTAACGAGTGCCAACAAGCCAGCGCGGACATATGGCCTTGCGCGGCGGCTGTCAAGTCGCCGGACCCGGATCGAGAGCCCGCGCAGTTAATCCGGTCGCTGGTTTCGGCCCGAGAGATTCGCTACGAATCGCCGCGGGGCTTTAAGGTTGCCAGCGTTGGGTCGGCGCGATCGAGGAGGCTTCGGATGATCCGTTTCGTCCCGCAACCGACGCTGGCGGCGGCCGTCCTTACCGCCGCCGTGCTCGCCGGCTGCGCGACCCAGGCGCCGGATCTGCCGCCGGCCGCGGCCTCGCCCCCGCCGGCCGCGGCGCTTCCGGCCAGCATCCCCGCCCGCGACCTCGTCGGCCGCTGGGGCTACGCCTCCTACCACAAGGAAGCCGATCGGGCGCGCACCGAAGCGGCGGCGCGCGGCCAGTGCGGCCAGCCCTACGTGATCGGCGCCGGCCCGAGCGGGGGCGTCCTCATGCATCTTGCCGACGAGGCGCAGCAGCAGGAGCTGCAGCTCAAGGGCGGCGCCGGCGGCAAGAACTACGTCGGCCCCGGCGACGCGCCGGCGGGCGACGCGCGCGACCGCGAGATCGTTTCGTTCGACGGCCGCGTGCTGGTGCTGCGCTGGATCGACCCGGAGGTCGCCGGCCGCTACGGCACCGGCATCTACGTGCGCTGCGCCGCGCGGGCGTGAGGCGGCCCCTTTCCCTCCCCCGCGAGCGGAGCGAGCGTGGGGAGGGTGGCGAGCGAAGCGAGCCGGGTGGGGGTTGTTTTTAATTTGCTCGACCCGCGTGCGCTAAGGACAAGCGCCCCCACCCCTTACCCCTCCCCGCCGCGCTTCGCGCGGGGGGAGGGGAGACTGAGGGACCTGTGCGGCAGAAAGACATGCGCGCACCCAAGCTGATCGCCCACCCGCTGCGCCCGGGCGAACGGGCTGCGCTCGTGGCGGCGCTCGCCAAGGCCAAGCTGCCGACCGCGGACGTCGAAGCGCCCGGCCGCCTGTTCTGGCAATACGAGAACAAGGACGAGGTACCTGTCGGCTTCGGCGGCCTGGAGGTGCGCGGCGAGGACGCCTTGCTGCGCTCGCTCGTGACCTTGCCGTCGGTGCGCAACCGCGGCGTCGGCACCGCGATGGTGGCGGCCCTCGAGTTCGAAGCGCGGCTGCATGGATGCCGCAGCCTGTGGCTCATCACCACAACCGCGGCGGATTTCTTCGATCGGCTCGGGTACGCAAGGTGCGACCGTGCGGTGGTGCCGCCGGCGATTCGCGAGACGAGCCAATTTTCCACGCTGTGCCCGGCAAGCGCCGATGTTCTGATGAAGCGATTGGCGTGATCCCGCGGTCGCCGCCGTCCTGCAAGCTTTGCTGATGGTTTCGATAACGAAACCTGACATGGCCGGCGACAGGGCGAGTGCTAAGGTCGGGGTCGACGTTGCAACACCATCGCGATGTCCGCCCTCCAAACCGTCCTGCTCGGTCCCTGGCGCGCCGTTCTGGTGCTCGCCGCCACGCAGATCCTCGCTTGGGGCGCGATCTATTATCCGTCGGTGCTGACCGTGCCGTTGATCGCCGCCGACCGCGGCTGGTCGACGACGCTCGCCATGGGCGGGTTCTCGTTCGGTCTCCTGGTCGCCGGCCTGGCGTCGCCGCGCGTCGGCCTGCTGATCGACCGCCACGGCGGGCATCGGGTGATGCCGGCCGGCTCGCTGATCGGCGCGCTCGGGCTCGTCGGCCTCGTCCGCGCGGACCATCCGGCCGCCTATTTCGCCGTCTGGCTGGCGCTCGGCTTGGCGATGAGCGCCTCGCTCTACGATCCGGCCTTTGCGACGCTGGCGCGCGTGTTCGGCGCCGCGGCGCGCCGGCCGATCACCGCGCTCACGCTTGCGGGCGGCTTCGCCTCGACCGTGAGCTGGCCGGCGACCCGGCTGCTGATCGACGCGGTCGGCTGGCGCGGCACCTACCTCGTTTACGCCGGCCTGCTGGCGTTCGTCGCCGCGCCGCTCCATGCCTTCGCGTTGCCGCGCGGGCGCGCCGCGGCGGACCTGCGTCCGGCGGCGGCGATGCCGGCCCCGCCGCCCGCCGCGCCGGCGCGAGGGGCGGCCTTCGCCCTCGTCGCCGCCGCGTTCGCCGCCTACGCCTTCGTGCCGTCCGGGCTTGCCGCCCATCTGCTCGCGATCTTCGGCCGCTTCGGGCTCGACCCGGCAACCGTGGTGGCGATCGGGGCGCTGTTCGGGCCCGCCCAGGTCGTGGCGCGCCTTGCCGAGTTCGCGTTCGGGCGCAACCTGCATCCGCTGTGGCTGGTGCGCTTGGCGATCGGCCTCGTGCTCACGGGCTTCGGGCTCATGGGAGCGTTCGGATTGTCGGTCGCGGTCGCGGCCGCCTTCATGCTCATGTTCGGCAGCGCCAACGGGCTTGCCACCATCGCCCGCGGCACCGTGCCGCTCGCGCTGTTCGGCGCCGCCGGCTACGGCCACGTCGTCGGCCGCATCGCCGCTCCCGCGCTGATCATGCAGTCGACGGCGCCGCTGCTGCTCGCCTACGTGATCGAGCGGGCATCCGACCGCGCCGCGCTCGCCGTGACGGCGGCGTTCTGCCTGGTCGCGCTCGGGTGCTTTGCGCTCGTGCGCCGGCCGTGAGCCGGCTCATGCGAACAGCGCGTCGATTTGGTCCTGGTCGGCGTGCCCGGCTTCGCCCGCGAGTCGAGGGCCGTCGAGCAGGCCCCGCGCGCCCGCGCGCGCCGCCATCGCTTCCGGCGTCAGGTCGGCGAGCGCCTCGAGCCCGCCCCAGATCTCGACCATGCGGGCGATGTGCGTCTCGATGAACTTGAGCGTCGCCACCACCTTGCCGATGCGCTGGCCGGTGACGTCCTGGAAATTGCACGCCTCGAAAACCTGGATGACTTGCTCCTGGATATCGGCGGCGAGCATGCGGTCCTGCTCGTTGCGGACCGAGGCGGAGAGCGTGTTGGCCTGCTGGTCGATCAGTTCGGCGGCGGTGAGAATCTGCTGGGTGGCCTGTTCGGTGCCGTCGATGACGGCGTCGAGTTCGTCGGTCACGCGCGTCATCTGCGGCCCTTCGAAGCCGGCGACGTGCAGGGTTGCGATCTCGGTCTTGGTCTTGGCGATGGCGGCGGAGATGATGTCGAGTTCCGCCTTGAGCTTGTGCGCCTCGGCCGCCTGCGCCTTGTAGGCGTCGAGCATTTGCTGAACCGCTTCCTGCGGCTCGACGATTGCGCGCAGCGCCTTGAGCTCGGCCATGATCTCGTGGTGGCCGGCGTGCACGCCGCCGGCCGCGCCGGCTTGCGCCGCGCCGTTGATCGCCTCGATGCGAAAGACCTTGCGCCGTCCTTGCATGCTGCCCCCGACGCGATCGTCATAGGCAATTCGCTTTAAGATCGCGTTCACGGCCAGAGCATGATGCCGAAAAAGCCTGCCCCGCACTTGGTGCGGGGTGGGCACCGGTTTTCGGGAAACATCATGCTCCAACAATAACCTAAAGCGGGATGGCGATTCGAAGAAAAGCCATCACGCTTTAGGGCAATGCGTGGTCATCGCGCGTGCGTGGAAACCGGCGCTTAACCATGATGCCGCGCGCTTCACCGAAAATAAACCGTAACATCACGCGCGCGCCGTCTGTTTGGTCGTTTCGCCGGCGCGCGGCGCGGGCGTTTACCAATCGGTTGCGAAGTTTATCCATCTACTGGAAACCATAACGGAGACCCGAACCGCGGGCTCCGATGCGACGAACATGTAACGAGTACGTCGATGCAGCGCCTTGTCCTGACCGCGCTCCTCGCGGGCGCACTCTCAACCGGCTCGGCCATCGCCGCGCCGCTGTCGCCTCAGCCGGAAACGCAAGATCCGCTCGCCCGCCCCGCGGCGGGCGATGCGCGCTACGCCCCCGCGCCGCGCTCCAATCTCGGCGGCGGGTTCATCGAGTTCCTGTTCGGCGGGCCGGGCTTCGCCCCGCCCGATCCCTACGCCGGCCGCTACCGGGTCGAGGCGGCGCGCGGCGAGCCGCCCGAATGGGCGGAGGCACGGCGCACCGAGGCCGACCCGCGCTACCAGCGCCAGGTCGTCGACTACGGCGGCGCCGAGAGGCCCGGCACCATCGTCATCGACACGCCGCAGCGGTTCCTGTTTCTCGTGCAGGACGGCGGACACGCCATACGCTACGGCATCGGCGTCGGACGGCCGGGCTTTACCTGGGCGGGCGTCAAGCAGATTTCCGCCAAGCGCGAATGGCCGGATTGGACGCCGCCCGACGACATGCTCCGGCGCCGTCCCGACCTGCCGCACCACATGGAGGGCGGCATCGAGAACCCGCTCGGCGCCCGCGCGCTCTACCTTGGCTCCTCGCTCTACCGCATCCACGGTTCGAACGAGCCCTGGACCATCGGCACGGCGGTGTCGTCCGGCTGCATCCGCATGCGCAACGAGGACGTGATCGACCTCTACGGGCGGGTCAACGTCGGCACCAAGGTCGTCGTGATCTGATCGCGGGTCCGTCATTGCGAGCGAAGCGAAGCAATCCAGGCAACGAGCGCGGCCCGTGGATTGCTTCGTCGCCCTTGCGGGCTCCTCGCAATGACGAACCAAATGAAACCTGTCGCCGGTCAGGCGTAATCGGAACCGTCGTCCGAACCGCCGTCGCCGAAGTCGCCGTCGTCCCCGTCGCTGTCTTGATCGTCGGCGTCCGTGTCATGCTCGTCGTGGTCGGCGTCCGATCCGCCGAACAGGCCGGCGCGGCCTTGGGCGGCCTCGCCGCCCGCGGTCGGACTGCGGCCGATGTCGTCGAGCCCGGCCTGGCGGGACAGCTCGCCCGAGCCCTGGCCGCCGCCCTCGCCGCGTCCACCGCTCAACTGATCGAAGGTGCCGCCAAACGCCCCTTGCCGGTGGCCGCCCAGCATGTTGCGAATGCCGCCGAGCAACAGGCTGCCGCCGATCATGCCGGCGGCCGTCGCCGCCGCCGTGCCGAGGAACGAACCGCCGCCGCCGTAACCCGACGGGGCGCCCATCATCGGCGCGCCCGGCATCATCGGGGCCGCGGGTCCTTCGTCCCGGTAGCCCGGGGCATTGGCCCACGGCGAGCCGCCCGGGCGGACCGACGGCACCGAGCCCGCGCGCGGCGGTTCCTGCCGGCCGAACAAGCTGTCGCGCATGGTTCCGAGGAAGCTGCCTTGCGGCTGGCTGGGGGCGGACTCGCCCAGCCCCGCCTCCAGTTCCTCGATCCGTGCGTTCGCCGCCTTGAGCGCCTCGTCCTGGACCAGGACCGTCTGTACCAGCGGGTAGACCGCATGCGGCGCGCGCGCGAGGCCTTCGGCGATCGCGCGGTCGGCGTCCGCGTCGCGCGGCGCGCTCTCCAGGTTTGCCAATCGATCGAACAGCGTGGTGATCAGGTCGCGTTCCTGCGGGGTCATCGCGCGTCTCCTCCCTGGCTGCTAGAGCATGATGCCGAAAAGTGGGTACCGGTTTTCGGAAAACATCATGCTCCAACGATAAGCTAAGGCG
>DASPVJ010000348.1:0-7142 GCA_035622435.1 Xanthobacteraceae bacterium | reverse complement strand
CTTGGAAGTTCGTCCATTTTTAGTTGTCCAACGGCGCTGTCAAATCTAACAGTAGCGTCATTCCTGCCGCGGGGCCGAAAATTCCGCCAGGGCTTTATCCAACGTAGCGCCGGCACCAGCGGTGCCGTGCACGGCTGGTGCGCCGATGGCCCCAGCCCCTGCATCCGTGCGTGACCGTCGTATGACCAACATTCCGACCGAACTATTGCGAACGTTCGTCGCCGTCGTCGATCTGCGCGGATTCACGAAGGCCGCCCAGGCGCTCGGCTGCACCCAGCCGGCAGTCAGCGCGCAAATCAAGCGGTTGCAAAACGTGCTCGGGATCGAATTGCTCGACAAGAGTGCGCCCGGGGTCATCTTGACCCAGAAAGGGCAGGCCATCGCCGACTGCGCGCGCCGCCTGCTGGCGATCAACGACGAGATCCTCGGCTTGGCGACGCTGCGGACCTCGACCACGCCGCTGCGCATCGGAATTGCGGGAGATTTCGGCGGCACCCTGCTGCCGGCCGCGCTGGCGGACTTTCGCCGGCACGCGCCGCATCAAGCCTTTCACGTGCGTTGCGAAGTCTCGAACCGGTTGTTGCGCGGATTGCGCCAGGGCGAAATCGACCTTGCCGTCGCCTGCGTCGAAGCGGATGCGCCGGTCGAGGCGCGCGACCGCTGGAGCGAACGCGTCGTATGGGTACGCGGCGGCGAGGCCGGCGACGATCCGGCCGTTCCGGTGCCCCTCGTCGCCCGCGACGACGGTTGCCTGCTGACGAAGCTGTCGATCGAGGCGCTCGACCGCGCCGGCCGCGACTGGGAGATGGTGTTCACCGCGGCGAGCAGCGTCAGCGTTGCGGCGGCGGTCGCCGCCGGCCTCGGCGTTTCGGCGATGATCGAACGGCTCGTGCCTGCCCAGCTTACCATCTGGCGCGATCCGCCGTTGCCTCCGCTGCCGGACATCACGTGCGGCATCTATCTGCGCGAGGGAGAGGACCGCGGCTTGCTCGAGGAGCTGGCGGAAGCCCTGGCGGCGGCGATCCGCCCGTCCGCCGCGACGACGGCGCCGGCGGGGTCGATATCCGAACTCCGCGCCGGCTAGAGCATGATGCCGAAGCCATCACGCTTTAGGCCGGTCAGTCGACCGCTCGCTCGGCCGCGCTCGGCAGGAACGAGGCGTCGAACACGTCGGCGGGCTTGGGCTTGGCCTTGAAGCTGTAGGCGAGCCCGATCTGGTCGATCGCTTTCTCGAAGCGCGGAAGGTCGATGCCGCCGTAGCCGTTGGCCCTGACCTCCGGGGTCAGGATGTTCTCGTCGAGCGCGATCTGCAGGCGCTCCAGCTCCGCCTCCCGCTTGACCGCGTCGTTGCGCTTGATCACCGACTCGACGGCGGCCATCGGGCCCCGGGCCGTCTGCTTGATGCCGCTGACGAGCGCGCGCAGGAACGCCTTCACGATGTCCGGCTTGTCTTCGGCGAACTTCGCATTGACCAGGATGGCGTCGCCGTAAAGACAGACGCCGTGGTCGGCCATCAGCAGCACGTTGATGTCCTGGGCTGGCACGCCGCGATCCTTGAGGTCGAGGTAGGACGAGAACGAGTAACCCGCGATGGCGTCGACCTCGCCGGAGGCAAGCATCGGCTCGCGTACCGGGAAACCGACGTTGACGATCGTCACCTTGGCGGCGTCGATGGCGTTGGCGCTGACGAAAATCGGCCATTGCGCATAGGCGCCGTCGGCGGTCGGCGCGCCGAGCTTGCGGCCTTCGAGATCCTTCGGCTTGACGACGCCGCGGCTTTTGCGGCCGACGATCGAGAACGCCGGCTTGTTGTAGACCACGAACACCGCCTTGACGGGCGCGCCGGGATTTTGGTCGCGAAACTTGATCAGCGCGTTGATGTCGGCGAAACCCATGTCGTAGGCGCCGGATGCGACGCGGCCGATCGCCTCGAGCGAGTTGGCGGCCGTGTCGATCGTCACGTCGAGGCCTTCGTCCTTGAAGTAGCCCCTGTCGATTGCGACCCCGAACGGGGCGACGGGCCCTTCGAACTTCCCATCGAGCGTGAACTTGACCGGGGTCTCGGCGCGGACCTGACCGCCTGCGAGCACGGCCGCGCACGCAGCCATGGCCAGGGCATAGCCGCTGCGGCCGCGCCGGGACCGATCAAACAGACCCATCACGACTCCCTTTACGACCCCGCGGGCGCAGCCCGGCGCCGCCTCACATGCCGCCTCACATGCCGCCTCACATTAAGCAAGGACCATGCCGCCATTGTGTCTCGCAAACAAGATGTTGCACCGCCGCATGCCCGGCGAATGGCACAATTTGACGCGGCAGGATGCCGCACCGATGCGGCGTGCCGAGCGCGCCCGCGCACAGGCTGGAACCGGGGAAGACCGGCCCCACATTTCCGGATGTTGCTAATGTGAATCGTGGCGTGGCGGCTGATTCTGTCCGGGAGAATGGCGATGACCGCAGACGCGTTGCGGCGGTCGGTTGACGAGGGCCCCGCGATCCCAGCCTTTGCGGCGCCCTACGCGCCGGCGGACGAGGAGATCGCCCGCACCTTGCTGGCCGAGGCTTCGCTTGGCGCGGCCGTCGAGGCAGGCATCGATGCGCGCGCCGTCAAACTGGTGGAGGCCGTGCGGGCGCGGGCTGGCGGGCTCGGCGGCATCGAGGATTTCCTCAACGAATATTCGCTCTCCACCCGGGAAGGCCTCGCCCTGATGGTCCTGGCCGAGGCGCTGTTGCGGGTGCCTAATACCGCCACCGCCGATCGGCTGATCGAGGACAAGCTTGCAGCCGGGGACTGGTCGCGACACGACGTGAGATCCCACGCGCTGCTGGTGTCCGCCTCCGCCTGGGCGCTCGGCATCAGCGCGCGCATCATCCATCCGGGCGAAACCCCCGAAGGCATCGTGGAGAGCCTCGCCAAGCGCCTCGGCCTGCCGGCGGTGCGCGCCGCAGTCCGCCAGGCGATGCGGCTGCTCGGCTCGCACTTCGTGCTCGGCCCGACCATCGAGGAGGCGCTGGCGCGGGCCGCTTCAAGACCGGCGTTCCGCTATTCCTTCGACATGCTGGGGGAAGGGGCGCGCACCGCTGCGGACGCGGCGCGCTATTTCGACGCCTATGCGCACGCGATCGCCGCCATCGGCGCAAGCGCCCGCGGCACGCTGCCGGACCGCCCGGGAATTTCCATCAAGCTCTCCGCGCTGCATCCCCGCTACGAGCCGCTGGCGCGCGAGCGCGTGCTCGCCGAATTGACGCCGCGCCTCCTTATCCTCGCCCGCCACGCCAAGGCTCACGACCTCAACCTGACGGTCGATGCCGAGGAGGCGGACCGGCTGGAATTGTCGCTCGAATTGATCGCAGCCGTGCTCGCCGATCCGAGCCTGCGCGGCTGGGACGGCTTCGGCCTTGCGGTCCAGGCCTACCAGAAGCGTGCGCCCGAGGTCATCGATTGGATCATCGCCGCCGCGCAAGCGTGCAACGCCCGGGTGATGGTGCGGCTCGCCAAGGGCGCCTACTGGGACACCGAGATCAAGCGCGCGCAGGAACGCGGGCTTTCCGACTATCCGGTGTTCACCCGCAAGGCGATGACCGATCTCGCCTATATGGCGTGCGCCCGCAAGCTATTGGCGGCGCGGCCGCGCGTCTTTCCGCAGTTCGCCACCCACAACGCGTTGACCGTCGCGAGCGTCATCGGCGAAGCCGGCGGCGTCGCCGGCTACGAGTTCCAGCGCCTGCACGGCATGGGGCAAGCGCTCTACGATGCGCTGATGGCGGACGAGCCCGGCACCGCCTGCCGCGTCTATGCGCCGGTCGGGGAGCATCGCGATCTTCTCGCCTACCTGGTGCGGCGGCTGTTGGAAAACGGCGCCAATTCCTCCTTCGTGTCGGTCGCCGCCGACCCGTCGGTTCCGATCGCCGAGATTCTGCGCCGCCCGCAGGCGCAGATCGGCGATGCCGGTCACGCCCGCCATCCGCGCATCGTCCGACCGGGCGACCTCTATGCTCCGGCGCGGCGCAATTCCGCCGGCATCGAGTTCGGCGACCGCGCCGCCCTCACGGCGCTGCTCGCCGACATCCGCGCGGGCGCGCCGACGCATGCGCAGGCGGCGCCCGTCATCGACGGCGCGCGCGTCGAAGGCCCGGGCCGCGCGGTCACCTCGCCCATCGACGGCAGCATCGTCGGATCGGTCAGCGAAGGCGACGATGCGACCGTCACCGCCGCGATCGACGCGGCGGCAGCGGGATTTCCCGCCTGGGCGGCGACCCCGGTGGCGCAACGCGCAGCCGCGCTCGAGCGCGCGGCCGATTTCATCGAGGCCCGGCGCGGGGCGCTGATCGCGCTGTTGGCGCGCGAGGGCGGCAAGACCCTCGCCGATGCCGTCGCCGAAGTGCGCGAGGCCGTCGACCTGTGCCGCTTCTATGCCGCGCAGGCGCGCGACGTGCTGGCGCCGGAAGAGATGCCGGGACCCACCGGCGAGACCAACGAACTTCGCTATCGCGGCCGCGGGGTGTTTGCGTGCATCAGCCCGTGGAATTTTCCCCTGGCGATTTTCATCGGACAGGTCGCGGCGGCGCTCGTGGCCGGCAACAGCGTGGTGGCCAAGCCGGCCGAGCAGAGCCCGCTGATCGCGGCCGAGGCGCTGCGGCTGCTGCATGCCGCCGGCGTCCCGGCGCACGCGCTGCATCTCGTGCCCGGCGACGGCCGGATCGGCGCACGTATCCTCGCCGATCGCCGCGTTGCCGGCGTTGCGTTCACCGGGTCGACCGAGGTCGCGGGGACGATCGCCACGGCGCTCGCGAGCCGAAACGGGGCCATCGTGCCGCTGATCGCCGAGACCGGCGGCATCAACGCCATGATCGTCGACGCCACCGCGTTGCCCGAGCAGGTGACCGACGACGTGATCGCGTCGGCGTTCCGATCCGCCGGCCAGCGCTGCTCCTCGCTGCGCCTGCTGTGCGTGCAGGACGACGTGGCCGACGCCATGCTCGCCATGATCGAAGGCGCCGCCGCCACCCTGGTGCTGGGCGATCCGCGCGCGTCCGAAACCGACGTTGGCCCGGTGATCGACGCCGACGCCAAGGCCCGGCTCGACCGCTGGATCGCCGATCAGGAGGCCCGCGGCCGCGTGCGCTTTCGCTGGGACCGCGACCGGCCGTTGCCGCCGGCCGGCACCTACGTGGCGCCCGCGCTCATCGATCTCGACCGCGCCGCCGACCTGCGCGAGGAGGTGTTCGGGCCGATCCTGCACGTGGTGCGCTGGCCGGCGGATGGGCTCGACCGCCTGCTCGACGACATCGCGGCGAGCGGCTTCGGCCTCACCCTCGGCATTCATTCGCGCATCGACTCGACCGTCGCCCGGGTGGTGGCGCGGCTTGCCACCGGCAACGTCTACGTCAACCGCAACATGATCGGCGCCGTGGTCGGCACCCAGCCGTTCGGCGGCTGCGGGCTCTCCGGAACCGGGCCGAAGGCCGGCGGCCCGAATTATTTGCGCCGTTTTGCGAGCGAGCAGACGGTCACGATCAACGTTTCCGCCATCGGCGGCAACGCCAGCCTCCTGGCCACGGAGGACTGAGCCCGGCCCGCTGCGGCCCCCTCGCCAAGCCGCCATATTTTGTCTATCGTCGCTCGTTAACTTCTTCGACGTTCCAACGCGTTATTGTTGCGTCATGAGTGATTCGCTCGATCGCCTCTATGCCGGCGTCCTCGCCGCGAGGACCGCCGATCCGTCGGCTTCGCGCACCGCCCGGCTGCTGCGGGCGGGCCGCGCCAAGATGGCCAAGAAGCTCGCCGAGGAGGCCGTCGAGGTCATCATCGACGCCATGCACGGCAGCCGCGACGCGGTGGTGCGCGAGAGCGCCGACCTGCTCTACAACCTGGTCGTGTTGTGGGTTTCCGCCGGCGTCCACCCCAAGGACGTCTGGCGCGAGATGGAGAGCCGCGAACGCCAGTTCGGCATCGCCGAAAAGCGGCCCAAGGACTCCGCCGACCACGACTCCCGCCGCAAGGTGGTCACGCTGGAAAGCCGGCGCGTGCACAAGCGGCGGTGAGCGCGCCCCGGAGGCGACCGCAGCCTTCGCCTGTGATGGACTTTACCGACCCGCGCCGTTAAGCAGGCCGGCCATGCTCCGCCGCCTCTATGACTGGTGCGTCGACGCCGCCGGGAAACCGCACGCCGCCTGGCTAATGGGCGCGGTTTCATTCGCCGAAAGCTCGGTCTTCCCCATCCCGCCGGATACGATGCTGATCCCGATGTCGCTCGCCCGGCCCGACCGGGCTTGGTATTTCGCCACCTTGTGCACGATCACCTCGGTGGCCGGAGGGTTGCTCGGCTACTTCATCGGCGCAGCGCTCTACGATTCGCTCGGGCAATGGCTGATCCACATCTACGGCCTCGGCGACAAGGTCGACGCGTTCCGCGAAGCCTACGGCCGCTACGGCGCCTGGATCATCCTGCTCAAGGGCGTGACGCCCATCCCCTACAAGCTGGTGACGATCGTCTCCGGCTTTGCCCGGTTCAATCTTTTTCTGTTCGTGGTGTGCTCGATCGCGGCCCGCGGCATGCGGTTCTATCTCACCGCCTTCCTGCTCAGCCGTTACGGCATGCGCGCCCGCGCAATCATCGAAAAGCGGCTCGGCTTCTGGTTCGCGGTCAGCGTTGCGGTCCTGGTGGCCGGCATCGTGGCGGCGTTCTATCTGTTCTAGAGAATCGTCTCGGCGGCCATCGGGCGGCCAAATTCTCGCCTATTGTGGCTGAGTGGAGTAGCAATCCGAATCGACCGGCGAGGGGCGACTCGTCATGATCCGACTTCGGACAAGCCCCGCGCGCCCGCGCGCGGATTTATCCCTCGTGCTGGCGTGCCTGCTGGCAGCTGGCGTGGCGCCCGCAGGTGCCCAGGAACCACCGGCAGCGCAGCCGGACGCCCCGGCCGCCGCAGCCCCACCCGCGCCCGCTCCTTCCGGGCCATTCGGGACCATCGGGCGGTTTCTCGACAACTCGTTCCTCGGCCTGAGCCAGGGATTCAAGGGCGCGCGCGACCAGGTCGACGACCTCACCGGCCGGGCCGGCAATGCGGCCACGGACGCGGCGGGAACCGTCAAAGGCCTGCGCCGGCCGGGGGTCGTGGCCGGCCGCGAGCATTGCCCC
>DASPVJ010000347.1:0-2119 GCA_035622435.1 Xanthobacteraceae bacterium | reverse complement strand
GATCTCGTTGTTGTAAGGGAACGCGTCGGCCGGGATGAAGTTGCGCCGCCGGATCTCGGCGCGGTCGAGCCCGAGTTCGCGCGCCGCGATGTCGAGCAGCCGCTCGATCACGAAGACGCCGTGCTGGCGGCCGGCGCCGCGATAGGGCGTGACGATCGGCTTGTTGGTGAACACCGACGTAAACGTGCTCTCGTAGTTCGGCACCACGTAAGGCCCGAGCAAGGTGCACTGGCTGTTGATCGGCACCGTCAACCCGTAAGGGTTATAGGCGCCGGTGTCGTGCAGGAACGCATCCTTGACGCCGATGATCCGGCCGTCGCGCGAGAGCGCCATCTCGGCGTCGTGGATCTGGCCGCGCTCCTGCGTCGTGGCGAAGAAGTGTTCGAGCCGGTCTTCGATCCATTTGACCGGGCGGTCGAGTTGCATCGCCGCCCACGGCAGGACCACCTCTTCGGGATAGAACAGCATGATCTTCGGCCCGAAGCCGCCGCCGACGAACGGCGCGATGACCCGCACCTGCCGCTCGCTCAGCCCGAACAGCGCGGCGAGCCCGTTGCGCAGGAACACCGGCGCCTGGGTGGTGTCCCAGACGGTGAGCTGGCCGGCGCGGGCGTCCCAAGTGGCGACGATGCCGCGGGTTTCGATCGGCGAGGACGCGCCGTGATCGTAGCGCAAGCGCCGGGCCACCACGTGATCGGCGCGGGCACGCGCCGCCGCATAGTCGCCGCGGCTCTGGCGGACGCGGGCGGCGACGTTGCCGCGCACGTCGTCGTGCACGCTGGCGCTGCCGCCGGCGAGCGCCTGTTCGAGGTCGACCACGGCGGGCAGCGGATCGAGCTCGACGACGATCGCCGCCAGCGCATCCTCGGCGAGATAGCGGCTCTCCGCGAAGACGACCGCCAACGGCTCGCCCACGTGGCGGACCTTGTCCTTGGCGAGCGGCACCTGGGTGCGCGGATTGAAGGTGGCGCCGGCAATCGGCGGGGGCGGCACCAGAACCGGCCCCGGCGCCCAGTACGGGCCGAGGTCGGCGGCGGTGTAGACGGCAACGACGCCGGGACACGCGCGCGCCGCCGTCACGTCGAGCGCGCGGATGCGGGCGTGCGCGACGTTGCTGCGCAGGAAGGCCGCATGCAGCATGCCGGGAAGCTCGATATCGTCGACGAACAGCGCCCGGCCGGCAAGCAGGCGGGCGTCCTCGTTGCGGGTGACCGGGGCGCCGAACGTGCGGGTCGCCACGGGATCAACTCCGCAGCCGCTCGGCGGCCAGCAACATGGCGTCGACGATGTGCTGGTAGCCGGTGCAGCGGCACAGGTTGCCGGACAGCGCTTCGCGGATTTGCGCCTCGTCCGGCGCCGGGGTCTCGTCGAGGAAGCACTTCATGGTCATGAGGATGCCGGGGGTGCAATAGCCGCATTGCAGCCCGTGCCGGTCGCGCATGGCTTCCTGCAGCGGGTGGAGGCGGTCGCGGTCGGGCGCCAGCCCCTCGACCGTCATGATCGCGTGGCCGTCCGCCTGCGCGGCGAAGATCAGGCAGGAGCGCACGGCGACGCCGTCGAAGATCACCGTGCAGGCGCCGCAGACGCCATGTTCGCAGCCGACGTGGGTCCCGGCGAGCAACAGGTCGTGGCGCAGGAAGTCGCTCAGCAGCAGCCGCGCCTCGACGGCGCGCCGGTACTGCGTGCCGTTCACCGTGACGACGATGTCGTGGGTGTCAGTGGTCACGCCGCGCCCGCCCGATCGCCGCCGTCAGCGCGCGTTGCGTCAGCACGCCGGCGAGGTGGCGCTGGAAGTCCTTGCTGGCGTGGATGCTGCCGCCGGGCTCGATCGCGCGCCGAACGAGGTCGGCGGCTTCGTCGATCGCACGCCCGCCGACCGTTTGGCCGACGAGGGAACGGCCGGCCTCAACCGCGAGGATCGGCGTGTCGCCCGCATTGCACAGCGCGATGCGCGCGTCGGCGCACCGCCCGTCGTCGATCTCGACCGTGCAGGCGACGCCCATGAGGGCGTAATCGCCGCGCCGCCGCGCCACCTCCATGAAACAGGCGCCCGACCGCGGCCGCGCGACCGGCAGCACCACGTCCGTCAACATTTCGTCCGCTTCGAGCGCCGTGCTCA
>DASPVJ010000346.1:0-7135 GCA_035622435.1 Xanthobacteraceae bacterium | reverse complement strand
CATGGCGTCGGTCGTATTCGCCGGATCGATCGGCACCGTCATCGAGTGGTACGACTTTTTGATCTACGGCACCGCCGCGGCGCTCGTCTTCAACACCTTGTTCTTCCCCACCATCGATCCGCTCGCCGGCACCTTGGCGGCGCTCGCCACCTATTCGGTCGGCTTCGTGGCGCGGCCGATCGGCGGCGCCATCTTCGGCCACTTCGGCGACCGCAAGGGCCGCAAGGTGATGCTGATGATCACCATGGGGATCATGGCGCTCGGCACGTTCGCGGTCGGCTGCCTGCCGACCCACCAGCAGATCGGCGTGTGGGCGCCGGTTCTTCTGGTCGCCTTGCGCTTCATCCAGGGCCTCGGCCTGGGCGGCGAGTGGGGCGGCGCCTCCCTGATGGTGATCGAGCACGCGCCGGCGGGCCGCCGCGGCCTCTACGGCAGCCTGGTGCAGATCGGCTTCCCGCTCGGGCTGGTGACGTCCTCGGGCGTGTTCGCGCTCATGACCATGCTGCCGGACGCCGAGTTCAAGGCGTGGGGATGGCGCATCCCGTTTCTTCTCAGCATCCTGTTGCTCGGCGTCGGCTGGTTCGTGCGCGCGCGGGTGCCGGAGACGCCGGCGTTCGAGGAGATCAAGCGGCGCGGCGCCATCGCCAAAAATCCCTTCGTCGAGGCGATCTTCAAAAACCCGCGCAGCTTCCTCGTCGCCGTGGGCTTGAAAATTTCCGAAGTGTCCTGGGTCTACATCCTCACCATCTTCATCGTGGTGTACGCGACCGGCCAGCTCAGCCTGCCGCGCGCCCTGCTGTTGAACGCGGTCTTCATCGCCGCGCTGGTCGAGGTGCTGACGATCCCCGCGTTCGGCTGGCTGTCGGACCAGGTCGGGCGGCGCATCTTCTATTTCCTCGGCACCGTGTTCACCGCCGCCTTCGCCTTCCCGATGTTCTGGCTGTTGGGCACGAAGGACCCGCAGGTCGTGATCCTCACCGTGGTGGTCGCGCTCAGCCTCGGCCACGGCACCATGTTCGGATTGCAGTCGGCGTATTTCCCCGAGCTGTTCGGTACCCGCGTGCGCTACAGCGGCGCCTCGGTCGGCTTCCAGGTGGCGGCCGCACTCGGCGGCGGGTTTTCGCCCATCATCGCCACGGCGCTCGCCGGCACCATGGGCGGCACCGCCGGCGTCTCCGTCATGCTGATCCTGCTGGCGGTCATCACCTTCATCGCCACCCTGTGCGCGCAGGAGACCAAGGGCGAATCCTTGGGGGATTAAGCGCCTCGGCTCCGTCATTGCGAGGAGCCCGAAGGGCGATGAAGCAATCCAGAAACCACGGCCGCTGCGCCCGTCGCTCTGGATTGCTTCGGCACTGCGTGCCTCGCAATGACCGACGATGGATGGGCTGTCAGCGCCCCCTTGCGCAGCAGGCCTTCGAGTGGTAGGAACAAATGGAGAACGCGCGGGCGGGCAAATGCACGCGTGGATCGACTGTGGATAACCCCAACATCATTGCCGGCAGCGGCGGGCAGGGGACTAGGGTGCGGGTGAGGCGGTAGAGCGGAGATGAGCCATGGCAGGCAGCGTCAACAAGGTGATTTTGGTCGGTAACCTCGGCAAGGACCCGGAGGTGCGGCGGCTCAACTCGGGCGAGCCGGTCGTCAACCTGCGCATCGCCACCTCGGAATCGTGGCGCGACAAGGCGACGGGCGAACGCCGCGAGCGCACCGAGTGGCACAACGTCGTGATCTTCAACGAGAATCTGGCGCGGGTCGCGGAGCAATATCTCAAGAAGGGTTCCAAGGTCTATATCGAAGGGCAGCTGCAGACGCGCAAATGGCAGGACCAGTCCGGCCAGGACAAGTACACGACCGAAGTGGTGCTGCAGCGTTTCCGCGGCGAGCTGCAGATGCTCGATCGCGTCGGCGGCGGCGGCGCAAGTTCGGACATGGCCGAGAGCGGCGGCGACTTCGGCTCCGCGGGCCCGACCCGGGAGCGCGCCCCGGCCATGGCCGGCGGCGCCCGGCGCGACGACCTCGACGACGAGATTCCGTTCTGACCCGCGGACAACGTCGACGATTTCCGCGCTCCCGGTCCGATAGCGCATGCGCGTGCTGGTGACCGGCGCCCATGGGCTGATCGGCTCCGCCTGCCTCGTCCGGCTCAACCGCGACGGCCACGAGCTGACGGCCGCGGGCCGCGCGCTGGACGAGCGATGATCGACCTCCTGCTCGCGCTCCGCCTGCTGCACATTCTCGCCGCCGCGGTGCTGTTTGGCACCGGCCTCGGCATCGCCTTCTTCATGCTGATGGCGCACCGCACGCGCGACGCGGCGCTGATCGCGCAGACCGGGCGCATCGTCGTCATCGCCGACGTGCTGTTCACCGCGACCGCGGTGGTGATCCAGCCGCTCACCGGCCTGTGGCAGGCGCGGCTGATCGGCTTTTCCCTCACCGAGCCGTGGCTCGCCATATCGCTCGGCCTCTACGGGCTGGTCGGGGCCTGCTGGCTCCCCGCCGTGTGGATCCAGACGCGCCTGCGCGGCCTGGCCACGGCTGCGGCGCGCGACGGAAGCGCCCTGCCGCCCCAATACCACCGGCTGTTCCGCCTGTGGTTCGTCCTCGGCTGGCCGGCTTTTGCCGGGGTTCTCGCCATCTTCGCCCTGATGGTGTGGAAACCGGCGACGTGGTGACGGGACCCCCTTGACATCCCTAGTTTGGCAATGTACTTTGGATTTTAAAGTCCATTGTCATACGGAGGGTGCCATGAACCAAGACACCGCGCGCGAGGACATCGCCTTCATTCGCCAGACGATCGAGCAGGGGCGCCGGCTGGTCGGCACCTGGAGCCCGGACATGGCGGCCTGGGGCGTTGCGGTCGCCATCGGCTACTTCGGCAGCTACGCCAGCGCCCGCGGCCTGTGGAGCGTCGATTCCGACTGGCTGTGGACCGCATGCATCGTGTTGCCGTGGGCCTATTCGCTGCGCCGCCTGGCGCGGCGGCTGTTCGCCGGCCACGCCGACGTCGCGGCGCCGGCGCCGACCGCCTCGGCGCTGTCGATGCTGTGGTTTGCCTGCGGCGTCTGCCTGACGATCCTGGGCTTTGCCGTGATCCTCGCCGGCGAGCCGCGCCACAACTGGTGGATCAACGCGGTGGCGGCCGGGGTCATGGGCATCGGCTTCTTCGCCAGCTCCTTCCTGTGCAATCTTGCCTGGATGCGCTGGGTCGCGGTCGGCTGGTGGGCGGGCGAGCTTGCGTCCTACGCGCTCGGCAATCGCGCCGAGGCGCTGCTGCTGTCGGGCGCGCTGATGCTCGTCCTTCTCGCCGCGCCCGGTTTTTTGATGATGCGCGAGCGTCGCCCATGACCGACTTCGATCACGCGGCCATCGACGAATTGCTGCAGAGCCGGGTGCGGCTCGCCATCGTCGCGTTCCTGGCGAGCGCCGGCCAGACGGATTTTCCCCTGCTGCGCGACGCCATCAAGACCACCGACGGCAATGCCAGCGTGCACCTGCGCAAGCTCGAGGACGCCGGCTACGTCGCCGTGCAAAAGCGCTTCGCCAACCGCAAGCCGCAGACGCTCTATGCGCTCACCGACCGCGGCCGGCAGGCGCTGCTCGATTACGTCGCCCACCTGGAAACCCTGCTGCCTCCCGCCAGAGCATGATGCCGAAAAAGCCTGCCCCGCACTTGATGCGGGGTGGGTACCGGTTTTCGGAAAACATCATGGCTCCAACAATAAGCTAAAGCGGAATGGCGATTCGAAGAAAAGCCGTCACGCTTTAGGGCCGCTCGCCTTCGTAATGTTGACCGATCATGAAGTATGACGAACCGACCAACATCAGCTCTCATCGTGGTCGGCGGCCTTCCCGGCACCGGGAAGACGACAGTATCTCGGGAGCTGACGATACGGCTCGCGGCCACGTACCTTCGTATAGACGCGATCGAGCAAACCTTGCGCGAAGAAGGCCTGACGGTCGGGGCAATGGGCTATGCCGTCGCCAACGCACTGGCGGCTGAAAATCTCAAGCTCGGCCGCATCGTTGTCGCAGACTGCGTAAACCCGGTACTGGCAAGCCGGATGGGATGGCGACGGACCGCTTTGGAAAACTCGGCACGGATGGCAGAGATCGAGTTGGTTTGCAGCGATTTGGCCGTGCATCGGCAGCGCGTGGAAGGCCGTTCGTCCGACGTCGGCGGTCTCAAACTGCCGACCTGGGACGAAGTCTTAACCCGGCCTTATGAACCGTGGGATGGAGAGCATCTCGTGCTCGATACTGCCGAGGCTTCGCTCGATGGTGTTATTGAACGAGCGGAAGCCTATGTTCGCGAGAGGATCGGAGCCGGCACGAAGCGTTGTTGACCGCGCGCCGCAAAACGGGAACCATCGACCCACTATTTCCACCCAGTGCGGCGTGATTCGCCTCGGGGCAGAGGGCCGGACGACCGCGGAACGACATGACACATCGATTAGCGACGGCGCGATCGACCGCGGCGATCCGGCGGTGGGGGCCTGCCGCCATTGTGACGCTCGCGGCCGCGGCCGCGCTGACGGCGCTGCCCGCGGGCCCGCCCGCCGACGCCGCCGCCAAGCGCGCAAGCCCCGCCGAGGCGACGGCCGCGCGCGAGCTGGCCGAGCCGATCATGGCGATCGTTTCGATCAAGACCCAGAGGGTGACGTTTTACGATGCCGACGGCTGGATCCTGCGTGCGCCGGTGTCGACCGGCACGACCGGGCGCGAGACGCCCGCCGGCGTCTTCGCCGTCGTCGAGAAGGAGAAAGATCACCACTCGAGCCTTTATGACGACGCCTGGATGCCGAACATGCAGCGCATCACCTGGAATGGCATCGCGCTGCACGGCGGGCCGTTGCCCGGGTATGCGGCCTCGCACGGCTGCATACGGATGCCCTTCGGCTTCGCCGAGAAGCTGTTCGACCAGACGCGGATCGGCATGCGCGTGATCATCGCGCCGAACGACGCGGAGCCGGTCGCGTTTTCCCATCCGGCGCTGTTCGTGCCCAAGCCGGAGGTCGTCGCCGCTGCGCCGGCGCGCGCCGAAGCGCTCGGCCGCGCGGCGGACGAGGCCGCCAGGGCGGCCGACGCGGCGAAGCGCGCCGCCGCGGCAGCGACCCGCGAGGCGGCGCCGCTCGCGGCGTCGCTGCGCAAGCTCGAATCGCTCAAGACCCGCGCCGACGCCGAACTCGCCCGCGCCGAGAAGGCGCTCGCCGCCGCCAAGACGGACGAGGCCAGGGCGCAGGCCGAGGAGCAAAAGCAGAAGGCCGCCGCCAAGGCCGCGCAAGCGCAGACGCAGCTCGACACCGCCAAGGCCGACGCGAAGGCGAAGCTTGACGCGGCGGCGGCCGCGAAGGACGCCCTCAAGGCGGCCGAGGCCAAGAAGGCCGATGCCGTCAAGGCGGCGCGCGAGGCAAGGCTCGCGCTCGAGCCGGTCGCGGTCTTCATCAGCCGCGCGACGCAGAAGCTTTACGTGCGGCGCGGCACCGGTAACCGGGCGCCGGGCGGCGGCGAGATGTTCGACGCGACCATCGAGGTGCCGATCGCGATCCGCGACCCCGGCCGGCCCCTCGGCACCCATGTGTTCACGGCGGTGGCGCGCGCCGACGCGGGGCTGCGCTGGACCGCGGTCACGATCGACGGCGGCGACGACGCCAAGGACGCGCTCGACCGCATCGCCATCCCGCCGGACGTGCTCGATCGCATCGCGCCGACCGCCGTGCCGCGATCCTCGATCACCATCTCGGACGAGCCGCTGCACCGCGAGACCAACTATCGCACGGAGTTCGTCGTGGTGCTCAACAACCAGCCGCAGGGCGGCATCGCCAACCGCCCGCGCTCGCCCGTTGTCAGCGTCGCGAGCCCCGACTTCTGGGGCAACGTTTTCAATCGCCAGAGCGGCTGGGACCCCCACTATGGCAATGCGCCTCGGCCCAGTGGCCCGTACTACGATCAGCGGCGCGACGGCCGGTTCTACTATCCGCGGCCGCCGGGCTCGTGGTGAGGACGCGCGCGGCGTTCGGCGGGTCGCCGCTTCGTTTCGGCAGCAGTCATGCCGGGTCCCGTGCGGGCCGATCCAGTCGGGACGGGCAGGTCAGTGCAATCAATCTCCCGACGTCCGTCGCCTGATCCATCTGCCGACATTCGGCCACCAGCTCCGCATACTGCCGTTCGCCGACCGGGACCACTGCGCCGATCGGCGACAGCCTCGTCGCCAACTCGTCGAAACTCATGATGAACTCGCGGCCCGTTGCCTCGAGCGTGTGGGCGATGCCGTCGCGCGTGTGAATGGTCACGCGCGGCGCGAAGAGAGGCTGGGTGTGGGAAGGAATGACGCGGACCCGCCGCATCATGTCGTCGATGCCTGGCGGATCGGCTTCGCCGACCCGTTGCTGCACGTTTTTGGTGACCGGGAACGACCCGGCGAGGATGGCATAGGCGGCGTAATACTGGGGCTGCTCGCGTGCGGGAGCGATGTCGGTCCGACGCGACGGGAAGGCCGGGCTCGGGTACTGGGTCTCGAGCCAGTTCACGACGCACTCGACCCGGTCGACGTCCTCGGGCCGAATGCGGTCGCGTTGGCACAGCGCCGCGGTGACGTCCACATGGGCGATGTTGTAGCCGGCGGTCGAATAGATGCGATAAAGCGTCTCGAGGAACACCCAACGCTCGCCGAGCTTCTCGGTGATGGCGGCGAAGTCGGCGTTGCGTTGACCGGCGAAGCTGTGACTCAAGCGCCCTTCTTTGTTTCCAGCATAGGCGAAATAGAAGCCGGCCTCGCCTTCGAACACCGTCTCTCCGCCCGGGATCCCCTGGCGCGCCAGACCGACGGCCAGCAGCGCATTTCGCACCGCCGCGCCTTCGCGCACGGAGCGGCCGCCGCTGCGGCCGCCTTCGAGGTTGCCGGCAGCGAGGTTCACGCACTGGGCGAGCGCGCCGTGAACCTGTTCCGCATCGAGGCCCATGATCTTGGCGAGCGCAACCGCGGCCCCGAAAATGCTGAACACGGGACCGGGATGAAATCCCCGCGCCAGGATGGTCGGGACGAAATCCGCCGCCAAACGTTCCATGACCTCGTAGCCGGCCGCCACACCGGTCAGGAACTCAGAGCCGGAGCAGTGTGTTGCCTCGGCCGCCA
>DASPVJ010000345.1:0-9502 GCA_035622435.1 Xanthobacteraceae bacterium | reverse complement strand
GATCAAGCTGCCGAAGCGGTCGACCGCGGGACGCTACGACGACCAGTCGAGCCTGCGCGGCCGGCGTTTTGTCGAGGCGCGGCATTGACCGTTTGCAGCGCGGATCGAGCGCAGCGAAATCCGCGAATGGATGCCCGCCTGTCGCCTCGCTGCATGCGGGCATTTGAACCGCACGTTCGCCGCCGCCAGTGACGGCCGCCTGGTCGCCAATCCGGCGCTCCATCGAAAAAAATAATTTCTCCGCCTGTCGCCGGATTAGGCGGTTTATCGCCGCCTACCGAGTGGAAGGCTTGGTTCGGGGCAACGGCGGACCGCCGTGGGCGGCCGACGATCCGAACAGGATTGAGCGCGCGCCCGTTCGGGGAAGCCGCGATGGAGGGGAGCATGAACAGCCACAGGGTCCCTTACAGCGGCCTTGCTTTGCCGGCGCCGACCGCCTTTGCCCCCGGCATCGAGAGTTACGCCGCCGCGACCCGCCGGTTCGCGTGGCAAGGCATCCGCGCCATCGGCCGCCTGGTGCGCCTGTGGCGGGACTACCGCGCGGCGCTGCGTGAACTCGAATCGCTCAGCGACGCCGATCTTCGCGACCTGCGGTTCAAGCGGATCGACCTGTCAGAAATCGCCTGGGACGAGGCGCGCCGGCGCGCCGATGCCGCGCGGGGCCGCTGACTCGACCGCGGATATCGGAGCGGACGCGACCATCAGCCCACATCGCTTCATCGAGGAGGCCAGCATGCGCAGGCACATAGTCGTTCTCAGTGCAATCGCCGCCATGGCGCTGACCGCGGCGGTAGCATCCAGCGTGAACCCCAGTCGGCAGGTTTTCAGGGCAAGCGAGCCCGCGACCATATCGATCGAGCGCTTGCACCGGGAGATGAACCCGGCGCCGCTGCAGGAGACGGAGATCGGCCAGCCGTACTGAGGCTTTGCCGGGCGCGCCCGCGCCGCCCGTTCGGGGCGTTCAGTCAGCGTACCGGGCGCAAACGCCTGCATTCCATCGCAGACACCTGCGGACGGCGCGGCGGGCGGCTCTCGACACGCAGACACCACCGGCGGTTCGCACCATACCTGGGCCGCATCCTTCAAGGACCCTAATGACCATTTCGTCCGTTTGCTGGAGCGCGATGGGTGGCATGGCCTGTGCCGAAGACGCCAAGGTTAGGGCAAAGGCGACGGCGATCAACCTGATCATTGCTTCTCTCCCATTTCCTCGATGAGTGATTAGCAACGCGCGTCTCGCCCGGCGGCCCGCGAGGTTCGGGTCGGGCCGGTACGCGCTGATATTCTAGATCGTTTCCGGCGGTGCGGCCAGCAGTCGTTGGGATGGATAGCAGAGCGTTAGCGAATGCCTCAAAAAACATACCTTGAATGTGGATAGTCCGGTCCGGCGTGATCTGCATAATCCTGGCGTCGCCCGGATACCGCTATTCCTCGATCGCGGCTTTGCGCCCTCGACTTATCACGGTGAGTGAGCCCAGAATTACGTCACCGGCCACCCATATGAGCAGGAGGACGAAGAGCTTTGTGGCCGCCCCAAATCCGGCGAGGCCCTTGGCAAGCTCGGTTTCGGCAGCGGCCAGAATGTCGCCGGAGCGCGCTGCGAGGATGATTGTCTCGAGCGCCATCATCAGGTTGAACAGGTAAAAGACGATTTCGAAGAGCCAACCGGCGGGCCCACGGCGGAAGTGCACGATCTTGGTCATCATCAGTCCTCCTGCGGTTACCAAGTGGTTCAACCGGCGGCGACGAGAACCACGATCGTGCCCCACGTCGTGAGCAGAATGTTCGCGACCGGATACGCCGGCGTGTAGCCCAGCACCGCGACCGGACTGCCCGAGCGCTCCTGGACGGCGGCCATCGCCGCCGTCACCGTCTGCGACCCGGTCAAGGCTCCGAGGAGAAGGATCGGGTTCATGCGCAGCACGAAATGGCCGCAGAGCAACCCGATGACCTGCGGCAGCAGGGTCACCACCATGCCGCCGAACAGGAGCCCGATGCCCGCCTCCCGCAGCGCCGAGATGAAGATCGGCCCCGCATGGATTCCGGTGAGCCCGACGAACGCCGCCAGCCCCAGCGACGTCATGAGGGCGACGGCGCCGTCGGGAATCCGCCCGAACAGCGGATAGTACGTGCGCAGATGGCCGACCAGAAGTCCGGCGAGCAGCGTGCCGACGCTCGTGCTCAGCGAGATCCGGACGCTGCCGACGGAAAAGCTCACGAGCACGCCAATGACGCCGCCGAAGAAGATCGCCAGTCCCAGCACGACGAAATCGATACTTGTGCCGGAGGCGACAGCGGCGCCGATTTTTGCGGTCGCCGCCTGCACGACGGGGTCCGGGCCGACGATGCGCAGCAGGTCGCCGCGCTGCAGCACGACGCCGGCCGCGACCGGGATCTCCTGCTCGCCGCGGCGCACCGATCGCAAGTAGAGGCCGCGCGTCCAATGCTCCCTCGACGCGTCCCCGAGACTCATGCCGGCAAGCTTCGGATTCATCAGGAGGACATCGGCGGCCGTGACCGGGACGTCGAGGAGTTCCCTGTCCTCGACCTCCTCGGCACGACCGCCGATCAGCTCGACGATGATCTGGCGCGGCCCGGAGAGTGCGATCACGTCGCCCGCCGCGAGCGTCATGCCGGGCTCGGCTTCAAGGATGCGTTGTGCCCGCCGGAGGCGGTGGATGAACAGCCGGTGCTCGGGCACGCGCGCCTCGGCAGCGGCCACGGTTGATCCGATCAGTGCGGATCCCTCGGCCAATCGATACGCGCGCAGCTCGAACTTCCGCCACGCCGACGCCAGGCCCGGTTTGGCGCGGGTCATTCCCAACGTCTGCTCGAGCTTCAGCGCTTCCGCCCGCAGGTCGATCCTCAGGAGCGCCGGGACGATCACCGTGCAGAAGACGATCACGCCGGCATAACCGAAGATGTAGCAGACCGCATCCGCCACCGCGATGTGTGAGACAAACAGTGCGCGCTCCGCCTCGGGCAACGGCAGCCCGTTGATCGCGTCGGTCGCCGTTCCCATGGCGGCGCTCTGGCTCAGCGAACCCGACAGGAGCCCGGCCGCAAAGCCCGGATCGAGCCGCAGCGCCTTGGCGACAAGGATCGAAGCCGCAAGGCCGGTGCTGCCCACGACGACGGCCAGCAGCATCGGCTTGAGCCCATCGCGCTTGAGCGCCTGCATGAACTGCGGGCCGACCGAGTAGCCGATCCCGAACAGGAACAGCAGGAACAGGAAGGATTTGGTCATGCTCGAGACGGGCACATGCGCAAACTGCCCGACGAACAGGCCGGCGAAAAGAGCGCCGGTGACCGGGCCGAGGCTGAACGGCCCGATCCTGAAGCTCCCGATCCAGTAGCCGACAGCGATCACCAGGAACAGCGCGAGCTCCGGGTAGCGGACCAGGAACTGCTCCAGCCAGATTAACATCGCAAGACGCCACCTTCGAAGCCGCGGACGTGTCTCCACGGCCGCGCGGCCATCGGAACGCCGCAGCGCGCCCGACTCACTTCTTTGCCGCCGCCTTCGACGCCTGGTACATGTCGCGGTAGGCGCGCGCGATCGCGCGCACGCCGCGGGCGATGTCCTCGTAGGCCTCGTCGGGGAGATTCGCCAAAGACACGCGCAGCGACCACTCCGGCGCTTCGAACCCGCCGCCGTTGAGCAGCACGATGCCGTGCGCCTCCGCCAGCCGGAATGCCAGGTCGAGCGGATGGATGGTCTTCTTGAGGTATTGAACCGCATCCTCGCCGGTGTTCTTGCGCGCCCAGAACTCGAAATCGATCAGGCCGTAGTAGGCGTCGTAGTTCGGGTTCGGGTCGAGCTTGAGCTCCAGGCCGTCGATCATCGACTTGGCGCGGCGCTGGACGATTTCCATGCAAGCTTTCTGGTAGCGCTTGTCCGCGTCCATCAGTTCGCTCAATGAGAACAAGCTCATCATCACCTGCTGGGGCAATGACAGACCCGCGGTGTGGTTGAGCGCCACGTCGCGGCTGTCGGCGACGATGCGGTCGATGAACTTGAGCTTGCGCGGCTCCAGGGTCAACGGACCGTAGCGCTTGTCGAGCGCCTTTAGGTCGGCGGCGGGCAGCTTGGCGATCATCTTGTCGTAGATATTGTCCTCGTGCACCGCGATGACCCCGAGCCGCCAGCCGGTGCAGCCGAAATACTTGGAATAGGAGTAGACGCCGATCGTGTTGTGCGGCAGCTCGCCCAAGAGCGAGCGAAAATCGTGGACGAAGGTGCCGTAGACGTCGTCGGTCAGCAGCATCAGGTCCGGGCGTTTGTTCTTCACCAGGTTGGTGATCTTGGCGATGGTCGTCTTGTCGATTCCCATGCCCGAGGGATTGCCCGGATTGACGACGAAGAATGCCTTGATCTTGGGGTCTTCGAGCTTCTTGATTTCCGCGTCGGTGTACTGGAAGCGGTTTTCCTGCGGCGCCTGGATGTGGACGACCTTGAGGTCGTAGTCCTCCAGGTGCGTCATCTCGACGTACGGCGTGAAGATGGGCGTGCCGAGCGCGATCGTGTCGCCGGCGTGCAGCAGCCGGTTCGCCTTCAACGACTTGAAGATGTAGCACATGGCCGCGGTACCGCCTTCGACCGCATAGAGGTCGAACTTCCCCTTCGGCCGCGGTTTTCCGCACATGGCCCACATCAGGTATTCGTGCACGATCCGTTCGTTGTGAACGAGCATGCGGTCGGGCACCGGATAGTTGTCGCCGATGATGGAATCGACGAGCTCGTGCACGAAGGCGTCCGGCTCGAACTTGAAGGTCTTGACCGCGTAGGGGACCATCGACGCCAGGAACGCAGCACCGGGCATGTCGGCGTGCTGTGCCAGCCAGGATTCGAGGCGCGCCGCGATGCCGCTCGCCTGCGGCATGCCGCCGACGCCGGCGGGGTGTTCCATCACCCGTTTGCTCTCGGTAATGGCGAACTGGCCGAGGAGAAAGAAGCCTTCGCGCGGCGTGGTGGCGATCCAGTTGGGATTGCCACGGCCGGCGTTGAGGAATGCCGACTGGGTGGTCCGCGAGGCCTTCTTGGCGAGGCTGATCAGCTCGTCCTTGATCTCGAACGGGCTGAGCGCTTCGAATTTGCGCAAGGTCAGGATATCGGCCATGACTTACTCCCGGTTCCCATGGTGTTCGAACGTGGAGACGCACGTGCGGACGATGAAGCGGCCGGCGCCGCCGCGAAGCATTTTTCCGGCGATCTTGCGCCGTCGCGCTCAAGTCAACAGCATGACAATGACCATTCCCCAGATCGTCAGCAGCGTGTTCCCGACCGCGTAGGTCACCGTATAGCCGAGGCCGGGAATCTGGCTCTTGGCGGCGTCATTGACCATGCCGAGCGACGCGGTCGTCGTGCGCGCGCCGGAGCAGCAGCCCAGCAGAAGGGCGTCGTCGAAGCGAAACAGGTATTTTCCGACGTACATCGCCAGGATCAGCGGCACCGTCGTCGCAACCACGCCCCAGAGGAACAGGCCGATGCCGAGTTTTTGCAGCCCGGCGACAAAGCCCGGTCCGGACGAGATGCCGACGACCGCGATGAACACGTTGAGGCCGACGGAATTCATGAACCACACGGTCGAGGAAGGAATCCGTCCGAACGTCGGGCGCACCGAACGCAGCCACCCGAAGAAGAGGCCAGAGATCAACGCTCCGCCGGACGTGGACAAGGTGAGGGGCACGCTGCCGATTTTCCAGACAAACGCGCCGACGAGCGCGCCGATGGTGATGGCGGCGCCGATGAACGCCACGTCGGCCACGTCGGTCACCCGGTCGGCATAGCCGAGCATCTTGGTGGCAGCCGCCACGTCCGGGGTGCGCCCGACGATGGTCACGATATCGCCCCGCTGCAGCTGGGTGTTCGGCAGAATCGGAATATCCGTCGCGGTCGCTCCCCGCGTGATCTTGCGCAGGAACACGCCGCGCGCGCCCGGCGATTTCGCCAGCTCGACCAGGGTCTTTCCGTCGACCTCCTTGCTGGCCACGTAGACATCGACGCCTTCCGTCGGCACCGCCAGCAATTCGCGGTCGTCGACCTCCTGGGCCGCGGCGCCGATCAGGTTCACCAGCACGTCGCGCCGGCCGGCCACCGCCACCACGTCGCCCGCCTGGATCACCGTGTCTGCGGTCGCGTCGACGATGGTGCCGCCGCGGCGAATCCGTTGGACGAACACCCGCTGGTCGGGCACCAGCGCCTCGGCCTGCTGCACCGTCTTGCCTACCGCTTGTCCGCCTTCCTGGACGCGGAACGCGCGCAGCTCGAACTGATACCAGGCCGTGCCGGGGCCGCCCAATTCCTTCTTGCCGCCGTGTTCCTCCTCGTAGCGCTTGCAGGCCGCCTCGAGATCGATGCGCAGGAGCGCCGGCCCAAGCAGGGCGATGACGATCGCGGATCCGACCGTGCCGAAGATGTAGGTAACGGCGTAGGCGACCGGTATCCCGTCCAACAGCCGCTTGGTTTCCTCCGGCGACAGGCCGAGCCGGTTGATCGAGTCGGTGGCAAGGCCGATCGACGCCGAGATCGTCTGCGAGCCGGCATAAAGTCCTGCGGCGGAGCCCAAGTCATAGCCGGCAAACTTGACGCACAGATACGGGACAACCAGGCAGAACACGCACACCACCGCCGCAAACAGCGCCTGCGGAGCGCCGTCCTTGGCGATGCCGCGCACGAATTGCGGGCCCACCCCGTAGCCGATGGCGAACAGGAACATCAGGAAGAAGGTCGGCTTGAGCGGCCCGGAAATCGTGATCCCAAGCTGGCCGATGATCACCGCGGCAATCAGCGTCGCGGTCACCGCCCCGAGGCCCAGGCCTTTGTAGCTGAAGGAACCGAAGTAATACCCGAGCGCCAAGGACAGGAAGATGGCGATTTCCGGATAGCTGCGCAGCGTCTGGACGAACCAGTCGATCATGACGTCACCCGTTCATTGATATGACACCGTTGTTTCGCCGACGGCCATGTCGTTACGGAAAACTTCAGGCGGCGCGTTTCGGCGCCGTTTGGGTCCGCTGTGCCAGCGCGTCGGCGCGCACCAGCTTCAGGCCCTCGGCCGCCTCGTAGCCGTGGATCTCCTTGACATCGAGCTTGCGCATGAAGTCGATCGTCTCCCGGGTGATCACCTGGCCCGGCACCATGATCGGGAAGCCGGGCGGGTAGGGAATGACGAAGTTGGCGGAGACGAGATCGGGGCCGTCCTTGAGGCGCCGGTCGATTTCCGGATCGGCGAGCCGGATGTATTCGCAGCCGTCCGCGTCATAGGCGGCATAGAAGCCGCCGCGGATGTCGCCCTCGTTGGTCCGTTTGCCGGCGTCGCCGCGGAAGGCGTCGTGGAAATGCGAGAAGTTCGGCAGGTCCGGCACGTCGGTCATCAGGCTCTTCACCCGGGCGTCGAACGTCTGGCGGACGTTCGCGCCGCCTTGCGCCAGGCGCTGGTCGATTTCCGCCGCAAGCTCGACCAGCACGCGGATCAGGTGCGCCACGTCGCTGCGCGTGTTGTTGATGTTGGATTGCAGCAGGACGGAGTTGCGCGAGGTCTTGTTGAGCTGAATGTTGTAGCGCGCGGCGAGCAGCCCCTTGAATTGGGTGCCGTCGAAGCCGGCGGTGCCGCACACGAGCGTCATCCGCGTCGGATCGAGACAGAACTCGTCGTCCTGCAGGCTCGCTCGCGCCGCCGCCCAATTCATCTTGGGGTCGAGATAGTCGGTGAACCCGCTCTCGCGATACTCCGCCGGCACCATCTTGTCGGTGCCGAGAATGTGGAAGTATTCCGAAATCAGCGGATGCTTGCTCACCGCCTGGCGGATCGCCAGCGCGACTTCGATCGCGTTGTGGACGAGGCCGTATCCTTCGAGTTCCATCTGACGGCGCGCCACGTCGAGGCTGGCGATCAACTGCTGGTTCGGGCTGGTGGAGGCGTGGGTGAACACCGCCTCATGGAACTGCGCTTCCACCGTGTGAAAGTCCACGTCCTTGACGAACAGCATCGAGCCCTGCCGCAAGGCGGACATCGACTTGTGGGTGGAGTTCGTCTGATAGACCCGCAGCTTGACCTTGCGCGGATCGGGGATCAGCCGCGTGTCGAGGAGAACGTCGTCCGCGGGATTGTCGCCCAGTTCGGCGCGCTGCCTTTCGTACGCGGCGACCGACGCCGGGTCATTAAGCCACGCCTCGATGTCGTTGGCCGCGCCCATGGCGGTGCGCGGGCGCAGGAACGGGGAGAACCGGGCGAACCCGAACCAGGCCTCGTCCCACAGGAAGATCAGGTCGGGCTTGATGGCGAGGCATTCCTCCATCACCCGGCGCGTGTTGTAGATGTGGCCGTCGAAGGTGCAGTTCGTCAGATCCACCATCTTGGCGCGGTTGAGCCGGCCGTCTGCCTTGAGGTTCAGGAGCGCCTGCTTGATCGTGCGCAGCGGCACCGCGCCGTACATCGAGTATTCCGTCATCGGAAAGGCCTCGACGTAGAGCGGCTGCGCGCCGGCCAGCACCATCCCGTAGTGGTGCGACTTGTGGCAGTTGCGGTCGACGAGCGCGATGTCGCCGGGCGCGAGGAGCGCCTGCACCGCCATCTTGTTCGAGGTCGACGTGCCGTTGGTGACGAAGAACACGTGGTCGGCGCCGAATGCGCGCGCCGCCTTTTCCTGCGCCTTCTTGATGTTGCCGGTCGGCTCCAGCAGGCTGTCGAGGCCGCCGGTGGTGGCGCTGCTCTCGGCCAGGAACAGGGTGGGGCCGTAGAATTCGCCCATGTCGCGAATCCAATCGGACTTGAAGATGGATTTGCCGCGCGCGATCGGCAGCGCGTGGAACGTGCCGATCGGGCGCTGGGCGTATTTCTTGAGATTGTCGAAGAACGGCGTGTCGTAGCGGTCCTGCACGCCCTCGAGGATCGCGAGATGCAGCTCGAGCGGTTCCTCGACGGCATAAAAGATGCGGCGCAGCGCGTTCGCTTGCGGGTCCCCGGCGACGTCCTCGACCCGCCCGTTGGAGACGAGGTAGAGATCGAGCTCCGGGCGGACGCGCTTGAGCACCTGCGCCAGGCGCAAGGCGGACGCGTCCGCGCCCTCGTGCGGGTCGGCAGCCTCGACGAGCGAGCGCAGGATCGGCGCGTCGTGCCGCGAGCGGTAGGCAAAACCTTCGTGGATGACCACGGCGGCAAGGTCGGCGTTGAGGACCGTCGCGCAGAATGCGTCCTCGAAGCTGCCGACGAACACCGGTTCGTAAACGAATGCATCGAGCGGTCGGCGCAGCCGCCGCCACTCGCTGCAGAGCGCGGGCCAGCGCGCGGCGGGCACGGCGGTGACGATCAGGACTTCGAAATACGGCCGCTGTGCGTCCATCCGCCCCAGCGCCGGGGGCAGCACGTCGGCCGTCGCCGTTTCGTCGTCCTCGTGCGCGTCCCAATCGCCGGCGTTCTGACGATACGAGCGCGTGAGGAGCGCGCGGGTGATGCGGCGGGCAAGTCTTGCGGCGGCGCTGGCGTCGCCCGATTCCGCG
>DASPVJ010000344.1:0-8115 GCA_035622435.1 Xanthobacteraceae bacterium | reverse complement strand
AGGGACTTAAAATGGAGGCGCCATGACGACTCAGAATCCCCTGCTGGGGCTGCGTGACCGGGGCCAGGCGGTCTGGCTCGATTTCCTCTCCCGCGACTTCCTGCGCCAAGGCGGCCTCGACCGGCTGATCGCGCAGGACGGGCTTGCCGGCGTCACCTCGAACCCGGCCATTTTCGAGAAGGCGATCGCCCAATCGCCGGCCTACGACGAACAGATCGAGCGGGTGCTGGCGCAAGGCTGGCCGACGGTCACGGCGATCTACGAGGAACTGGCGATTGCCGATATCCGCGACGCCGGCGACGCCTTGCGCCGGACCTACGACGCGACCGACGGCGCGGACGGGTTCGTCAGCCTCGAAGTGTCGCCCTATCTCGCCGACGACACCGCCGGGACGATCGAGGAGGCGCGGCGCCTGTGGCAGGCGGTCGGCCGCGAGAACCTGATGATCAAGGTTCCCGGCACGCCGGCCGGCCTCCCGGCCATCCGCCAGCTGATCGGCGAGGGCCTCAACATCAACATCACGCTTTTGTTCTCGCAGGACGTCTACGCCGAGGTGGCGGAGGCCTATCTTGCCGGCCTCGAGCACATGGCGTCCGAGGGCCAGCCGATCGACCGGGTCGCCAGCGTCGCTAGCTTCTTCGTCAGCCGCATCGACACGGTCGCCGACAAGCTTCTGACCGAGCGCATGGCGGCCGCGGCCCCGGACGCGCGGGCCGCGCTCGCCGCGTTGCGCGGCAAGACCGCGATCGCCAACGCCAAGCTTGCCTACCGTCTTTACCACCGCCTGTTCGCCGGGCCGCGCTGGGCCAAGCTCAAGGAGCGCGGCGCGCGCCCGCAGCGCCTGTTGTGGGCGAGCACCAGCACCAAGAATCCCGACTACCGCGACGTGCTCTATGCGGAGGAATTGATCGGGCCCGAGACCGTCGACACCCTGCCGGAAGCGACCATGGACGCGTTCCGCGACCACGGCCGCGTGCGCGACAGCCTGCGCGAAGACGTGGCCGGGGCGGAGCGGATGCTCGCGGCGCTCGAGCGGGCCGGCGTGTCGCTCACGCAAATCACGGCCGATCTCGTGGTCGACGGCGTTCGCCTTTTTTCCGATGCCTTCGACAAGCTGCTCGGCGCCGTGGCCGCCAAGCGGGCGCGCATGCTGGGCGCGGCGCTCAACAGCCAGGCCGTGGCGCTGGGGCAATCGCTCCAGGCCGAGGTGGATAAGCTCACCGAGGCTTGGCGCGCCGACGGCAAGCTGCGCCGCCTCGAGCGCCGCGACGCTTTGCTGTGGACCGGGCGCGACGAAGACGAGTGGCTCGGCTGGCTCGACGTCGTCGAGGCCCAGCTGCGCGACCTGGAACGGCTCGACGCCCTTGCCGACGACGTGCGCGCGGCCGGCTTCCGCGACGCCGTACTGCTCGGCATGGGCGGATCGAGCCTCGGCCCGCAGGTGCTGGCCGAAGGTCTCGGCGCCGCAGCCGGTTTCCCGCGCCTGCACGTGCTCGATTCGACCGACCCGGCGCAAATCCGAACCGTCGAGGCGAAGATCGACCCGGCCCGCACGTTGTTCATCGTGTCCAGCAAATCGGGCACGACGCTCGAGCCCAACGTGCTGATGGATTATTTCCGCGCCCGCGTCGCCGCGGCGATCGGCGCCGAGCGCGCCGCCGAGCGCTTCATCGCCATCACCGATCCGGGCTCGCCGCTGCATAAGCTCGCCACGCGCGAAGGCTTCCGCGCCGTGTTCGACGGCGTTGCCGCCATCGGCGGACGCTATTCGGTGCTCAGCCCCTTCGGCATGGTGCCGCTTGCGCTCATGGGGCGCGACGTGCGTGGCTTTCTCGAGCACGCGCAGGTCATGGTGCGGACCTGCGGGTTCGACGTGCCGCCGGCGGAGAATCCCGCCGTGCAATTGGGCCTCGTGCTCGGCGCGCTGGCGAAGCGCGGACGCGACAAGGTGACGATCGTGGCCTCGCCGTCGATCGCCGATTTTCCCCCCTGGGCCGCGCAATTGCTGGCGGAATCGACCGGCAAGACCGGCAAGGGCCTGATCCCGATCGTCGCCGAGCCGCCGGGCACGCCCGCGGCCTACGGCGCGGACCGGCTGTTCATCTACATGCGCCACGCGGCCGCAGCGGATGCCGCCCAGGACGCGGCGATGGCGGCGCTCGAAGCGGCCGGGCAGCCGGTGGTGCGCATTGGCATCGCCGATCCGGGCCTCCTCGGCCAGGAGTTCTTCCGCTGGGAAGTCGCGACCGCCGTGGCCGGCGCCGTCATCGGCGTCAATCCGTTCGATCAACCGGACGTCGAAGCGAGCAAGGTTGCGACGCGCGAATTGACCGCGGCAGCCGAGAAGCGCGGCGCGCTGCCGCCCGAGACGCCCGTATTTCGGGAGAACGGTATCGCCCTCTTCGCCGACGCCGGCAATGCGGCGGCGCTGCGCCAAGCCGGCGCCGACGACACGCTTGAAAGCTGGCTGCGCGCGCACCTCGGCCGCCTCCATCCCGGCGACTATTTCGCAACGCTCGCCTATATCGAGCGCGACGCGGCGAACGTCGCCGCCCTGCAGGGCGTGCGCACCGCGGTGCGCGACCGCAAGCAGGTGGCGACCTGCGTGGAGTTCGGCCCGCGCTTCCTGCATTCGACCGGCCAGGCCTACAAGGGCGGGCCGAACACCGGCGTGTTCCTGCAGATCACCGCCGACGGCGGACGCGACCTTCCGGTTCCCGGCCGCAAGGCGACCTTCGCCATGATCCAGGCGGCCGAGGCGCGCGGGGATTTGCGCGTGCTCGCCGAGCGCGGCCGGCGCGTGCTGCGCGCCCATATCGGCGGCGAACTCAACGACGGGCTTGCCGAAATCGACCGCGCCGCCCGCCGCGCGCTTGGCTGAGCGGAGAACCGCGATGCAACTCGGTATGGTCGGCCTCGGCCGCATGGGCGGCAACATCGTGCGCAGGCTCATGCGCCACGGCCACGACGGCGTCGTCTACGACCGCGATGCGAAAGCCGTGACCGGCCTTGCCGCCGAGGGCGCGACGCCGGCCGGCTCGCTCGCCGACCTCGTGACCAAGCTCGCCAAGCCGCGGGCGATCTGGGTGATGCTGCCGGCGGGCGAGCCGACCGAAACCGCGGTCACCCAACTCGGCGCCGCCATGGATGCGGACGACGTTCTCATCGACGGGGGCAATTCGCATTTCAAGGACGACGTGCGGCGCGCGCGCGGCCTAGCGGCCAAGGGCGTGCACTATCTTGACGTCGGCACCAGCGGCGGCGTGTGGGGCCTCGAGCGCGGCTATTGCATGATGATCGGCGGCGCCCGCGAAGCGGTCGAGCGGCTCGATCCGATCCTTGCGGCGCTGGCGCCGGGGGAGGGAAACATCCCGCGCACGCCCGGGCGCGACGGGCGCGATCCGCGCGCCGAGCGCGGCTACCTCCATTGCGGGCCGAGCGGCGCCGGACACTTCGTCAAGATGATCCACAACGGCATCGAGTACGGCCTGATGCAGGCCTATGCGGAGGGCTTCAGCATCCTGTGCTCGGCCGGCGGGACCGGCCGGCCCGAGGGCGAGCGCTACGACCTCGACCTCGCCGACATTGCCGAAGTGTGGCGGCGCGGCAGCGTCATCTCCTCGTGGCTGCTCGACCTGACCGCCGGCGCGTTCGCCCGCGACCCGCGGCTCGACGGATTCAAGGGCTACGTCGAGGATTCCGGGGAGGGCCGCTGGACCGTGATGACCGCGGTCGAGCAGGCGGTGCCGGCGACCGTGCTCTCGGCGGCGCTCTACGCCCGCTTCCGCTCGCGCGAGGAGGCGAGCTTCGCCGACCGCGTCCTCTCCGCCATGCGCAAGGGCTTCGGCGGCCACGTCGAGCCCGCGAAAGGCGGCGGATGATGGACGTCGCGGCGCTCGCCCGACCGGGGACGGACAGCCCCGATCAGCAATTGCCGCAGCCCGCGGACCCCTGTGCCTTCGTCATCTTCGGCGCCGTCGGCGACCTCGCCAAGCGACTGCTGGTGCCGGCGCTCTACAATCTCGCCGCCTCGCATCTTCTGCCCGGCGGCTTCACGGCGATCGGCGTCGCCCGCGCCGACATGGCGGACGAGGCGTTCCGCGAGCGCATGGGCGCGGCGCTGCGCGAGTTTGCCACCGGTGCGGTCGAGCCCGCCGTGGTGCGCGATCTCGTTGCGCGATTTTCCTACGTGCGCGGCGATTTCGACGACGCCGACACCTACCGGCGGCTGGGCGACAAGCTGAGCGCTGCGGCGCAGAAATTGCGCACCGGCGGGAATTGCCTGTTCTACCTGGCAACGCCGCCGAGCGTCTTCGCCCTGGTTGCCGACCGGCTGGCGGCGGCGGATCTGACGCGCGAGCGCGACGGACAATGGCGGCGCATCGTGATCGAGAAGCCGTTCGGCACCGATCTGGAATCCGCGCGCGAACTCGACCGCCGGCTGCTCGAGCTGTTCGGCGAGAGCCAGATCTACCGGATCGATCATTATCTCGGCAAGGAAACGGTGCAGAACATCATGGTGCTGCGGTTCGCCAACGGCCTGTTCGAGCCGCTGTGGAACCGCGACCATATCGATCACGTGCAGATCACCGTGGCGGAGGCGCTCACGGTCGAGAACCGCGGCAAGTTCTACGACGGCACCGGGGCGCTGCGCGACATGGTGCCGAACCATCTGTTCCAGCTCCTCGCGCTTACTGCCATGGAGCCGCCGGCGCGCTTCGATGCCGATGCGGTGCGTAACGAGAAGGGGAAGGCGATCAAAGCCATCCGACCGCTCGGTCCCGACGACGTCTGCGCCGACGTGGTGCGCGCCCAATACCGCGCCGGGACGATCGGCGGAAAGCGCGTGCCCTCCTATCGCGCGGCCTCAGGCGTCGACCCGCACAGCATGACCGAAACCTACGTCGCCATGCGGCTTGCGATCGACAACTGGCGCTGGGCGGGCGTTCCGTTCTATTTGCGCACCGGCAAGGCGCTGGCGGCGCGCCAGACCCACATCGCCATCCAGCTCAAGGCGGCGCCGTTTGCGTTGTTTCGCGACACGCCGGTCGAGCGCCTGGCGCAGAACCTGCTGGTGCTGCGCATCCAGCCGGACGAGGGCGCGTCGCTGCAGTTCAACGCGAAGATTCCCGGGCCCGCCATCCGCACCGACGGCGTGCGCATGGACTTCAAATACCGCGACTACTTCGACGCGGCGCCGAATACCGGCTACGAGACGCTGATCTACGACTGCATGGTCGGCGACGCGACCTTGTTCCAGCGCGCCGACAACATCGAGTCCGGCTGGCGCGCGGTGCAGCCGATTCTCGACGCGTGGCGGGAGGCGCGCGATTGCGCCGACCTGACCTGGTACCCGGCCGGCAGCGCGGGTCCGGCGGCGGCCGACGACCTCTTGGCGCGCGACGGCCGCGTCTGGCGGAGCGTGGCATGACCGTGTCCGTCATCGTCATGATGGGCGTGTCGGGCAGCGGCAAGAGCACCGTCGGCTCGCTGCTCGCCGGGCGCCTGCGCTGGGAGTTCGAGGACGGCGACTGGTTTCATCCGGCGGCGAACGTCGAAAAGATGCACCAGGGCATCCCGCTCGCCGACGCGGACCGCTGGCCGTGGCTCGAGGCCATCGCCGCCTTCATCGACGAGACCCGCGCCGCCGGACGCCACGCCGTGATGGCCTGCTCGGCGCTCAAGCGGCGCTACCGCGACGTCCTCATCGGCGACCGGCGCGACGTGCGGCTCGTCTATCTCAAGGGCGGCGAGCCGTTGATCGCCCGGCGCATCGCCACCCGGCACGGCCATTTCATGCCGCCCGCCCTGCTGCACAGCCAGTTCGAGGCGCTGGAGGAGCCGGGGGCGGACGAGCGCCCGATCGTCGCCTCGATCGAGCCGCGCCCGCGCGACATCGTCGAGCACATCGTGACGGCGCTCAAGCTCGTGGGACCCAAGCCGGCGCGCGCCGGCGCGTGATGTCTTCTCGTAATTAATATCGGAGCTTGACCGACAAAATCGATTCGTAGTCGCGCGCTCCATGAATGACGTGAAGTACTTCGATCGTATCGTCGACGATCCGATAGAAAATGAGATAATCGCGATAGGGTCGACGGCGAACGCCCAAATGCTCGTAGCGCGGAACCAAAACGTAGCCGCGCGGCGCGTCGGCGAGAGTCTCGCAGCGTCGCCGAAGCTCCCGGACGAACGTCAATGCCCGCGCGGGATTGTCTTCGGCAATCCAATCGCCGATTGCCTCGAGGTCGGCTTCTGCCGCCTCGGTGATAACGACGATCATCGGCCTTTGGCTGCTGCGCTCCGGTATTTCGTTTCAAGGCGGTCGAACACCTTCGCCAATGGCTTCACGCGGCCCGCCTCTGCGTCAGCAATTCCGCGCGTGATCGCGGCATCGACCGCTGCGAGGCGAGCTTCGCGCTCCTGAACGAGCCGAACTCCCTCGCGCAATATCTCGCTCCGCGAATTATATCGGCCGGACTTCACGAGCTTGGCGACGAATTTCTCCAACCGGTGTCCCAAATCGACGCTGCTTGGCACGGCCGATCCTCCGCGATATCCACTGCGTTTAGCTGGATAACAGTTATCAAAGCTGGAAGGAATATTCAAGATTTAAGCAAACCCGCGATCGCCGCCGCGTCGTTGCCGCCGCGCTGCGGCCGCAAGGTCGGGCGCGGCCGCGTGAAGGCGAGGCGGCCGTCCTTGAGATCGAAGAGCGGCGGCACAGTTTGGCGTGGCCGAACGCGCGCGCGTTGCGCAGTATCAGGTCCATGGCATGCTTCAGATGGTGCCGGCCCGGCCGCCGAGGTAAGCTTCGCGCAGCGCCGCGTCGGCCGCGATCTCCGCCGCCGGGCCGGCGCGCACGATACGCCCGGTCTCGATCACATAGGCGCGGTCGGCGAGCGCGAGCGCGGGTCCGGCCATCTGGTCGACCAGCAGCAGAGTGACGCCGTGGTCGCGCAGCGCCGCCACCGTCGCGAACAGGTCGTTGATCGCAGCGGGCGCCAGGCCGAGCGAGGGTTCGTCGAGCAGGAGCACGCGGGGAGCGGCAATGAGCCCGCGCGCAAGCGCGAGCATTTGCTGCTCGCCCCCCGACAACAGGCCGGCGCGCTGTCCGCGGCGCGCGGCGAGCAGCGGAAAGCGCTCGAGCATGCGCTCGATTTCGGCCGCGGCCTCGCGCGCCGGCCGGACGTAGGCGCCGAGCAGCAGGTTGTCGGTCACGCTCAGTTCGGGAAAGACTTGGCGCGCCTCGGGAACGAGGACGAGCCCGGCCCGCGCGATACGGTGCGCCGGAAGCGCGGAGATCTCGGCGCCGGCGAGCTTGATCGAGCCGGCGGCCGGCCGCAGCAGGCCGCTGAGCGCGCGCATCATGGTGGTCTTGCCGGCGCCGTTGGCCCCGAGCACGGCGACGAGTTCGCCGCCGCGCACCGCGACGTCGATGCCGTGCAGCACCTCGACGTCGTCATATCCCGCATGGAGCCGGCGGGCGGCGAGGAGTTCGGATCCGCTGGGCGACGGCGCGCGACCGGGCGTCGGGGCGAACGCGGCGCTGCCGAGATAGGCCTTGTGCACCGCGGGGTCGTTCTGCACTTCGCGCGGCGTGCCCGCCGCAATGCGCCGGCCGGCGTCGAGCACGACCACGCTGTCCGACACCTCCATCACCAGGCCCATGTCGTGCTCGACCAGCACGACCGCGATGCCGAGGTCAGCCAGGCGACGCAGCAGCGCGCGCAGCCGGGCTTTGGCGTCGGCGGCGAGCCCCGCCGCCGGCTCGTCGAGCAGCAGGACTTTCGGTTCCGCGGCAAGCGCGCGGGCGATCTCAACCAGGCGCTTGTCGATGTGCGGAAGGTCGCCGGCGGGCCGTTCGAGCGCGTCGGCATAGCCGACGAATGCGAGCAGCCCTGCGGCGAGCCGCCGCTCCGCCGCATCGCGTGCGCGGCGCCGGCCGAACGGGATGGGGCTGCCGAGATGGTAGCCGCGCAGGCCGACGCGGACGTTGTCGATGACCGAGAGCCCGGAGAACAGCTGGCTCGTCTGAAAGGTGCGCGCAATGCCGGCGCGGGCGATCGCGTGGGGCGCGCGGCCGGCCAGTTGCCGATCGGCAAGCGCGATCGTGCC
>DASPVJ010000343.1:0-12516 GCA_035622435.1 Xanthobacteraceae bacterium | reverse complement strand
TTCGCCTTCGCCATCGCCTGCCGGGTGCTGGCGCTGCGCGACATCGGCCCGGCGCTGGCGCCGTTCAACGCCTTCCTCATCCTCACCGGCATCGAGACCTTGCCGTTGCGCATGCGCCAGCACTGCGACAATGCGCTCGCGATCGCCGAATGGATCTCCAAGCACCCGCAGGCGGCGTGGGTGAGCTATCCGGGCCTGCCCGGCGACCGCTATCACAACCTCGCCAAGACATATTGCCCGGCCGGCGCCGGCGCGGTGTTCACCTTCGGGCTGAAGGGCGGCTATGACGCCGGCGTCAAGCTCGTCTCCAACGTCAAGCTGTTCTCGCACCTCGCCAACATCGGCGACACCCGCTCGCTGATCATCCATCCGGCCTCTACCACCCACAAACAATTGTCCGACGCGCAGAAGGTGCAGGCCGGCGCCGGCCCCGACGTGGTGCGGCTCTCGATCGGGATCGAGGACAGGGCCGACATCATTGCGGATCTAGAGCAGGCGCTGGAGGCGGCGTAATTGTCGTCATTGCGAGGAGCGAAGCGACGACGCAATCCAGACCCACGCACGTTGCCTGGATTGCTTCGTCGCCGCTGCGCGGCTCCTCGCAATGACGCGTTTCACGACATCTTCTTGAACGTGCGCGTCACGTAATCGCGGATGCGTGCCGCGGTTTCCGGCGCGGTCCAGACCGCATCGACCGCCGGGTCGAACAGCGGGCCGTCCCGCTCGAGCCGCTCCTTCGCCGGCTGGCGGGTCTGGCGCTTGGTCAGCGCGAACGCGTCGGCGCCGAGCGCCGCCAAGGCTTCGGCGGCGGCGATGGCGCGATCGATCAGCGCGTCGGCGGGCACCACCTCGTCGATAAGGCCGAGGCCGACCGCCGCTTCCGGCGGAAAGGTCGCCCCGCTCGTCACCATGCCCTCGAACCGGTCGGGCGCGGCGGCAAACCGCACGATTTCGAGCGCGATGACCGGAAACGGAACCCCGACCAGAAGCTCGGTGATGCCGATGCGCCCGGTGCCCTGCGCCATCAGCGCCCGGTCGGCCGCACACGCGAGCACGCACCCGCCGGCAATCGCATGGCCGTTGACCGCGGCCACCATGGGCTTCTCATAGAAGAACACCGCCTCGAACATCCGGCGCAGCTGCGGCAGGAACTGGCGGAAATAGTCGGGCCCGCCGTCGAGCGCGCGCACAAGATCGACGCCGGCAGAAAAGATGTTGCCCTGACCGGTGATGACCACCGCGCGCGCCGACGACGAGAGCACTTGGTCGAGCCGCTTCACCATGGCCTCGCACAAGGCCAGGTCCATGGCGTTGGCCTTGCCGTGGGTCATCTTGAGGATGGCGACATGGCCCTTGTAGGCGAGATCGATCATGCGGCGGACCTCTTGTCCGCATGGGCGCCGATGCCGGCCGGCCGGATAGCGATTGCATCCGGCCGTTCCGCCGCGCGCGGCGCGAGCCGCTGCGCGTGGACCACGGCAATCGCCAACACGGCGATCGCCATCGCCTGGTGCGCAAGGGCGAGCCCCAGCGGCACCACGTACACGAGCGTGAGAATCCCAAGGCTCGCCTGAACCGTGACGGCCGCGGCAAACGCGAGCGCGCCGGCGCGCGCGGGCGCGCGCGACCTTGCCGCGTCGAGCGCGTGCAGCACGGCGAAGAGCCACAGGGCATAGGCCATCATCCGATGGTCGAATTGGACCGTGAGCGGGTTCTCGAACAGGTTTCGCCAGGGAGGCGCGGTCGCAAACAGCGAAGCCATGTCCGGCACGAAGTTGCCGTCGATCAGCGGCCAGGTGTCATAGACGAGGCCTGCGCGCAGGCCGGCAACGAGCGCGCCGAGATAGATTTGCACCAGCACCAGCGCCATGAGCGCGACCGCGCTCATGCGCACGCGCGCCGGGACTGCGACACTCGGTCGTCCGGGAAGCTCCTCAATCGTCCAAACGACGGCGGCGAAGATCGCGCACGCGAGCACGAGGTGGGTCGCCAGGCGATATTGCGAGACTTCGACCCGGTTCACCAAGCCCGACGCCACCATCCACCAGCCGACCGCGCCCTGCAGCGCGCCGAGCGCGAAAATCGTCCACAGCCGCAGGCGCAACCACGGCGCCACCGCGCCGCGCCACAGGAACCACAGGAACGGCAGCAGGAACGCCGCGCCGATCAGCCGGCCGAGCAGGCGATGCGCCCATTCCCACCAATAGATGGTCCTGAACGCGTCGAGGCTCATGCCGCCGTTGAGATGCCGGTATTGCGGCGTTGCCTGGTATTTGTCGAACTCCGCCTGCCAGCCGGAAGCCGACAGCGGCGGCAGGGTGCCGGCCACCGGCTGCCACTCGACGATCGACAGGCCGGACTCGGTCAAACGGGTCGCCCCGCCCACCAGCACCATGGCGGCAAGGAGGCCGGCGATCGCAACGAGCCACAGCCTGATGGCGCGCGCGCGTTCGGGCACGCTCCGCACCGATGCCATTTCCGCTCCGCTTGCAACGAGCGCGGCGGACCATATAGACCGGCCCACGGCCTCGCAACCGACGCGGGCGCCGGCATCCGGATTCCGTCCCATGCGCATGCGCACCCGCAAGCTGATCGGCGCCGCCGCGCTTCTGGCCCTCGTCGCCGCGTGGGCGCTCATCGCCATGGCGGTGGCGCAATTCGCCTTCCGCTCGACCAACGAGGTCGCCGCATGGATCTTTTACGTGGTCGCCGGCCTCGGCTGGGTGCTGCCGGCCATGCCGCTGGTCGCCTGGATGTCGCGACCCGACGCCGGCCGTTAACGGGCCGCCGCCGAGTGCTCTGTGTGTCGCGCACAAGCTCCTTTCTATTTCACGTTGAACCGGCTACAAACCATGTGAGGAAACGCCGTGGAGGGCATTTGCAAACCACAAGGAGTTTGCCATGCCCCTCGCGCTTCGAAACGTGCCTCTGCATTGCCTGGTTTTAGTGCTGGCGTTCGTCGGCTTGGTCAGCACGCCGGCATCAGCCGCCGACCTTGAAAAGCTCCCATCCTATAACGCCGATATTGCCGAGAGCTCCGTGTCCGGTCTCTCGTCGGGTGCATTCATGGCGGTGCAATTCGCGACCGCCTGGTCATCGACCATCCGGGGCGTCGGCGTGATTTCCGGGGGCCCGGTTTATTGCGCCCAGGCGAGGTCCCAAGTTGCGATTACCCAGTGCATGCAGGGACCGCCGCCCCCTTTGAACGTATTTACCGGCATGACGGACAAGATGGCAGCATCCGGCGCCATCGATCCGACGGACAATTTGCGCCGCCAGAAGATTTATCTGTTCCACGGGTATAACGATGGCACGGTGGTCGCGTCGGTGATGCAGGCGACCAACGCTTTCTATGAGCACTATTTGGGCGACGCCGGCAGGGGAAATCTGTTTTTTCAGGATTCGCTCGGCGCCGGGCACGCCTTCGTGCTGGCGCGGCCGGCGCAGGCTGCGCAGGACTGCAGCGCAAGCAAATCCCCGTTCATCGACAGCTGCGGCTACGACCAAGCGGGGATCATCCTGCAGCACATCTACGGCGCGCTGGAACCTCCGCGCAGCGGCAACGAGCTTACCGGCAAGGTCAAAAGCTTTTCCCAAGAGACCTACGCCGAGCCGGATACGCCGGGCGCGCTGAGCATGGCCGAGGAGGGCTATGTATTCGTGCCGAAGGACTGCGAAATCGCGAACGGTCCGGCCTGCCGCGTGCATATCGTGCTGCATGGATGCTTGCAGGACGCCAACGACGTCGGCCGCCAACTCGTCGATAGGGTGGGCTACAACGAATGGGCGGACACGAACCGCATCATCGTGATCTATCCACAGACGCGGGCGCGTCCCTTGCCGTTGCCGGGCCAGCCGCTCAACCCGATGGCATGCTGGGACTGGTGGGGCTACGTGAACAATGACGACGACTACATCACGAAATCGGGGCGCCAGATAACCGCCATCAAGAGGATGCTCGATGCATTGACAGCAAAATATCGGAAGCAACCGGCGACGCCGCCGGCCGCTGCCACGGCCCCTGCCGGCGTCGCGGTGATCGACACGACGGACCGGGCTGCGGCGCTGGCTTGGCGTGCCGTGCCCGGGGCCGATGCCTATCGCGTGTGGCGCGCCGGCCCTGGCGCCGGGTTCGAACCAGTGGGGAGCGTCGCCGGCCCAAGCTTTGCCGACGCCGGACTGGCGCCGCAGTCGGCCTACCGCTGGCACGTCACTGCCGTCGTCGCCGGCGTCGAAGGTCCGGCTTCGACGGACGTCAGCGCAACCACCAAGCCGACACCGCCGGCTTGTGAGCAACCGGGCAGTTGCCCGCTCGGCCCAGGCGGGAAGTAGATCACGCCGCGTCGACGCGGCGAAAACCGTTGCGGATGGCGGTGGCGGCGCCGGAGAGCAGCACTTCGACGTAGCGCAGCTGCTGGTATTCGCCGTTGAGGCTGATGCGCGGCAACGCGGTCAGATGATCGCGGTGGTCGGGAAACAGCACGCCGGGGCGCGTGGTCACCGCGGTCTTGAAGCCGAGCTCGCGCGCGATCGCGAACTCGCGCGGGCCCGCCGAAGTGGGATCGCCGACCGGATAGGCGAGATGCGCCGGCGCCTTGCCGAGCGCGCTCTCGATCACCGCGGCGCTCATGCGCATTTCGGCGCGCGCTATTTTTTCCGGCACCTTGGTGAGCCGCACGTGATTGACCGTGTGGGCGCCGATGGTCGTGAGCGGATCGCGAGCCAATTCCTCGATCTCGCCCCAGGTCATGCACAGGTCCCGGCAGAACGCCGCGAGATCGACCTGATAGCGCGCCGCCAGCTCGCGCACCGCATGGCGCAGCTCGTCCTCGGTCGGCAGCCCGCGCAGCCACCAGTAGATCGCCTGGTAGAGTTCGCGCTTCTGCTCGACAGTGCGGCAGTCGAAGTTGCGGTCGTCGTCGTCGATCACGAGCCCGATGCGGTCGTTGCGCGCGATCACCGCTTCGAGCGCCAGCCACCACAGTTCCCCCAGGCGGTCGGGGAAGCTCGTCGCCACATAGAGGGCGAACGGCACCGCGTGCTTCTTGAGGATCGGATAGGCGTAGACGAGATTGTCGCGGTAGCCGTCGTCGAAGGTGACGCAGGCAAAACGCCGCCTGCGCTCGCCCGCGGCCAGCCGCCGGTGCATTTCGTCGAGGCTGACGAGGTCGATGCCGGCGCGCCGCAAGCGCACGATCACGGCCTCGAGGAAACCCGGCGTTACTTCGAGCAACCGATTGGGCTGAAACGCCTCGTCTCGGGGCGGACGCACGTGGTGGAGCGTGAGGACCGCGCCGACCCCGCCCACGAATGGCCGCAGCCACAGGTGCGAGCCGCTGAAGTAGAGCGCCTCGAGCCCCGTGCGCAGCATGGTCTGCCTCAAGTCGGTCAAGCGCGCGCCCTCGTGTTCGCGGCGATCATGCTGTCGCAACCTTGAGGAATGATAAAGCGCAAAAGAAGGCCGCGCTGCCGCGCGGCCGCCCTATTATTGGAGCATGATCTTGTCCGAAAATCGGTGCCCACTTTTCGGGATCATGCTCTAAGCCGCAACCGCCGGCTCGTGCGGGTGGACGGTTGCGGGCGGCGCAACCTCGAGAACGGCCACATCGGCGAAGCCGGCGACGTGAAGCCGGTCGCGGGCGGCGACGGCGGCTTCGCGCGGCACTCCCGCGGCGACCAGGACCGCGCGCGGCGCGCCGCGCAGCACCGGCTCGGGCAGCGGGTCGGAGGTCGTTCCCGCGTCGACCAGCACGTGGTCGTAGGTGCGCGCCAGGGCGTCGAGTGCAACTCCGATCCGGTCCGAGGCGAGGATCGCCGCACCGTCCGGACCGCCGCGGCCGGCCGGCACGATGTGAACGCGCGAATCGCGATCGCGGGTGATGATCGCGCCGAACGAGGCGCCGCCGCGCACCAGGTCGGCGATGCCGGGCGCGCCCGGATCGACGGCGACGGCGGCGAGATTCGGATGCGCGAAGGCGAGGTCGACGAGCACCACGCGCGCGCCCCGCGAGAGTTCGCGCGCCAGCGCCAGCGCGGTCAGGGTGGTGCCGATGTGGCGTTGCACGCCGACCACCACGACGCGGCGGCCGGTTTGCGACCCGCCGATGTCGTGCGCCAGATCGGCAATCGCCCGCTCCGATGCTTCGGCGGGCGCTGGCGCCGGGGCGACCGGCACCGCGTCGGCCGAAATCTCGGCGAGGCGCGGCTCGTCCCGTTCGAAATAACCCTCCTCGTCCGCCCCGACGCGCGGCGCGTCCTCCGCCCGGCCGGAGCTGGCGGCCACGAGTTCTCCGGTAACGATGAGCCCCGACGCGATGAGCAGCATCGCCAGGGTCGCGATCAGGACGATCGGCACCTTCTTGGGGAAGAACGGCGTGTTCGAGACGATCGCGCGGGAGATGACGCGCAGATCCGAGGGCACCGCGCCCAGGCTGTCGCGCGAAGTGACTTCGCGATATTTGGCAAGATAGGATTCGAGCAGGTCGCGCTGCGCCTTGGCCTCGCGCTCGTACGCACGCAGCTGGATATCCTGCTCGTTGGTCGTCGCCGCCTGCTGCTTCAACTGACCGAGGCTCTCGCTGAGCGTCTCGACCCGCGCGCCGGCGATGCGCGCGTCGTTCTCCAGCGACCGCGCCAGCCGCTCCGCTTCGGTGCGGATCTGGCGGTCGAGATCGGCGCTCTGGGCCTTGAGCTCCTTGATGCGCGGATGCCCGTCGAGCAAGGTCGACGATTGTTCGGCGAGTTGGCCGCGCACGGTCGCCAGCTGCTCGCTCAGCCGCCGGATCAGTTCCGAATTGAGGAAGTCGGCCGATTCCAGCGACTTGCCGGATTTGAGCGTGTCGCGGATGAACCGCGCCTTGGCCTCGGCGTCGGCCTTCTGCGAGCGCGCGGCGGCGAGCTGAGAATTGAGTTCGCCCAACTGCTGGTTCGACAGGGTCGTGCCGTTGGTGCCGACGAACAAGTTCGATTTGCTGCGGAACTCCTCGACCCTGGCCTCGGCGTCGGCGAGCTTCTGCCGCAGCACCTCGATCTCGCTGGCGAGCCATCGGCCGGCCGCCCGCGTCTCTTCCTGCTTGGCGGCAAGCTGCAGCGCCACGAAGTCGTCGATGACGGCGTTCGCCGCGCGCGCCGCCAATTCCGGATCGGAGGATTGAAACTCGACGGCGATCACCCGCGACCTGTCGACCGGAAACACGCTCAGCCGATCATAATAGCTGTCGAGGATGCGCTCCTCCTGGGTCATGCGCAGCGGATCTTTGACAAGCCCCACCACCTGCAGCAGGTGCACCGCCGGACTCGCGCCGCGCAGCAGCGGATCGAACTCGGGCAGTTCCCCGAGCTTGAGCTGGCGGACGACTTGGCGCGCGACGTCGCGCGAGAGCACTTGCTGGACCCGGCTGGTGATGGCTTCCTGGTCGACGACGGCGCGGTCGGAAGCCTTCTCGGCCTCCGGGCGCAGGAACACGTTCTCGTGTTCTTCGATGAGCGCGCGCGCTTCCGACTTGTAGCGCGGGGTCACCAGGTTGACGGCAACGGCGGCCATCGCGGCCACCATCAGGGTCGGCGCCAGGACCCACCACTTCTTGCGCCACAGCGCCCGGCCGGCCGCGTTGACCGCGACCGGGTGCGGATCGAGCGCATCGAACCCTGAACCACTGGACATTGCACCGACTCGCATGGGCCGACTCCGTACCGCACGAACGCTACGCCGACGCCATGAAAGCCGATTATGGTTGCCGTCGCGTTAATTCGCCGCCCGCACGCCGGCAACGGTGAGGCTTTGTTAACCATACGGCGCCTTAATCGGGACGCGGTCGTCTCCGTGGGGTCGGATTCGTTTCATGCGGGCGCAATGCCTTGCCATAGCCGTCCTGACCGGCCTGGCGCTTGCCGGTTGCGCGCGCAACCCGGAGCTGCTCGGCCCGACCCCCGATTCGTCGGCCCCCTACACGCTCGATGCGAGCGACCACACGCGCGTGGTGCTCGGACCGGTGCCCGACCACGCCGCCCCCTACACGCTCGACTCGGGCGATCGCCTGCGCGTGGTCGTGTTCGGCCAAGACGGCCTGAGCAACTCCTACGCGGTCGACCCCAACGGCAAGATCACCATGCCGCTGATCGGCGCGGTTGCGGCGCGCGGCCTCACCACCGCCGAACTGAGCCAGTCGATCGCCGCCAAGCTGCAGCAGGGCTACGTGCGCGAGCCGCACGTGGCGGTCGAAGTGGAGGTCTATCGGCCTTTCTTCGTGCTCGGCGAAGTAGCGACGCCGGGGCAGTTTCCCTACGTGCCCAACCTGACGGCCGAAGGCGCGGTGGCGATCGCCGGCGGGTTCACGCCGCGCGCGCGGCGCGGGCCGGTGGAAGTGCATCATCCGGGCAACGGCGAGGAGGCGGTGCGCATCGTTCCGCTCGGCTATCCGGTGCGCCCCGGCGACACGATCGTCGTCGCCGAGCGCTGGTTCTGACGCCTCGCATTTCCATGGGATGAGGCGAAACCGATCGGCGGGCCGTCATGACCACGCTCGACCGACGCTCCCTCGCCGTCCTGCACGTGTTGCGCGCTCCGGTCGGCGGACTGTTTCGCCACGTGGTCGATCTGGTGCGCGCGCAAACGGCCGGCGGCCATCGGGTCGGCATCGTGGCGGACGCGACGACCGGCGGCGAACAAGCGGAAGCGGCGTTGGCAGCGCTGGCGCCGGCGCTGGCGCTGGGCATCGCACGGGTGCCGATGAGCCGGCATCTCGGCCTGCGCGATGTCGCCGCGGTGCGCCGGGTCGGCCGGGTGCTGCGCAAAACCGGCGTCGATGTCGTGCACGGCCATGGCGCCAAGGGCGGCGCCTATGCGCGGCTCGCGGCGAGCGGGGCGCTGCGCGCCTATACGCCCCACGGCGGTACCCTTCATTTCAACCCGCGCTTGCCGCTGGGCTTCGTTTACCTCAACCTCGAGCGCGCGCTGCTTTCGCGCACCGACCTCATCCTGTTCGAAAGCGCCTACGCTCGCGACGTGTTCCACGCGCGCCTCGGCGCGCCCGCCGCGCTCGAGCGGGTCGTCCATAACGGAGTGACCGCGGCCGAGTTCGCGCCGGTCGCGCCCGACCCGGATGCGAGCGACATTCTCTTCGTCGGCGAACTGCGCCGCCTCAAGGGCGTCGACGTGCTGATCGAGGCGGTCCGCATGCTGGCCGCGGCGGGGCGGCCGGTGAGCGTTACCATTGTCGGCAGCGGGCCGGATGCGGACGCCTTCAAGGCCCAAGCGCGCGGCCTTGCCGCGGTACGCTTCCCCGGCGCGCTGCCGACGCGCCAGGCGTTCGCCCGCGGGCGCCTCCTGGTCGTGCCCTCCCGCGCCGAATCCCTGCCCTACATCGTGCTCGAAGCCGCCGCCGCGGGCGTGCCGATGCTGGCAACCAACGTGGGCGGCATTCCGGAGATTTTCGGCCCGCAGAGCCCGCAGTTGCTGCCGGCGGGTGACGCTCCGGCCCTCGCCGCGGCGATCACGGCCGCCCTCGGCGACCCGGCCGGCATCCGGGCCGCGGCCCAAGCCCTCAAGGCACGGGTCCGCGGCGAGTTCACCGCCGAGGCCATGGGCGAGGCAGTGCTTGCCGCCTACCGGGCGGCGCGCGACCGACGAGACGGTTCGAACATACCTCCGCACTAAGCCTTTCTTGAAACTTTTCGGTTACGACCGGGCGCAACAACGTGGCGAGAACGCCGCGGGGGCGGCGCCAGCGCGGGACGCGTCGGTCATGAGCGAGTACAACGTCGGGGACATTCACGCGGCGCCCGCGGGGGCGGCCGCGACCGCCATCCCAGCGCTCGCGCGGCGCCGCCGCGAACTCTCGCCCGCCGCCATGCTGGCCGCCGCGCAAACCATCGTGCCGGCGTTCTCGCCGATCGTGCTCGCCGGCATCGTGCGCATGATCGAGCTTGCGCTCATGGCCGCGATCGGCATCGCCATCTACTTCGCCTACGTGTTCCCGGTCTACGGCTTCAGCGGGTATTACCCGCTCACCGCCGCCGGCATCGCCGTCCTCACGGTATTGGCGCTGCAGACCGCCGACATCTACCAGGTGCAGGCGTTCCGCACCCCGTTTAGCGAGTGCACGCGCCTCGTCGTCGCGCTCTCCCTCCTGTTCCTCATCGTCGCCGCCGTCATGTTCTTCGCCAAGCTCGGCGACTATTACTCGCGCGTGTGGCTCGCCGGTTTCTACGGCGTCGGCCTCGTCGCGCTCGTCGGTTCGCGCATGTGCCTCTATGGGCTGGTGCGCCATTGGACCGCCGAGGGACGGCTCGACCGGCGTGCCGTCATCGTCGGCGGGGACGACGCCGGCGAGATGCTGACCGAGGCGCTCAAGCATCAGCGCGACTCCGACGTGAAGGTGATCGGCGTGTTCGACGACCGCGGCGAGGACCGCGCCCCCGCGCTGTGCGCCGGGCTGCAGAAGCTCGGCAGCGTCGACGACCTCGTCGAGTTCGCCCGCCTCACCCGGGTCGACCTCGTGATCTTCTCGCTGCCGATCTCGGCCGAGGGCCGCATCCTGCAGATGCTCAAGAAGCTGTGGGTCCTGCCGGTGGACATCCGGCTGTCGGCCCACTCCAACAAGCTGCAGTTCCGGCCGCGCTCCTATTCCTATCTCGGCACGGTGCCGGTGCTCGACGTGTTCGATCGGCCGATCACCGACTGGGACGTGGTGATGAAATGGCTGTTCGACAAGCTGGTCGGCGGCCTCGCGCTCCTCCTCGCCGCCCCGGTCATGGCGGTGGTCGCGCTCGCGATCAAGCTCGACAGCCGCGGACCGGTGTTCTTCAAGCAGAGGCGCTACGGCTTCAACAACGAGCTGATCGAGGTCTTCAAGTTCCGCTCGATGTACGTCGATCAGACCGACGCGACCGCCGCCAAGCTCGTGACCAAGGACGATCCGCGCGTCACCCGCGTCGGCCGCTTCATCCGCAAGACCAGCCTCGACGAACTGCCGCAGTTCATCAACGTGGTGTTCAAGGACAACCTGTCGCTGGTCGGCCCGCGGCCGCACGCCATCCACGCCAAGGCGGCGGACCGGCTCTACGACGAAGCGGTCGACGGCTATTTCGCCCGCCATCGGGTCAAGCCCGGCATCACCGGCTGGGCGCAGATCAACGGCTGGCGCGGCGAGACCGACAGCGAAATGAAGATCCAGCGCCGCGTCGAGCACGACCTCTATTACATCGAGAACTGGTCGGTGCTGTTCGACCTCTACATCCTGGCGATGACGCCGCTGGCGCTCGCCAAGACGGAAAACGCGTATTGATCAGCAATCAGTCATCAGTGATCAGTAATCAGAGCAACGGGCGGCGAGATTCTGATTACTGATCACTGTGAGTAGGTGTACGTTGCGTAGCGTAAGCCTCACCGCGGCCGCGCCGGCGCCGGCCGCCGTTTCGCCGGCCGGCCTGTCGCTCGAGCGCCTGCGCGCCGGGCTCCTCTGGCTCACCGGCTTCGCCGGCGCCTTCGTGTTCATCGAGCCCGGCCCTTACGAAGCCGTCTCGCTCCTCGCCATCGTCGTGTTCGCCGCAACCGGCTTGGTGCTGCGCGCCGGGCTCGTGCCGCTCGCGCTCGTGCTCGTGCTCTACAACATCGGCTTTTCGTTCGCCGCCATCCCGGTGCTCGGCGCCCCCAAGACCGTCGTCTGGGTGCTCACCTCCTGGTACCTCGCCGCCACCGCCGTGTTCTTCGCGGCGGTGTTGGCGCAAGAGCCGGGGCGGCTCTCGCCGCTGGTGCGCGGCACCATGCTGGCCGCGGTCATCGCCGCGCTCGCGGCGATCGTCGGCTACGCCCAGCTGGTGCCGCAGCTCTCTGAACTGTTCCTGCGTTACAGCCGCGCGCGCGGCACGTTCAACGACCCGAACGTGCTCGGCGCCTTCCTGGTGTTCCCGATGCTCCTCGCGTTGGGGCGCATCCTCGCCGGCCGGCGCCGGACGCTGCGGGCCTCGGTCCTGCTCGCGCTGTTTACGACCGCGCTGCTGCTGAGCTTCTCGCGCGGCGCCTGGGGCCAGGCCGCGTTCGCCGCGGTCCTGATGATGGCGCTCTCCTTCCTCACCAGCCGTTCCAGCAAGGCGCGGCTGCGCATCGTGCTGGTGGGGGTTGCGGGCGCGGTGCTGATCGCCGGGCTGGTCGCGCTGCTTTTGTCCTTCGACAGCGTCGCGGCGCTGTTCTCCGAACGCGCCAGCCTGGAGCAGGGCTACGACGAGGGCCCGCTCGGCCGGTTCGGGCGCCACGAGCTTGGCGCGCTGCTCGCGCTCGATCATCCTCTCGGCATCGGCCCGCTCCAGTTCCACAACCTGTTCGTCGAGGACCCGCACAACGCCTTCCTCAACGCCTTCCTGTCGGGCGGCTGGCTGTCGGGGCTGACCTACCTCGCCCTCATGCTGGTGACGCTTTCGATGGGGCTGCGCTACGCGTTCGTGCGGACCCCGTGGCAATCGGTCTACCTCGCCGTCTATTGCGCCTTCGCCGGGACCTTCGCCGAAAGCCTGATCATC
>DASPVJ010000342.1:0-6026 GCA_035622435.1 Xanthobacteraceae bacterium | reverse complement strand
TGGATCGAGCGCGACATCGGCGTCGAATTCGACCAATGGGACATGCCCAAGGTCGATACCGCCACCATGCAATCGACCCGGCCCGGGGTGTTCTTCGGCGGCGACGCCGCGTTCGGCCCGAAAAACATCATCTGGGCGGTCGCGCACGGCCACGAGGCGGCGGTCTCGATCGACAAGTTCTGCAACGGCGAGCCGATCGACGTGCGGCCGGCGCCGGCGGTCGAGATGATCAGCCAGAAGATGGGCATCCACGAGTGGAGCTACGACAACGACATCGCGTTGGACAAGCGCTACCGGGTGCCGCTGCGCGACAAGGTGGTGGCGCTCGCCGACATCAAGGCCGAGGTCGAACTGGGCTTCGACCCGAAGCTCGCGCTCGCCGAGGCCGAGCGCTGCCTCAATTGCGACGTGCAGACGGTGTTCACCTCCTCGCTGTGCATCGAGTGCGACGCCTGCGTCGACATCTGCCCGATGGACTGCATCACCTTCACCGACAACGGCGAGGAGGCCGATCTGCGCACGCGCCTGACCGCGCCGGCCAAGAACCCCGCCCAGGACCTCTACGTCGCCAACGATCTCAAGACCGGCCGCGTCATGGTCAAGGACGAGGACGTGTGCCTGCACTGCGGCCTGTGCGCGGAGCGCTGCCCGACCGGCGCCTGGGACATGCAGAAGTTCTTCCTGGATATGACTTACGCGGGTGAGGCATGCCGATCGAGCGCGTGAACGACTTCGTCGTCCGGTTCGCCAACGTCAACGGGTCCGGTTCGGCGAGCGCCAACCAGCTGTTCGCGCGCGCCGTGCTGCGCATGGGCGTGCCGGTCGCCCCGCGCAACATTTTCCCGTCCAACATCCAAGGCCTGCCCACCTGGTACGAGGTGCGCGTGACCGAGGCCGGACACCTGGGCGCGCGCGGCGGCGTCGACCTGATGGTGGCGATGAACCCGCAGACCTGGGACAAGGACGTGGCCGCGATCGAGCCCGGCGGCTACCTGTTCTACGATTCGACCAAGCCGCTGCCGGCGTCGAAATTCCGCGACGACGTCACGGTGATCGGCATGCCGCTCACCGCCATCTGCAATCGCCAATACACCGACCCGCGCCAGCGCCAGCTGTTCAAGAACATCATCTACGTCGGCGCGCTGACCGCGCTGCTCGACATGGACGCGAGCGAGGTCGAGAAGCTGATCAGCGAGGAATTCAAGGGCAAGGACAAGCTGATCGCCCCCAACCTCAAGGCGCTGTACATCGGCCGCGAACATGCGCTTGCAAACCTCGACTGCCCGATCGGGCTCAAGGTCCGGCGCGCCGACGCGGTCGGCGACCGCATCTATATCGAGGGCAACTCGGCGGCCGCGCTGGGCGCGGTTTACGGCGGCGCCACCGTGTGCGCCTGGTATCCGATTACGCCCTCCTCCTCGCTCGCCGAGGCCTTCACCCGCCATTGCGGGCGCTACCGCGTCGATCCCGAAACCGGCAAGAACCGCTACGCCATCATCCAGGCGGAAGACGAGCTTGCCTCGCTCGGCGTCGTCGTCGGCGCCGCCTGGAACGGCGCGCGCGCGTTCACCACGACCTCGGGGCCCGGCATCTCGCTGATGCAGGAATTCCTCGGCCTCGCCTATTTCGCCGAAATCCCCGCGGTGATCTTCGACGTGCAGCGCGGCGGCCCGTCGACCGGCATGCCGACGCGCACCCAGCAATCGGACATCGTGCTCGCCGCCTATGCCTCGCACGGCGACACCAAGCACGTGCTGCTGTTTCCCGAGGATCCGGCCGAGGCGTTCGACTTCGGCGCCGCCGCGTTCGACCTCGCCGACCGATTGCAAACGCCGATCTTCGTCATGCTCGACCTCGACATCGGCATGAACCATCGCCTGTGCCGGCCGCTCGCCTGGGACGACAAGCGCAGCTACGACCGCGGCAAGGTGATGACGGCGGCCGATCTCGACGCCGGCCGCGACTTCGGCCGCTACCTCGACGTCGACGGCGACGGCATTCCCTACCGCACCTACCCGGGGACGCACCCGACCCGCGGCTCGTTCTTCACCCGCGGCTCGACCCGCGACCGCTACGCGCGCTACACCGAGGAGGGCGGGCCCTACGTCGACAACATGCAGCGGCTGCTGCGCAAGTTCGACACCGCCAAGAGCCTGGTGCCCGGCCCGGTGCGGCGCAACTGCGACAAGCCGACCCGCTACGGCGCGATCTACTACGGCTCGACCAGCCCGGCCATGGACGAGGCGATCGCCGAACTCGCCGCGCGCGGACACCGGCTCGACATGCTGCGCGTGCGCGCCTTCCCGTTCCACCAGGACGCCGCCGACTTCGTCGCCGACCACGACTTCGTGTTCGTGGTCGAACAGAACCGCGACGCCCAGCTGCGCCTGCTGCTGGCGAACGAATTGAATCTCGACCCGGTGCGGCTGGTGCCGGTGCTGCACTACGACGGCACCCCGATCACCGCCCGCTTCATCGTCAGCGCCATCGCCGAGCATCTCGACGCGCTCAAGATCACGCCGCTGCGCAAGGTTGTGTCATGACCTACATCGTCAAGCCGAAGTTCCACCACCCCGCCCTGCCGGTGAACGGGCTCGGCTTCACCCACCGCGACTACGAGGGCTCGATCTCGACCTTGTGCGCCGGCTGCGGCCACGACTCGATCTCGTCGGCGATCATCCAGGCCTGCTTCGAACTCGACCTGCCGCCGCATCGGGTGGCCAAGCTCTCCGGCATCGGTTGCTCGTCGAAGACGCCGACCTACTTCCTCGGCAGTTCGCACGGCTTCAACTCGGTGCACGGGCGCATGCCCTCGGTGCTCACCGGCGCCAACCTCGCCAACCGCGACCTCATCTATCTCGGCGTGTCCGGCGACGGCGACACCGCCTCGATCGGGCTCGGCCAGTTCGCCCACGCCATCCGGCGCGGCGTCGACATGGTCTACATCGTCGAGAACAACGGGGTGTACGGCCTGACCAAGGGGCAATTCTCCGCCACCGCCGACCGCGGCTCGAAGTCGAAGCGCGGCGTCGTCAACGCCGACAACTCGGTCGACCTCGTCGCCATGGCGCTGCAGCTCGGCGCCACCTTCGTGGCGCGCAGCTTCTCCGGCGACAAGACGCAACTGGTGCCGCTGATCAAGGCGGCGATCGAGCACCGCGGCGCCGCGTTCATCGACTGCATCTCGCCCTGCGTCGCCTTCAACAACCACGCCGGCTCGACCAAGAGCTTCGATTACGTGCGCGAGCACAACGAGGCGGTCAACCGGCTCGACTTCATGTCGCCGCGCGCGCCGATCCACGTGGAGTACGAGCCGGGATCGCTGGAGATCGTCGAGCAGCACGACGGCTCGAAGATCGCGCTGCGCAAGCTTCACAGCGACTACGATCCGCACGACAGGCTCGGCGCCATGACCTACCTGCAGGAGCGCGCGGCGGCCGGCGAGATCGTCACCGGCCTGCTCTACGTCGAGCGCGAGCCCGACGACCTGCACGCCCACCTCGGCACGGTCGAGCGCCCGCTCAACGAACTTTCCGAGCGCGAGCTGTGCCCGGGCGCCGGCGCGCTGGCGAAGATCAACGCCGGGCTGCGGTAACTCCCGGCCCCGCCGGCGCCACAGCGGAAGCGCGCCGGCGATCCACGCGAACGCAGTGCGATGACGGCATGGCTGGGAGCGCTTCGGCTGCATCACTGGTCGAAGAACCTGCTCGTTTTCGTGCCGACCTTGCTCGGCCATGTCTACGGCGATCCGGCCAAGGTCATGGCGGCCGCCGCGGCCTTCGTGATCCTCGGCCTGCTGGTTTCCGCCGGCTATGTGATCAACGACCTCGCCGATCTCAACGCCGATCGCCAGCATCAATCGAAACGGCACCGCCCGTTTGCCAGCGGGCGGATTTCCCCGCGCGCGGGCATGGCGGCGGCGGCCGCGCTGACCGTGCTGGCGTTCGCCGGCGCGCTTGCCCTCTCGCGCGCCTTTGCCGCCCTGCTCGTCGCCTATTTCCTCCTCGCCGTCGCCTACTCGCTGCGGCTCAAGGCGATCGCGCTCGTCGACGTCGCCGCAATCGCCGCACTGTTCACCCTGCGCGTCGCCGCCGGCGCCGCGGTGATCGGGATCGGCCAGTCGCCGTGGCTCCTGTCGTTTTCCGGCGCCTTCTTCCTCTCGCTGGCGCTCGCCAAGCGCCACGGCGAGCTGATGCAGGCGGCGGCCGCCGGCGCGGGGCCGATCGCCGGGCGCGGGTACCACGGCGACGACTGGCCCCTCACGTTGACCTTCGGCGTCGGCGCCGGCCTGGCTTCGATCGTCATCATGCTGCTCTACCTAGCGAACGACGCCGCTCCGTCCGGCTTTTATCCGCACCAGGGCTGGCTCTACCTGGCGCCCGGCATCGTGCTCATCTGGCTCATGCGCGTTTGGATGCTCAGTCACCGGACGCAATTGCACGACGACCCGGTGATCTTTGCGCTCAAGGACCCGATCAGCCTCGGGCTTGCGGCCGTCGTTGCCGTTGCATTCAAGCTGGCGCTTTGAGAGTTGCCGAGGCGGATCAGGGCCGGGGCGGGCCGGGCTTGCGCGCGACCACCAGGAACTGCCGACCCAGGACGCGCCAGATCAGCGGGAGCCTCAGGTAGAGCGCGACCAGGAACGGGTGCTGCGGCAAACGCGACCGCGTCGTATAGGGGAGGAAGCGCGGAACGATCCGGTCGATGTCGTAGTCCGACTGCACCAGCCCCTCCTCGAGCGACAAATGCGAGAGCGGCAGGCAGTGGTCGTAAAAATCCCAATACTCCGCGGCCAGGTAGCGGATGTTGGGGCCCATGATGACGAAACGGCCGCCCGGCCGCAGAATGCGCCGAACTTCGGCCAGCACCGCGTCGCACTCCTCTTTGGTGCGCAGGTGCTCGAGGAAGTTCGAGGCGAATACGACGTCGACCGCGTCGGCGGCAATCGCGGCAATCGCGTCCGCCCGCGAAAGGCAGAACTCGACGTCGGCGGCGAGGTGGGCGCGCGCGTCGGGATTGAGGTCGACGGCGTACTTCTTTTTGGCGCGGATGGTGTTGATGAACTCGCCGTAGCCGCAGGCGAGGTCGACGATCACGCGATCCTCGCCGACGAGCGGCTGAAAAAAGCGCTCGCACAAGATTTTCCAAATACGCATTTTCGCGGCCCGCTCGCTTTCGCGAAAGCGAAACCGGTAGAGCTTGGAAAGATCGGGCATGAAGTCGACTGACCGTCAGGCGCCGCGAAAGGTGACCGACTTGTGTAGCACGAAGTCGACCACGACCGGGAGCGCAACCGCACAGCCGCGGCTGAGTCGCTGCGGCAGGAACCGGGGAAAACATGATCCCCGCGCAGCGCCGTCACGGCGCGATCCGCTCCGCCATCGCCTTGCCCAGCCGCACGCTCTCGGCGATGCCGCGGTCCTCGGGATAGTAGAAGCAGGTGTCGGCGATCTGCAGGCCGGCGACGGCGGTCTGCACGGGCGGCAGCATGGCGGCAAATCCCGGCGGACACACCGGCTGCGCGTGGCGAAGCCGTCCCACGTGGCAGGCGATCACGTCGCCCTCCCCGATCGCCGGATTGATGAGCTTGAGATAGCCCAAGGCTTCGGCGCGGAAGCCGTCGTCGCTGCGGGCGAACTTCGGATGCGTTGTCGGCATGTAGTAGGGAACGTAGACGACGGTGTCGCCGGTCGGCCGCAAGTTCGAGAACTCGACGATGCCGGGGATTTCGAAACGCGGGTCGGCGATGTTGATCCAGAAGTGCGGACTGACCGACCGCTTGAGGCGGAAGACGACGCAAACGACCCCGATGTTGACGATGGCGCGATAACGCGCCAGGTCGGCGGCCGGCAAGTCCGGCACCAGCCGCGGCACCAGCGGCGTCGGCACCGTGCCGATGACGGCGTCGGCCGCAAACGTCTCCCCGCCGGCAACGACGCCGCTCACGCGCCCGGCCGCGACCGCGACCCGCGTTGCCGGCGTGCCGAGGCGGACCTCCCCGCCGCGCTGGCGGATGGCGTCCACCA
>DASPVJ010000341.1:0-4792 GCA_035622435.1 Xanthobacteraceae bacterium | reverse complement strand
CCGCTGGTGTGCGCCGCCTTCAACGCCGACTTCGACGGCGACCAGATGGCGGTGCACGTGCCGCTCTCGCTCGAGGCGCAGCTCGAGGCGCGCGTGCTGATGATGTCGACCAACAACATCCTGCATCCGGCCAACGGCTCGCCCATCATCGTGCCGAGCCAGGACATCGTGCTCGGCCTCTACTACCTGTCCCTGATGCGCGAGGGCGAGCCCGGCCAAGGCAAGATGTTCGGCGAGATGGCGGAGATCGAGCACGCGCTCGAGCGCGGGGTCATCACCCTGCACAGCCGCATCGGCTACCGCTGGCAAGGTCTCGACGACAAGGGCAAGCCGGCACGGCTGTGGTTCGACACCACGCCCGGCCGCGTCATGCTCGGCCAGGTGCTGCCGCGCAATCCGAAGATTTCCTACGAGATCGTCAACCGGCTCATGACCAAGCGGGAAATCTCGGCGATGATCGACACGGTCTATCGCCACTGCGGGCAGAAGGAGACCGTGATCTTCTGCGACCGGATCATGGCGCTCGGCTTCCACCACGCGTTCAAGGCCGGCATCTCGTTCGGCAAGGACGACATGGTGGTGCCGCACGCGAAGTGGAAGATCGTCGACGACACCCGCACCCTGGTGAAGGAATACGAGCAGCAGTACAACGACGGGCTCATCACCCAGGGCGAGAAGTACAACAAGGTCGTCGACGCGTGGGCGAAGTGCACCGACCGCATCGCCGACGAGATGATGCAGGAAATCTCCGCGGTGCGCAAAGAGGGCGCGACCGGCCGCGAGATCCCGGTCAACTCGATCTACATGATGGCGCATTCGGGCGCGCGCGGTTCGCCGCAGCAGATGAAGCAGCTCGCCGGCATGCGCGGCCTGATGGCCAAGCCGTCCGGCGAGATCATCGAAAGCCCGATCATCTCCAACTTCAAGGAGGGGCTCTCGGTGCTCGAGTACTTCAACTCGACGCACGGCGCCCGCAAGGGCCTGGCCGACACCGCGCTCAAGACGGCGAACTCGGGCTACCTCACCCGGCGCCTCGTCGACGTAGCGCAGGACTGCATCATCACCAGCGACGACTGCAAGACCAAGGCGGGCATCAAGGTGCGCGCGATCATCGACGCCGGGCAGGTGGTGGCTTCGCTCGCCGGCCGCATCCTCGGCCGCACCGCGGCGGAGGACATCCGCGATCCGGCCTCGAACACGGTGCTGGTCAAGCGCGGTCAGCTGATCGAGGAGCCGCAGTGCGAGGCGATCAACAACGCCGGCGTTCAGGAGGTGCGCATCCGCTCGGTGCTCACCTGCGAACTCACCAGCGGCGTGTGCGCCAAGTGCTACGGCCGCGACCTCGCGCGCGGGACGCCGGTCAACATGGGCGAGGCGGTCGGCGTCATCGCCGCCCAGTCGATCGGCGAGCCGGGCACCCAGCTCACCATGCGCACCTTCCACATCGGCGGCGCGGCGCAGATCTCCGAGCAGTCGTTCATCGAGTCGAACTTCGACGGCACGATCAGGTTCAAGAACCCGAACATCGTGCGCAATTCCGACGGCCAGCTGATCGCCATGGGCCGCAACATGGCGATCGTCGTGGTCGACCAGGACGGCACCGAGCGCGCCGTCCACCGCGTCCAGTACGGCTCGCGCCTGCACGTCGAGGAGGGCGACAAGATCAAGCGCGGCCAGCGCATCGCCGAATGGGATCCCTACACCCGGCCGATGATGACCGAGGTCGAAGGCACCATCGGCTTCGAGGACCTGGTCGAAGGCCAGTCGATGTCGGAGACGCTCGACGAATCGACCGGCATCGCCAAGCGCGTCGTGACCGATTGGCGCACCTCCGGGCGCGGCGCGGACCTGCGGCCGGCGATCGTCATCCGGGGCAAGGACGGCAAGACGCTCAAGCTGCCGCGCGGCGGGGAGGCGCGCTACCAGCTCGCGGTCGACGCCGTCATTTCGGTCGATCCGGGCGGCAAGGTGAAGGCCGGCGACGTCATCGCCCGCATCCCGACCGAGAGCGCCAAGACGCGCGACATCACCGGCGGCCTGCCGCGGGTGGCGGAGCTGTTCGAAGCGCGCCGGCCGAAGGAGGCGGCGATCATCGCCGAGGCGTCCGGCACCGTGCGGTTCGGCCGCGACTACAAGAACAAGCGCCGGCTCACCATCGAGCCGAGCGAGAAGGGCGTCGAGCCGGCCGAGTACCTGATCCCCAAGGGCAAGCACATCCACTTGCAGGACGGCGACGTCATCGAGAAGGGCGACTTCATCGTCGAAGGCAACCCGGCGCCGCACGACATCCTGGCGATCAAGGGCGTCGAGGACCTCGCCGCCTATCTGCTCAACGAGATCCAGGAGGTCTACCGGCTCCAGGGCGTCAACATCAACGACAAGCACATCGAGGTGATCGTCCGCCAGATGCTGCAGAAGGTGGAGATCGACGAGTCGGGCGAGACCGAACTGATCCAGGGCGAGCAGATCGACAAGATCGAGCTCGACGAGGTCAACGCGCGGGCGGAAGCCGAGGGCAAGAAGCCGGCCAAGGGCCATCCCGTTCTGCTCGGCATCACCAAGGCCTCGCTGCAGACGCGCTCGTTCATCTCCGCCGCCTCGTTCCAGGAGACGACGCGGGTGCTCACCGAGGCCGCGGTCAACGGCAAGGCCGACACCCTCGACGGGCTCAAGGAGAACGTCATCGTCGGCCGCCTGATCCCGGCCGGCACCGGCGCGGTGATGAACCTGTTGCGCGAGGTGGCGGTCAAGCGCGATGCGCTCATCCTCGAGGAGCGGGAGAAGAACGCGGCGGCTGCGGCCGAGCAGCAGCCCGAGCGCCTGCCGGCGGCGGAGTAGGGCCGGGGGCGGCGACGGGTCGCCAGTGCAAACGCGAAGGGCCGCCCTCGGGCGGCCTTTTTCGTGGCGGCATCGGCTTGAATGTGGTGCAATACTGTGATATCTAGTCAGAATGACTAGAATCAGGAAATCTGCGGACAAGAAGCGGCAACGGCGGCCACGGGATCGCCGTCCCGGCCGTTGGCTATTGCAGGATGCCAAGGCGCGTTTCAGCGAGTTGGTCCGCCGCGTGCATAGCGAGGGGCCCCAGCACGTGACCGTGCACGGCCGAGATGAGGTAGTCGTAATCGCGGCCGAGGAGTTTCGCCGTCTCAAGGGCGATCTCACCGGTGAGGCGCTGATCGCGGCCATGCAGGCATCGCCTTACCGCGAAATCGAAATAGAGCCGGAGCGCCCGCGGTTGCCCGTCCGCGACGTCCATCTGTGACGGGGTGGCTGCTCGACACGAATGTGTTGTCGGAGCTTCGTCGTCCCCGACCTGAGCCCAAAGTCGTCGCATTCGTCGCGGCTCAGCCAATCGATATTTTGCATATTAGTGTTGTAACGCTTGCCGAAATTCGGTTCGGCATCGAATTACTCGCCGACGCCGCTCGACGCGCCGAGTTGACTGACTGGCTGACCCACAAGGTCCGACCGATGTTCCGTCAACGAGTCCTGCCGATTACGGAGGACATCATGTTGAAGTGGCGTTTGTTAGTGGAGGAGGGGCGAAAGACGGGGCAAACCTTCTCGCAACCGGATCTAATAATTGCGGCAACGGCCCTTGAGCACGGCCTGACACTTGTTTCCCGAGACACAAAGGAATTTGCGAGGGCGCGTGTGCCGGTATTCGATCCTTGGATCGTCGCCCCCGGCAACTGATTTTTTGTCAAATCAGGCGCAACGCGACCGACGGCAAGGCCGACACCCTCGACAGGCTCAAGGAGAACGTCAGCGTCGGCGCCTGATTTGAGTAATCAGAAAGGGCCGCCCGCGGGCGGCCCTTTTAATGCCAGCATGCCGGCGCGCGCCTCGGTCCCGCAACGAAGTTATAGTAGCCTGCAATAAAAAATGCACGTTGGGATTGACCGAACATCGTGTTGGGGGATACGATGTCATCTCGGATCACCGCAACAGATTCGGAGAGCAGCGCCATGAATCGCTTCAAGGGAACGGGTCTACATGCATGCGCGTCGGCGGCGGTTGTTTTGTTCGGCCTCGCCGTTTGGCCGTCCGCGGCACGCGCGCTCGACTGTGTGCCCGTGACGGAAGACGCAATCAAACAGCTGTTCGTGGACTGGAACAACGCGCTGCAAACCGGGAACGCGGGCGCGGTCGTCGCTCTCTACACGTCGGACGCGATCCTGCTCCCGACCCTCAAGAGCGGACCGCTGATCGGCCCCACCGACATTGTCAAGTACTTCAAGCAAGAGTTCCTCCCGAAGAAACCCGTGGGAGCCATCGACGGTAACCACAACATCCGCATCGGCTGCAACATGGCGGTTGATGCCGGCCTCTACACCTTCACCTACGGCAACGGCGACGACCCCACGCCGGCCCGCTACACCTACGTCTATAGATATGACGGCGGCCAGTGGCTGATCGCACACCACCACTCCTCGGTGCGGCCGTAGTGGTCGAGCAGGGAAAGCCGGCGGAAGGGACGACGTACTGGCCTGCGCTATCGCGACCGTTGACTGGGCCGACGCGGGACCCATGAGTCACGAGCTTATCCGGATCGCCGGGGGTTGCGCAGCGGGGGCGGGGGGCCGCTCGTTGCTGTGCCGCGGCAGGAAGGCGGCGGTGAAAATCCGGGCCATGGGTTGACTTCCCGCGGTCGCGCCGATACATACGCCCCACTTTCACGGCAGGCGGTGAGTTTTTAGCGTCGGCACGGCCATCCGCGCCTCGACCCAAGAAGCTCAGACGCTGCCTCTGACAGCCTCTGTCAGATCACGGGTGCAAGACCGCGTCG
>DASPVJ010000340.1:0-4713 GCA_035622435.1 Xanthobacteraceae bacterium | reverse complement strand
TCGAATTGACCAGCGGTTTGCCTTGCACGCATTTGAGGCCGGCTTCGATCACGGAGAATTTCGAAGAATCGATCATCACCGGCACGCGGGCGATGTCCGGTTCGGCGGCGACGAGGTTCAGGAACTCGGCCATCGCTTTTTCGCCGTCAATCAGGCCTTCGTCCATATTGACGTCGATGATCTGCGCGCCATTGGCGACTTGATCGCGCGCCACGGCGAGCGCGCCGGCGAAATCGCCGGCAGTGATCAGCTTGCGGAAGCGCGCGGAGCCAGTGACGTCGGTGCGCTCCCCGATATTGACGAAGGGGATCTCCGGGGTGAGCGCGAAGGGCTCGAGCCCGGCGAGGCGCAGCAGGCGGGGCGGCGTCGGGAGTTGGCGCGGGCGCTTGCCTTGCACCGCGCGGGCGATGGCGCCGATGTGCTCCGGCGTGGTGCCGCAGCAGCCGCCGACCACGTTGACGAGGCCGGCGTCGGCGAACTCGCCCAGCAGCTCCGCCATATAGTCCGGGCTCTCGTCGTAGAGGCCGAACTCGTTGGGCAGCCCGGCATTGGGATAGGCGCACACCAGGGTGTCGGCGACGCGGGCGATCTCGGCGATGTGCGCGCGCATTTCGCGTGCACCGAGCGCGCAGTTGAGCCCGACCGATATCGGCGCGGCGTGGGCAACCGAGTTCCAGAACGCCTCGGGCGTCTGCCCCGACAGCATGCGGCCCGACCGGTCGGTGATGGTGCCGGAAATCATCGCCGGCACGCGGGCGCCGCGCTCCTCGGCGATTTCGGCGATGGCGCATAGCGCCGCCTTGGCGTTGAGCGTGTCGAAGATGGTCTCGACCAGCAGCAGGTCGACGCCGCCCGCGATCAGCCCGCGCGCCTGCTCGCCATAGGCGGCCTTGAGCTCGTCGAAGGTGATGGCGCGGAACCCCGGCCGGTTCACGTCGGGGGAAATCGAGGCGGTTCGGTTGGTCGGGCCCATCGCGCCGGCGACGAAGCGGCGCCGGCCGTCCTCGGCTTCGGCGATCGCCGCCGCCTCGCGGGCGACCTTCGCGCCCGCATGGTTGAGTTCGTAGGCGATGGCCGCCATGCCGTAATCGGCTTGGGCGACCGCGGTCGAGGAGAACGTGTTGGTCGCCGCGATGTCGGCGCCGGCGCGGAAATAGGCGAGGTGGATCTCGCGCACTGCGTCGGGTCGGCTCAGATTGAGCAGGTCGTTGTTGCCGCGCACCTCGCGATTCCAGGCGTCGAACCGCGCCCCGCGGAAGCCCTCCTCGTCGAGCCCGAGCGCCTGGATCATGGTGCCCATGGCGCCGTCGAGCACCAGGATGCGCTCGGCCGCGATCCGCCGCAGCTCGGCTTCCACCGGCGACGCATCGACGAACGCAGGACGCTTTGCGGACATCGCGCTCACCTATCCGCCTCCCTCTCCCCGCAGGGGAGAGGGTAAGGGTGAGGGGGTTCCTGCCGGTCCCGGTTGGCCGCGTTCAAGATTTCCTCAAGCACGCGATCCATATTTTGCAGCACGTCGTTGTTCCAAAACCTGAGCAGCAAATATCCCATGCTCTCCAAGACAGCCGTTCGGTTCGTTTCATCCCGCATTGCATGCTGGCCGCCATCAAGCTCGACGATCAGCCGCGCGTCGGCGCAGCAAAAATCGACGATGTATTTGTCGATCGGCACCTGCCGCTTGAACTTCAGGTCATTCAAGCAACGATTGCGCAGGCGAAACCAGAGAACGCGTTCCGCATCGGTCTGGTTGCGGCGCAATTTTCTGGCAAAGGAGACTCTTGCAGTCATGGTGCGCTACTCGTCGTACCTTGTACTGCGGTAACCCCCTCACCCCGACCCTCTCCCCTTCCGGGAGAGGGAGAAGCAGGTCGCAGGCCCAGCAGGTGACAGACCGCGTAGACGAGGTCGGCGCGGTTCATGGTGTAGAAGTGGAAATCGCTGACGCCCTGGTCGACCAGGTCGAGCACCTGCTCGGCGGCGACCGCCGCGGCGATGAGCTTGCGCGTGGCGGCGTCCTCGTCGAGGCCTTCGAACCGCTCGGCGAGCCAGCGCGGCACCGAGGCGCCGCAGCGCTCGGCGAATGCCCTCGTTTGCTTGAAGTTCTGCACCGGCAGGATGCCTGGCACGATGGGCACCGAGATGCCGCGCGCACGCACGCGCTCGACGTAGCGGAAGTAGAGATCGTTCTCGAAGAAGAACTGGGTGATGGCGCGTCCCGCTCCGGCGTCGACCTTGGCCTTGAGCATGTCGATGTCGGCCTCGACCGTCGGGCTGTTCGGATGTTTTTCCGGATAGGCGGAGACCGACACCTCCACGTCGGCGATGCGGCGGATGCCGGCGGCAAGTTCGGCGCCGTTGGCGTAGCCGCCCGGATGCGGGGCGTAGCGCTCGCCGACGCCGCCCGGCGGGTCGCCGCGCAGCGCCACGATGTGGCGTACGCCCGCCGCGTGGTAGCCGCGGATCACCGCGTCGATCTCGGCGCGGCTCGCGGCGACGCAGGTCAGGTGCGCGGCCGGCACCAGGGCGGTCTCGGCGAGGATGCGTTTGACGGTCGAATGGGTGCGCTCGCGGGTCGAGCCGCCGGCCCCGTAAGTCACCGAAACGAAGTTGGGCGACAGCGGCGCCAAGCGGCCGATCGCCTCCCACAGGGTCTTCTCCATCTCGGCGGTCTTGGGCGGGAAGAACTCGAACGAGACGCGGATCGGGCCGCGTCCGGCCTCGCCGGCAAAGCGGCTGCGGCGCGGTACGGGCGCGTCCATCACGCAACCTCCCGGGCGGCGTCAGCGAACGACAGGCGCGGATCGCGTGCGAGCCACAGGGACACCGCGATCTTACCCTCGGTGCCGGGTTCCGGCGGCACCGTGCGATGCAGGACCGTCTCGAGGCCGGCCGCGCTCATCCATTGCGCAACCGTCTCGGCCGCAAAACCGAGGCGCAGATGCGCGTGCTCCTGGCGCAGGAACTCGAGATCATGGGGCGCAAAATCGACGACCAGCAGCCGTCCCTCCGGGCGGAGCACGCGGGCGGCCTCGCGGATCGCGCGGGCACCGTCGTCGAGGAAGTGCAGCACCTGGTGGACGATGACCACATCGAAGGAATCCGGCGGGACGAACAGGTCGTAGATGTCGCCCTGGCGCACGCTGCAATGACGCAGGCCGGCCCGCTCGAGCCGCGCGCGGGCGATGACCAGCATGTCGAGGGAAAGGTCGACGCCGAGCCCGCGCTCGACCTGCGGCCCGAACAATTCGAGCATCCGGCCGGTGCCGGTGCCGAGATCAAGCAGGGAGCGGAACGGGCGCTCGGCAAGCGCGGCGCCGATCGCCGCCTCGACCGCTTCGTCGGCCGCATGGAGGCGGCGGATGCGGTCCCATTCGGGGGCGTGGGCGCGGAAATAGGCCTGGGCGGCGGCGGCGCGCGCCGCCCGGACTTCCGCCAAGCGCGCGCGGTCGCGCCCGACGACCGGGTCGGCGGGGTCGAGGCGGGCGATGAGCGCATGCGCCAGGTCGGCGGCGCCGCTGCGATCGGCGAGGCGGAAGAAGGCCCAGCTGCCCTCGCGGAAGCGCTCCACCAGGCCCGCCTCGGTGAGGAGCCGCAGGTGGCGCGAAATGCGCGGCTGCGACTGGCGCAGGATTTCCGTGAGGTCGGAGACGGTCAATTCGGCCTCGGCGAGCAGCGCCAGGATGCGCAGGCGCGTCCCCTCCCCGGCCGCCTTGAGGGCGGCGTGGAGGGCGTCGAACCGCAGGTGGGCCGGGGTCGCCATACGTGGGACGCTTCCCAATTGGAGGCCAGGTCGGGGCGGCCAAAGCGCCCGTGACCCGTGCTCCATAGAGCATATAAAGATATCTTTATACGTTAAAATGCCCTTCCGCAAGCCGGTGGGCAAGACAACCTGAGCGCGGCGCGCTTGGACGGCCGGCTGCAGTTCGCCTAACGTGCCGATGGGCCAAAGGGGCGTCCCATGAGCGAGGAGCCGTTCGGCATTCGTCCGGGCGAAGTGGCCGCCGAGTTGCCGCCGGCGTTCGACGCCGGCGTCTACTTCATCGGCCGCATCCGCACGCCGTGGACGCGGCGCGAGCAGTGCCCGAAGAACGCCCGCGAATCCGACGCCGTCTGCACCATCGAGGTCGAAGAGCGATTTGCCCAGGCGCTCTCCGGCATCGAAACCTGCAGCCACCTGTTCGTGCTCTACTGGATGGACAGGTCCCGGCGCGACCTCGTCTTGCAGGTCCCGCGCAACTACGGCCGCACCCGCGGCACCTTTGCGCTGCGCTCGCCGGCGCGGCCGAACCCGATCGCCGCGAGCGTGGCGCGGCTCGTGCGGGTCGACGGCACGCGCCTCTCGGTCGTCGGCCTCGACTGCCTCGACGGCACGCCGCTGATCGACCTCAAGCCCTATTTCGCTTCGACCGACGCGGTGCCGGAGGCGGTGGTCGGCTGGCACGCGGAGCGCGAGCAGCCGGCGTGAGGTTTCAGGAGGAGGAGACGATGGCCAAAGTCGAAATCATCGGAATGCCGCAGTCGACGTTCGTGCGGGTCGTGCGCATGACCTGCGAGGAAAAGGGCATACCGTACGAACTGACCGTCGCGCGGCCCCATTCGCCCGAGATCAACGCCGTGCACCCGTTCGGCAAGGTGCCGGGCATGCGCCACGGCGACGTCGAACTGTGCGAATCGAAGGCGATCGCGACCTATCTCGACCGCAGCTTCGAC
>DASPVJ010000339.1:0-4416 GCA_035622435.1 Xanthobacteraceae bacterium | reverse complement strand
GAGGCCGTCGCCGCCGCCGACGTGGTGATCGACGCCGGCGGCATGACCGCGATCCCGGGCCTGATCGATTCGCACGTGCACGTCACCTTCGGCGACTACACGCCGCGCCAGCGCACGGTCGGGTTTCTCGAAAGCTACCTGCACGGCGGCGTCACCACCGCGATCTCCGCCTCCGAGGTGCACGTGCCCGGGCGGCCGCGCGACCCGGACGGCGTCAAGGCGCTGGCGATCGCCGCGCAACGCAGCTTCGCCGACTGGCGGCCCGGCGGCATGCGCGTCATCGCCGGCTCGGTGATCCTGGAGCCGGGGCTCACGGCGGCGGATTTTCGCGAGCTCCACGACAAGGGCGTGCGCCTCGCCAAGGCCGGGTTCGGGGCGGTGCGTTCCTCTTACGACTACGTGCCGCTGGTGGCCGACGCCAGGGCGGCCGGCCTCATCACCACCTGCCACACCGGCGGCGCGTCGATTCCCGGCTCGGGCGCCATCACCGGCGATCATCTGCTGAAGATCCGCCCGCACGTCTCCTTTCACACCAACGGCGGGCCGACCGCCATGCCGGACGCCGACTTCGAGCGCGTCATCGTCGAATCCGACATGGCGCTGCAGGTGTGCACGGCGGGAAACCTGCGCACCGCCTTGCTGTGCGCGCGGTTCGTCGATCGCCACGGCGCCTTCGATCGCTTCATCATCGGCACCGACACGCCGACCGGCAGCGGCATCATGCCGCTCGGCATGCTCTACACCATCGCGCATCTTTCGAGCCTCACCGAGATGGCGCCCGAGCGCTTCATTTGCGCCGCGACCGGCAGCAACGCGCGCGTGTACGGGCTCGACAGCGGGATTCTGGCGCCGGGCAAGGCCGCCGACGTCGTCCTCATCGACGCGCCCGAAGGCGGCACCCAGGAAACCGCGCTCGCCGCCATCAAGCACGGCGACATCGCGGCGATCGGCGCGGTCGTCACCGCCGGGGTGCCGCGCTTCGTCGGCCGCAGCCGCAACACGCCGGCGACCACGCGCAAGGCGCGGGTGGCGGCCTCGCGGGTGACGCAGGACTTCACCGCGGCGATGCATTGACAGGGAAGCGGGCCGCCCGACGCATGATCTACCAGCAGCTGATCAACGGCCTCATGCTCGGGGCGTCGTATTCGTTGGTGGCGATCGGCTACACGCTGATCTTCGGCGTGCTCAACCTGCTCTATTTCGCCCACGGCGAAGTCTTCATGGTGGGGGCCTTCGTCGGCCTCTATCTCGTCGTCCACGGCGGCGCCAACATCTACGTGGCGCTGCTCGGCGCCATGATCGCCTGCGCCGGGCTCGGCGTCGTCGCGGTGTTCGTCTCGGTGCGCCCCGTCCCCAAGGACCGGCCGCTGGCGCCGCTCATCAGCACCATCGGGCTCACCATCGTGCTGCAGAACCTCGCGGTCTATCTGTTCGGCGGCCAGCAGGTGGCGTTTCCGGAAACGATCGGGCAACAGCTCTATCGACTCGGGCCGGTGACCATCGGCTCGGTGCAGATTTTCATCCTGGTCGTGGCGGTGAGCGTGATGGCGGCGCTGTGGCTTTTCATCGAACGCAGCAAGATGGGCCGCGCCATCCGCGCGACCGCCGAGAACCACGAGACCGCCGCGCTCATGGGCGTCGACGTCAACCGCGTGGTGCTCGTCACCTTCGCGATCGGTTCGGCCATCGCCGGCATCGCCGGCGTGCTCGACGGGGTCAAGAACAGCGGCGTCTCGCCGTTCATGGGGCTCGCCGCGGCGGTCAAGGGCCTCGTCGTCATGCTGCTCGGCGGCCTCGGCAACGTGGTCGGCGCCATGGTGGCGGGGCTCTTGCTCGGCATGATCGAGATCCTGTCCGCCGCCTACATCGGCACCACCGAGCGCGACCTCGCCTCGTTCCTGATCCTGATCCTCATTCTGCTCTACCGGCCGACCGGGCTGTTCGGAACGCGCACGGCGGACGAAAGGTAGCCATGCTGCACGATCTGTTCGACGGCTACACCCGCTCGATCCTGGTGTTCGCCGGCGTCAACATCATCGCCGCCTACAGTTTCTATGTGCCGTTCAAGACCGGGCAAGTGTCGCTCGGGCAAGGCGGCTTCATGGCGATCGGCGCCTACGCGTCGGCGATCATGACGCAGAAGTTCGGCTTGCCGTTCGCGTTTGCCTTCCCGTTCGGCGGCCTCGTCGCCGGCATCATCGGCGTCCTCGTCGGCTTCCCGGCGCTGCGCATCAAGGGCATCTATTTGCTGCTGCTCACCCTCGGGTTCGCCGAGATCGTGCAGGTCGTCGCGCTGAGCTGGGATTTCGTCGGCGGCGCCCAGGGATTCCGGCAGATCCCGTTCGTTCCGTCGATCCTCGAATATGCCGTCGGCGCCATCGCCGTGCTGGTCCTGTTCTTCGCCCGGCTCGAGGGCGCGAGCCTCGGGCGCGCCATGGACGCCATCAACCAGGACGAGACCGCCGCCGAGGTGATGGGCGTCGACGTGGTGCGCATCAAGCTCGTGGCGTTCGGACTCGGCGCCGTCATCGCCGGGCTTGCCGGCGCGCTCTACGCCCACCACGCGACTTACCTGGATTCGAGCACCTTCAACATCATGGTCGCGGTCGAAATCCTGATGTTCGTGGTGGTGGGCGGCAGCAGCACCTATTGGGGGCCGGTCCTGGGTGCGGGCTTCCTCACCTTGCTCCCCGAGTTCCTGCGCACCTTGCGCGATTGGCTCGAGCTGCTGCCGGTCGCGTGGACGGATTTTTATCCCATGAACCGGCTCTACGACCTCCTGCGCGACGCGCTCGATTTCGAGAACGCCAAGCGGCTGATCGTCTACGGCCTCATCGTCATGGTCATGATGATCCTGCGGCCGGACGGCATCCTCACCCGCGATTCGCTGCGGCGGCGGCGGACGGCGCGCCGTGCCTGAAGCGGCCGAGCAAATCTGCCTCGCCATCCGCGGCCTGACCAAGCGGTTCGGCGGCTTCTACGCGCTCAACGCGTTGGACATGGAGGTGAAGACCAACCACATTCATGCCCTGATCGGCCCCAACGGCGCCGGCAAGACCACGTTGTTCAACCTCCTCACCGGCGTGCTCGCCGCCGATGCCGGCGCCATCCTCTTCGAGGAGCGGCCGCTGGACGAGGCGCGGCCGTCGCATCGCACCTTGCGCGGCATCGCGCGCACGTTCCAGAACATCCGCCTGTTCCCGCATTTGACGGTGCTGGAGACGGCGATGATCGGCGAGCATTGCCGCGCCTATCCGTCGGTGTGGAAGGCGCTGGGCGCGGCGGTGTTGCGGCCCCCGTTCGCGCAAGCCCGGGCGGAGCGGCGCATGCGGGAGACCGCCATGGAGCTGCTCGCGTTCCTCGGGCTTGCCGGGCAACACGACGAGAAGGCGTCAAACTTGCCCTACGGGGCGCAACGCAAGCTCGAAATGGCGCGCGCGCTGGCGACGCAGCCGCGGCTCCTTCTGCTCGACGAGCCGGCCGCCGGCCTCAATCCGCGCGAGACGGAAGAACTCGACGTCGTGATCACCCGCATCCGCGACCGCGGCGTCACCATCGTGCTGGTCGAGCACGACATGAACCTGGTCATGGGCATATCCGACCGGGTGACGGTGCTCAACTTCGGCACCAGGATCGCCGACGGCACCCCCGCGCAGGTGCAAGCCGATCCGGCGGTGATCGAAGCCTATCTGGGCGAGGACGCGTGACCATGCTGACGATCGAAGGCCTGCGCGGCGGCTACGGCAAGACCGAGGTGTTGCACGGCGTGGATCTGGCGGTCGCGCCGGGCCGGATCGTCGCCCTGATCGGCGCCAACGGCGCCGGCAAGACCACGCTGTTAAAGACGATCTCCGGCCTCATTCGTCCGACCGCCGGCACGATCGCGTTCGACAGCCAAGCCATCGCCGGGCGCCCGGCGCACAAGATCGTTGCGTCAGGCATCAGCCACGTGCCCGAGGGGCGCGCCGTCCTCAAGCGCATGAGCGTGCTCGACAACCTGCGCATGGGCGGGTATGTGCGCAGCGACCCGGAGGTCGAGCGCGACATCGCCGCGGTGCTGGCGCGCTTTCCGGCGCTCGCCGAGCGGCGCCGTCACCTCGCCGCGACCTTGAGCGGCGGCGAGCAGCAAATGCTCGCGATCGGCCGGGCGCTCATGGCGCGGCCGCGCCTGCTGCTGATGGACGAGCCGTCGCTCGGGCTCGCGCCTCGGCTGGTGACACGGATCTTCCGCACGCTGCGCGAACTCAAAGGCGAGGGCAAGACCATCCTGCTGGTGGAGCAGAACGCCCGCCAGGCGCTGCAAGTCGCCGACCACGCCTACGTCATGGAGCGCGGCCGCATCGTGCTCTCGGGCTCGGGCGAGAGCCTGCTCAACACGCCGGAGGTGCAGCGCACGTACCTCGGACGCCGCGCGGC
>DASPVJ010000338.1:0-13678 GCA_035622435.1 Xanthobacteraceae bacterium | reverse complement strand
GAGGCGCCGCAGGTGAAGTTTTAGTCATGGCAGCCTACGGGCTTTACAGTCACATTGAATCCAACAAGCGGCGTTCGATTGCACTCTTGGTTGGGCTGTTCGCGCTTGTGTACCTGTTGGTCTATGCGGGCGCGCTTGCCGGCGAGGCGATGTCCTACAATGCCTCGCTGCAATATCTTGCGCGCAAGGCGTGGCAGGATCTCATCGCAGCCGCCCCGCTGGCGACCGTCGGGACCGTCGCGTGGATTGTCATCGCCTATTATTTCCACCAGACGATGATCGACCTTTTGACGGGCGGACGCGAAGTGAGCCGCACCGAGGAGCCGCGCCTCTACAATCTCCTGGAAAACCTCTGCATCTCGCGCGGCATCACCACGCCGAAGCTCAAGGTGATGGAGAGCGACGCGCTCAACGCCTTCGCGTCCGGCCTCAACGCGCAGCAATATTCCGTCACGGTGACGACCGGCCTGCTGCAATCCCTCGACGATGCCGAGATCGAGGCGGTGCTCGGCCACGAATTGACCCATATCCGCAACGGCGACGTGCGCATGCTGGTCATCGCCGTGGTCATCGCCGGGGTGATCTCGTTCTTCGGCGAGCTGGTGTTCCGGATGTTCTTCTATTCCGGCTACGGCGGCTGGCGGCGGCGCGACGGCGAGGGCGAACGCCGCGGTTCCGGCGGCGCGCTGCCGGCGATCCTGATCGCCCTCGTTCTGGTGGCGATCGCCTGGGTGCTATCGATCATGATCCGCTTCGCGCTGTCGCGCCGGCGCGAATTTCTCGCCGACGCGGGATCGGTGGAGCTGACCAAGAATCCGGACGCGATGATCGGCGCGCTGCGCAAGATCGAGGGCCGCGGCGACCTTCAGGGCGCCAATTCCGCCGTGATGGAGATGTGCGTCGACAACCCGCGCGAAGACTTCGCCGATCTGTTCGACACCCACCCGCCGGTCGCGGCGCGGGTCGAGGCGCTGGTGAAGTTCGCCGGCGGCCACGATCCGGGCCCGCTGGCGCTGCCGCCCCCCGGCGAGCCGGCGGCGCCAGCCGACGGCGCGGAGGCGCCGGCGGGGCCATGGGGCCCGGCGCAGGAACCGCCGCCTTCGCCCTGGGGGGCGCCGGCGCCCGAGGCCGAGCAAGCGGCCAAGCCGTTCCTGCCCGAGCGCCCGCCTATCGACCTCGGGGGCGCTCCGCCGTCCCCCGGCCCATGGGGTCCGCACCGCGGAAGTTGATCATCGCCAGTCGCCGAGCGTCGCCTGGACGAGAGCGAGCACCGCCACCGCGGCCGTGTCGGCGCGCAGAATGCGCGGGCCGAGCGAGAGCCGGACCAGGTTGGGCAGCTGCAGCAGCGCCGCGCGCTCCTCCTCGCAAAAGCCCCCCTCGGGGCCGACCAGGACGCTGATCGGCATCGGGCCGAACACCGCCGGCAGGCTGTCGCAGGCCTGGACCAGCACCGCGATGGGATCGTGCACCGGCGCCCCCTCGTCGCAGAACACCATCAGGCGCTCGGGAACCCAGTCCTTGAGCAGCGCCTCGAGCGCCATCGGCGCGGCGACTTCCGGCACGGCCAGGACGCCGCATTGCTCGGCCGCCTCCACGGCGTTCGCCCGCATGCGGTCGGGGTTGACGCGGGCAACCTGGCCGTGGCGCGTGCGCACGGGGACGAGGCGGGAGACGCCCAGTTCGACCGCCTTCTGCACCAGATAGTCGAGGCGGGCGTGCTTGAGCGGCGCAAACAGATAGTGCAGGTCGCCCGGCGCGGTCTGGGCCTGGGTCTGCTCGACGACCGCGAGCACGGCGCCCTTGCGGGTCACCTCGGCGAGGCTCGCGCGCCACTCGCCGTCGCGCCCGTTGAACAGCAGGATCGGATCGCCGCGCTTGCGGCGCAAAACGTTGACGAGATAGTGCGCCTGGGCCTGGTCGAGCCGCACGGCCCCGCCGACCGCAAGGGGCGCCTCGACGTAGAGCCGATGGACGCGGGAATCATTGGCCGCCATAGGGTCGTTTATCCCTCGGCTCCGGGGCGGCGCCAGCCCGTGCCACCGGGGGGCCGGGCAACACGGAAGCGTTCTGCCGCCTTGCTGCCTGAATCTTGGGGCTGATACAAAGGTGGGGGGAGTCGGCCCAGGGGCTCGCGGCCAGCAAGGCTCTTCCGGAAGGACAACGCCATGACGCACTCCCGCGTCGCGCTCTTTGCCGTGGCGCTCCTGGTCGGCCCGGTCACGGGCGCCGGCGCCCAAATGATCGTGAACCCGCCACCGGGACCCGCGACGGGGCCGGCGCCGGGATCAGGCATGACGGTCGGACCGGCCCCGGGGTCGGGAATGACCGTCGGCCCGACCATGGGCATGCCGGGACCGGGGATGGCGCCAGCCCCGGGGATGGCGCCAGCCCCGGGGATGGCGCCAGGACCGGGGATGGCGCCGGGACCGGGGATGGCGCCGGGACCGGCGGCCGGCACGCCGCCGTGCATGTCGCAGTTCGTGTCGCTGCGCACCGAGGCCGAGAAGCGCGCCGGCGTCCTCCAGACGGCAATCAACCATAAGAAGCCGCGTCCCGAGGTCTGCCAGCTGTTCCGCAATTTTTCCGACTCCGAAGAGAAGTTCGTCAAATATGCGGTGACCAACCAGGCCGGCTGCGGCATACCGCCGGATGCCATCGTCACGATGAAGCAGAACCACGCCAAGACCAACGAAGTCCGCGACAAGGTATGCGCCGAAGGGCCGAAGGCGGGGCCCAATCTGAGCGAAGCCTTGGGCATGCGGAACCTGCCGACCGCCGAAACGACCAAGGGCGGCACCGGGACCCTCGATACGCTTTCCGGCAATCCGCTCAACCGATGACCGGGGCGGCGGGGCGCGTCGCCGATTCGACCGGAAACTGGGTCGACAATCACGCGCCTGCCGCCATCCGCCCCTATCTGCGGCTTGCCCGCGCCGACCGCCCGATCGGCTCGTGGTTGCTGCTGCTGCCGTGCTGGTGGTCGGCGGCGCTCGCGGCCGTTGCCGTCGGGGCGGCGGTGCCTGATCCCTGGCATCTCGTCCTGTTCGCCGTCGGAACCGTCGTCATGCGCGGGGCCGGCTGCACCTGGAACGACATCGTCGACCGCGACCTCGACGCGAGCGTCGAGCGCACCCGCTCGCGACCGCTGCCGTCCGGTCAAGTGAGCCTCGCGGCCGCCGCGGCGTTCCTGGTGCTGCAGGCCTTGGTCGGGCTTGCGGTGCTGCTGCAGTTCAACCGGTTCACGGTCGCGACCGGCATCGCGTCGCTCGCGATCGTCGCGATCTATCCGTTCATGAAGCGGATTACCTGGTGGCCGCAGATCGTGCTCGGGCTCGCCTTCTCATGGGGCGCGCTGATGGGCTGGGCTGCCGCGTTCGGGCGGCTCGATTGGCCGGCGCTCGCGCTTTACGCCGGATCGATCGCCTGGGTCATCGGTTACGACACGATCTATGCCCATCAGGATCGCGAGGACGACGCGCTCCTCGGCCTCAAATCGACCGCGCGGCTGTTCGGCGAGCGCACCAAGCCGGTGCTTGCCGCCTTCTTCGCCACGGCCGTAGTGCTGGTCGGCATCGCCGGGTTTGGCGCTGGCGCCGGCGTAGCCTTTGCGATCGGGCTCGCGGGCTTTGCCCTGCACCTGGCCTGGCAGGTGCGCCGCCTCGATATCGCCGATCCGGCGTTGTGCTTGCGGCTGTTCAGGTCGAACCGCGACGCCGGCCTGATCCTGTTCGCCGGCCTCGTGCTTGACGCCGCGGTGCGCTGAACCTCAGTTCCGGGCGATGATTTCGCGCTCGCCGCGATGAACGACGGGCAGCTCCGGCATGATCCCGGGGCGACGGCGCAGCAGGATCGCGGGGCGCCGCGCCTTGATCGCGTTGCGCCGACGGCGACGCGGCGCGGCGGCGGCGACGCGCACGGCGCCGATGCGGCGAAACGGCTCGCGCAGCGCGCCGGCCGGATCGGCCACGAGCAGCGGCAGGGCGAACACGCGCGCCCACAACTGCCATTCCGCCACCACGTCGTCGCTGTGGGCGGCGACGTAAAGCGGCACCGAGAGCGCCGGATCGCGATGTTCGAGCGATACCGCAACGGTGTCCGGCCCCTCGTCGGCTGCCGGGACGAGCCGCAGCGCCACGCCGAGGAACGCGGACACCGGAACGTTGACGGCCATGCGAATGCCGCGCACGGCGCGCCGCAGCACCACCCGCTCGCGCGACAATTCGACGTGGCGCACGCGCTCGTCCGCCCGGGCATCGGCCGCGGTGAAATTCAGGGGCAGGGCGAGCGGGTCGAGTCGCAACGCGCGGCTCGACCCGACGGAGAGAGCCCCGCCGAACGTGGTTTGACGCCTCAAGATCGGCTCCCTGCCGGGCTTCTTGTGATGTCCCGGTCGCTTGCGGCCACTATGCGGGCAAGCGCTGCGAATCCGCTTAAAATCCCTGGTTAAAAGCCGGTTTCGCGGCCGCCTTCGCGGCGAATGATTGACGAGTGGTTGCCGGATTGGCGCAATTTGTCGCGATCCGCTTTCCCCTGCGGCGCCGCAACGCTATTGGTGCGCCTTGCGACCGCGCCACTAGCGAGGAACCGTGCCCCAGTCAGCGACCGCGACCGTTTCGTCATCGCCCTTCGACCAATCCGCCCTGACCGATCGCGCCACGCGGCTGGTCGAGGCGGCGCGGCGCGCCGGCGCCGATGCGGCCGATGCGGTGGCGGTGCGATCGATGTCGCTGTCGGTCGAGGTGCGCGAAGGCGCGGTCGAAGAAGCCGAACGGGCGGAAAGCGACGACGTGGGCCTGCGCGTGCTTATCGGCGGACGCCAGGCGCTGGTTTCGAGCAACGACGCCAACGGTGCGCCCGCGGCGCTCGCCGAGCGCGCCGTGGCGATGGCCCGCGCCGCGCCCGAGGACAGGTTCGCCGGTCTTGCCGACCGCGCGGCGCTCGCGCGCGACCTCGCCGATCTCGACCTGATCGATGCGCAACTTCCCGAGACCGCGCGGCTCGAGGCGCTCGCCCGCGCGGCCGAGGAGGCGGCGCTCGCGGTTGCAGGCGTGACCAAGTCGGGCGGCGCCTCCGCATCGGCCGGGATCGGCGGCATGGTGCTCGTCACCAGCCACGGCTTTCGCGGCGCCTATCTCGCCTCGCACCACAATCTGTCGATGGTCGCCATCGCCGGCGCCGGCACCGCCATGGAGCGCGACTACGACTTCTCCTCGGCGCTCCACGCCGCCGATCTCGACGGACCCGCCGACGTCGGGCGCAGCGCCGGCGAGCGCGCGGTGCGAAGGCTCAATCCGCGCAAGGTGCCGACCGGCCGGGTTGCGGTGGTGTTCGACCCGCGCGTCGCCGGATCGCTGGTCGGACACCTCGCGTCCGCGGCGAACGGCACGGCGATCGTGCGCAAGACGAGCTTCCTGATGGACAAGATGGGCGAGCGGCTGTTTCGTCCGGGCATCCGCATCATCGACGACCCGCTGCGCCGCCGCGGCCTGCGGTCGCGGCCGTTCGACGGCGAAGGCGTCTCCGGTCGGCCGCTCGCCATCGTCGACGACGGGGTGCTGCGCTCCTGGCTGCTCGACAGCGCGACCGGCCGCGAACTCGGCCTGCCCACGACCGGCCACGCCCAGCGCGGCGTTTCCTCCGCGCCGGCGCCCGGCTCGACCAACCTGCATCTCGCGCCCGGCGATAAAACTCCGCCGGCGCTCATCGCCGATATCGGGCAAGGATTCTACGTCACCGATCTGATCGGCATGGGCGCCAACGTCGTCACCGGCGACTACAGCCGCGGCGCCGCCGGCCTGTGGATCGATAACGGCGCCCTCGCCTTCCCGGTCAGCGAAGTGACGATCGCCGGCCACCTGAGCGACATATTCGCCTCCCTCGAGCCGGCCAACGATCTCGTCTTTCGCTACGGCACCAACGCGCCGACGGTTCGTTTGGAGGGATTGACCGTTGCCGGCGAGTAACGCGGTCGAGCGCGCAGCGCTCGCCCGCGAGCTGGAGGCGGCGGTGCGCGAAGCCGGCGCGCTGGCGCTCGCCATGTTCGGCACCGCGGTCAAGACCTGGACCAAGGGCCACGGCTCGCCGGTCAGCGCCGCCGACATCGCGGTCGACGACCTCTTGCGCGCGCGCCTTGCGGCCGCCGGGTCCGGCATCGCCTGGATGTCGGAGGAAAGCGCCGACGACCCGTCCCGCGCGGCGGCGCGCCGCGTGTGGGTGGTCGATCCCATCGACGGAACCCGCGCCTACCTCGCCGGCCGCACCGACTGGTCGGTCGCGGCGGCCCTCGTCGAGGACGGTCGCCCGGTCGCCGCCGCGCTGTTCGCGCCGGCGCAACCCGCGTTCTACGCCGCGGTCGCCGGCCACGGCGCGACCCTCGACGGCGCCCCGATTGCCGCCAGCACGGGCGAGAGCCTTGAGGGCACCCGGGTGGCCGGTCCCAAACGCTATCGCGACGGGCTGGCGGCGCTCGGGCTCGCGGTCGAAGCGGTGCCGCGCGTCCATTCGATTGCGCTGCGGTTCGCGCAGGTCGCGCGCGGCACGCTCGATGCGGCGTTTTCCTCCGGATCAAGCCACGATTGGGACCTTGCAGCCGCCGATCTTTTGGTGCACGAAGCCGGCGGCGCGTTGACCACGCTCGCGGGGCGGCAGCTGGTCTACAATCGCGCCGAGGTCGTGCACGGCTCCCTCGTCGCCGCCGGCCGCGCCCGTCACCGGGCTTTGATCGGACTGACGCGCAGCTTCGACGAGCCGGCCTAACGCTGCGCGCGCCGCCCGGAGTGAAGGATCGAGCCATGCCGAACGAGGCGCCGGCGCGGCAGCTGCTTCATTTGGTGTTCGGCGGCGAACTCACGCACATCGATTCCGTCGAGTTCAAGGATCTCACCCAACTCGACATCGTGGGCATCTATCCGAACTACGCGAGCGCATACGCCGCTTGGAAGGCGAAAGCGCAACAGACGGTCGACAACGCGCACATGCGCTATTTCATCGTCCATCTGCATCGCCTGCTCGACCCGGGCGCGCAACGCAGCGGCGAGACCTGAGCCGCGGCGTCAAACAGTCGCGCGGCCGTCGGCGACCGCATAGGCGCGCGCGTCGACTTCGATCAGGCGCTGTTCGACCGTGCGGCGGGCCGCTTCCAGCGCCGCGTCGTCGGCATCGCGCGCGACGCGGATCGGCTCCCCGCGCACCATCACCATGCGGCCGAACGGCAGGTTGATGCAGGTGCGGTCCCAGTTGGCGAGCCGCAGCCGCCGGCTCGTGCCCATGCCGACCGGAACGATCGGGCATCCGGAGTGCTTGGCCAAGGTCACCACCCCGAGACCGGCGACGCGCGCGACCTTCGGCACGTCTGCGGTCACCACGACGGTCTCGCCGCGCCGCAGCAGCCGCACCATGGCGGTGAAGGCCGGCACCGCCTTCTTGCGCACGAACTCCCGGCCGTGGTCGCCGGAGCCGCGGACGAACTTGAGGCCGAAATGCATGCCCGCGCGGGTGAGGATCTCGCCGTCGCGATGCAGCGTGGTGAGGCAGTTCATCCGATCGTTGCGGGGGCCGATGAAGGGAACGAGGAAGTGCTCGCCGTGCCATACCGCCAAGATCGCAGGCGCGTGTTGCCACGGCGCGTCGAACGTCGCCTCCGGGATGCGCACCACCCGATTGGTCCAGCGCACAAACCGGAAATGGCTCGCCGTCACGAAGCCGCCGATCGCCAACGCCGCCTCGGAGACGGACACCCGTCGCAACAGCGCGGGGAGAAGGCGCTCTTTCCGCTCGGCTTCGACGGTCACGGCCTCTCCCTGACACAATTGCGACAAATTCCGGCGTCTGAACCGCCCGGCTAGGTGCCGGATTTTCCTGGAACAATTCGCCCGGCATTGCAACCTCCGCCGCGGGTGTCGCATCCCGGCAAGACAACGCAGCGTTCATGGGCTATATCGGGCGGGGGCGGACCGAAGACAATTGAAATGACTCGCGCCGGAATCCCGGCCCGATTCCGTGGGGACGCGGCGGGTGGCTGAGCGACTGCCTTTGACGCTGCGGATTTATCGGCGGCTCGCGACCGCCGCAACGCCGCTCGCGCCGATCTTGCTCGCGCGTCGCCTCAAGCGCGGCAAGGAGCACCCCGAGCGGATTGCCGAGCGGCGCGGGGAGAGCCCCGTCGCCCGGCCGCCCGGTCCGCTGATCTGGGCGCACGGGGCAAGCGTGGGCGAGATGCTGGCGGTGATGCCGCTGGTGGAGTGCTTGCGCGCGCGGGAGTTCAACGTGCTCGTCACCTCCGGAACCGTGACGTCGGCGCGACTAGCCGAGGTGCGACTGCCGCCGGGAGCGATCCATCAGTTCGTTCCGATCGATGCCCCGCGTTTCATCGCCCGCTTCCTCGATCATTGGCGGCCCAATCTGGCGCTGCTCGCCGAATCCGACCTGTGGCCGAACCTGATCATGTCCTGCGCCGAGCGCGCGGTTCCGTTGATCCTGGTCAACGGCCGGCTGTCGGAGGATTCCTATGCGCGCTGGCGCCTGTTGCCGGCGATGATCGCGACGCTGCTCGCGCGCTTCGACCTCTGCCTCGCCCAATCGGTGGGCGACGCGGAACGCTACGCGGAACTGGGCGCGCCGCGGGTGAGCACCACCGGCAACCTCAAGCTCGACGTGCCCGCCCCGCCGGTCGACGAGCAGAAGCTCGCGGACCTGCAGGCGGCGATCGGCCGCCGGCCGATCATCGTCGCTGCGTCGACCCACGCCGGCGAGGAGGCGCTGATCATCGAGGCGCACCGGCGGCTGCGGACGAGCTTCCGCGGCCTCATCACCATCATCGCGCCGCGCCACCCGGAGCGCGGGCCGGGCGTGGTCGACATCGCCTCGGTCGCCGGCCTGCCGGCGGCGATGCGCTCGCGCGGCCACCTGCCCGACCGCGCCACGGAAATCTACGTCGCCGACACCATCGGCGAACTCGGCCTCGTCTATCGGCTTTCCCCGATCGTGTTCATGGGAGGCTCGCTGGTGCGCCATGGCGGACAAAATCCGATCGAAGCGGCAAAGCTCGGCGCGGCGATCCTGCACGGGCCGTACGTCGGCAACTTCACGGAAATCTATTCCGCCCTCGACGGCGCCCATGGCGCCGAGGAGATCAACGACGTCAACAAGCTCACCGTGCGGTTCGGCGCCTGGCTCACCGACGCCCAGGCGCGCCGGGCGGTGTCCGAGGCGGCGCTGGAGACGGTCGAAATGCTGGGCGGCGCACTCGAGCGCACGCTCGCCGCGCTCGAACCCTACCTGATGCAGCTGCGGCTCGAGCAGGGGTAATGCGGGCGCCGTCGTTCTGGTGGCGGGAGGCCGGCGCGACGGCGGGATTGCTGGCGCCGGCGGCGGCCATCTACGGCGCCGTCGCGGCGGCCCGGCTGCGGCAGCCCGGCGCGCGAGCGGGCGTCCCGGTGCTGTGCGTCGGCAACCCGACCCTGGGCGGAAGCGGCAAGACGCCGACGGCGCTCGCGCTCGCGCGGCTGCTGATCGCCGCGGGCGAACGACCCTGGTTGTTGTCCCGCGGCTACGGCGGACAGCTCGCCGGGCCGGTCACGGTCGATCCCCGACATCATCGCGCCGATGACGTGGGCGACGAACCGTTGCTGCTCGCCCGCTGCGCCCCCACGATCATCGCGCGCGACCGCGTTGCCGGCGCGCGCACGGCGCGCGCGGGGGGCGCGAGCGTCATCGTCATGGACGACGGCTTCCAGAATCCGGCGCTCGCCAAGGACCTGGCGATCCTCGTTGCCGATGGCCGCCGCGGGGTCGGCAACGGCCTGGGCTTCCCCGCCGGCCCGCTGCGGGCGCCGCTCGCGGCCCAATTCGCGCGCGCCCACGCGATCCTGCTGATCGGCGAAGGGTCGGCGGCAGTGCCGATCGCGGCCGCTGCCGAGGCGCACGGCCTGGCGCTCTTCCGCGGCCGCCTGGTGCCCGATGCCGATGCGCTGGCGGCGCTTGCCGGACGCCGCGTGCTCGCCTTTGCGGGCATCGGCGATCCGGACAAGTTCTTTGCAACCCTTGCCGAGGTCGGCATCGAGGCCGCGGTCCGGCACGGCTTTCCCGATCACCATTCTTACACCGCCTCCGACGTCGCAGGCCTCATTGCCGAGGCGGACCGCGCCGGCCTGTCGCTGGTGACCACGGAAAAGGACCTCGTCCGCCTCCGGGGCAAGCGCGCTTTGGCCGACTTGGCGGCACGCACCCGCGCGCTGCCGGTCACGCTGGCGATCGAGGAGGAAGACCATTTCCGCCGCTTCGTGCTGGCGGCAATCGCAGCAGCGAAAACTCCCGCGGCCTAGGCGACGCGCTCGGGATGATGACGGCGCAGCACCGCCTCGGGGCTCGCATAAGCCTCCTGCAACTCGACGCTCCAGTATTTGAGCTCCTCGAGCGGGATCGGCACGCCCGTCACGGCGCAGCGCACGAACGCGCCGGGCCGCACCACCCGGAAATCGCCGTCGAGGTACTTGACCTCGGCCTCGTCCGCCATGGGCGAAGGGCGATCGTAGCGATTGAGCACGTCCTGGTCCTCCGACGACGCAACATAGTCGTTTGCCGCCGATTGCGGAACCCACCGATTCGTGACCCGGTGCACACATGTTTTCATGCCCGGACATGTTAAAATCACCCGTTGGCGAACACCTTGGACCGAGCGCCGTGCGTCTGACCGCGGTCATCCTTGCATTCCTGGCGACGACCGGAGCCGCCCTGGCGGCCCCGCAACTCGTCGAGATGTCCGAGGGGTCGACCAAGCTCACGGGCTACCTCTACCGCCCCGATGGCGACGGCCCGTTCCCGGCGGTCGTGGCGCTGCACGGCTGCGGGGGGCTCAGCGGCCGCTCCGGCCCGGTGTCGGTGCGCTATCGCGATTGGGGCGAGCGACTCGCCGCCGCCGGCTTCGCGGTGCTCTTCCCCGACAGCTTCGGCTCTCGCGAGCTCGCGTCCCAGTGCACCGTGCAGGCGCGTTCGGTGCGCACCGCGCGCGAGCGCGTGGCCGATGCCGTTGCGGCACGGCACTGGCTGCAGCGCCAGAGCTGGGTCGTGGCCGACCGGATATCGCTGCTGGGCTGGCAGAACGGCGCGGTCGCCGCCCTGTGGACGATCAGGCGGCGCGGCCGTGATGGTGAGGAAGGCGCGCCGGATTTCCGCTCGGCGGTGGCGCTCTATCCGGGCTGCCGCCGGCTGGTGCAGACCGAGTGGAGCGCGCGGGTGCCGACCCTGGTGCTGGTCGGCGCGGCCGACGACTGGGCGCCTGCCACGGCCTGCGAGCAGATGGTCGCGGGCGCCCGCGGCCGCAGCGCGCAGACCAAGATCGTCGTCTATCCGGGTGCCTACGCGGACTTCGACCACCCGGACCGGCCGATGCGCCAGCTCACCAACCTCGCCTTCTCGGCCGACGGCTCCGGCCGCGCCCACTCCGGCACCAACCCGGCGGCGCGGGCGGACGCCATCAAGCGCGTGCCGGAGTGGCTGGCGCGGTGAGTAAAGCCCGCGCGCTCCCTCACATCGGCGGCGTCAGGCCGTCCTTGCCGTAATTGATGCGCGGCGCCTGCACGGTTCCGTCCGCCTGCTTCACGCCGGCGGCGATGAAGATCTTGGTCCCCGGCGTCAGCTCGGCCTTGTCGCCCTTCACGTAGGTGACGATCGGGACATCCGGCGGAACCACGATCTTGGTCTCGCCGTCCTTGTGCTTCATCAGCAACGTCTGGCCGTCGACCCCGGCGACCATTTGCTCAATATTGGCGTTGGTCATGGTGCTCTTCGGCAGCAGATCCCACGGGCGGTGACCCTCGCCGGTGCCGCGCATGGCCTCCGGGAAAATGTGCACCTCGACCGCCTTCTGGGTGCCGTCGACCTGCGGCATTCCGGTGATGCCGACGAACGAGCCGACCTTGATGTCGGAGAGCGCCGCCTTGACGATCGCGACGACAACGGCGTTGTCGGCGAGCGTCACTTTCACCTCGGAGCCGTCGCGCGCCTTGATCACGTAGACCGGGCCGTCGACCCGCTCGATCGTGCCGCGCACGCGCACCGTATCCTGCGCCCAAGCGCTCGATGCCAAGGCCATCAGCGCCGCGGCGGCGGCGCCCACCAACGATTTGCGAACCATCATCGTCCTCCCACAAATGGCGGGACGGCGAGCGCCGCCCCGGTTACAACCCGCCTCGAATTCTACCCCGGACCGTACGGATTATTCCGTCCCCCGGCGCAACACGCTTGCGTGAGCGCAGGTTCCTCAGGCGCCGAACAGGCTTCCCTGGCCGGTATCGCCGGGGTCGCGGCGGCCGCGTCGCCGCAACGGCGGCTCTGGTTTCGGCTTCGCCTGCCCGCCTTGGGCCAGCGCGCCCACGTGCCCGTCGGCGAACTCGATGTCGAGGCGCATGCCCGGGCGCACGGCCGCGACCGAGCGCAGCGGCCTTCCCTCCGGGCCGCGCACCAGGGCAAAGCCGCGCGCGAGCACGCCCTGATAGGACAACGCCGCGAGCACCTGCCCGGCATGGGCGACCGCGGCATCGCGACGATCGAGCAGGGCGCCGACGGCGCGCAACGCCCGCGCGGACAGCGCCGCGACTCGCTCCTGCTCGCGCCTGATGCGGGTGCGATGGGCCTCGACATTGGCGCGCAGCCCGACCTCGAGCCGCGCCGCCACCGCGCCGAAACGATCGGCGCGCCGATCTGCGGCCACGCGCATCCCGTGGCGCGCGCGGCGGATCATCGCATCGACCCGGTCGCGCTCGCGCCCGAGGCGCTGGCGCAGCGCCGGCACGGTCAAGCGCCCGGCGAGCGCATGGTATTGCGTGCGGTGAATCTGCGCATTGGCGCGCAACCCGCGCGGCAGCCGTTCGGCAAGCCCGTCGAGCTTCTGCCACGGCACCGCAAGCAGGTTCTGCGGAGCGGGGAGCGCGCGGGCGGCCGCCCGCAACTCGGTGCGCCGGGCATCGGCGCCGCGCCGCCAGGCGGCGAATTGGCGGCGGGCGAAATTCTCGACCTCACCGATCAATTCGGCGCGCACCGGCACCGCCATCTCGGCGGCGGCAGTCGGGGTCGGCGCGCGCTTGTCGGCGGCGAAGTCGATCAGCGTCACGTCGGTCTCGTGACCGACCGCGGAAATGAGCGGGATCAGGCTCTCGGCCGCCGCCCGCACCACGATTTCCTCGTTGAACGACCACAGGTCCTCGAGCGAGCCGCCGCCGCGCGCGACAATGACGAGGTCGGGGCGCGGGATCGCGCCGGCCGTGGGCAAGGCGTTGAAGCCGCGGATCGCGGCCGCGACCTCGGCGGCCGACCCCTCGCCCTGCACCCGCACCGGCCACACCAGCACGCGACGCGGGAAGCGGTCGGCGAGGCGGTGCAGAATGTCGCGGATGACCGCGCCGGTCGGCGAAGTGACGACCCCGATCACCGCCGGCAGGAACGGCAAAAGCTGCTTTCGTGCCTCCGCGAACAGCCCTTCGGCGGCGAGCTTGCGCTTGCGCTCTTCCACCAGCGCCATCAGGGCGCCGAGACCGGCGGGCTCGAGCGTGTCGATGACGATCTGGTATTTCGACTGGCCCGGGTAGGTGGTGAGCCGCCCGGTGACCACGACTTCGAGGCCGGCCTCGAGCTTGATGCGGATGCGCGCGGCGGTCATGCGCCAGATCACGCCGGCGAGGCA
>DASPVJ010000337.1:0-4569 GCA_035622435.1 Xanthobacteraceae bacterium | reverse complement strand
CGATCGCGGCGCGCTCCTCCGGGTTCAACGCGTAGACGCCGGTCCGCCGCGCTTCGATCTCGCGCGCGACCTCCACGAGCTCTTCCTGATCCTCCTGGGGCCAGGACCGCACGTTATCGAGGACGGCGTTGATCTGTTCCTTTGTCATGGGCACCTTATACCACAGGGGAATCGTTTAGGCACGCAACGACCGGGCACCGAGCCGCCGTCCGCGCACAAGCCTGATGCCAAGCGCGCGCGCCGGCGCTATGGTGGCGGCAATGACCGGCGCCGACGCCGCCGTGCCGCGGCGGTCGCCGCGCAGCGGGGAGAACGCATGACGGACGACACCATTGCGCGCCGCAATTTTCTGCTCGGCGCCGGCACCGCGGTTGCCGCCGGCCTGGCGCCGCTCGCCGAGCCGACCCAAGCGCCGGCCGCGCAGCCGCCGCCCGCGCCCGCCGCCGCCGCGCCGGCGCCGAGCGAGCCGCTGCTCACGCTTTCCGCCACCGAGGCCGCTTTTCTCTCCGCCGTTGCCGACACCATGATCCCGGCCGACGAACTCTCGCCCTCGGGCAGCGAGTGCGGCGTCGTCGTGTTCATCGACCGCCAGCTCGCCGGCGCCTACGGGGCGGGCGCGAAGACCTACCGCAACGGCCCGTTCCGGCGCGGCAAGCCCGAGCAGGGCTACCAGCTGGCGCTCACCCCGCGCGAGTATTTCGCCACCGGCATCGTCGCGGCGAACGAGTGGACGCGCAAGACCTACGGCAAGGAGTTCGACCGCCTCTCCGCCGGCGAACGCACCGCGGCGCTCGCCGCCATGGAGCGCGGCACCGCGGAGTTCGAGAATTTTTCCGCGCACGCGTTCTTCGGCCGCCTGCACGCGATCGTCATGGAGGGGTTCTTCTCCGATCCCATGCACGGCGGCAACCGCAACAAGGCCGGCTGGATCATGCTCGGCTTTCCCGGCCTGCCGGCGACCTATGCCGACAAGGTCGACGCCTATTTCGACAAGCGCTACGTCGCGCCGCCCCAATCGATCGCGGACTTCTCGGGGAGGGGCCGATGGCCACGCGGTTGAAGGAAGTCGACGCGGTCATGGTCGGGATGGGCTGGGCCGGCGCCATCGCCGCGCGCGAATTGACCAAGGCCGGGCTCAACGTGGTCGGGCTCGAGCGCGGCGCCGACCGCGTTCCCGCCGAGGACTTCGGCCTCACCACCTTGCGCGACGAATTGCGCTACGTGCAGCGGCTCGAGCTGATGCAGGACAATTCGCTCGACACCATCACCTTCCGCAACGCCGCCGACGAGCAGGCGCTGCCGATCCGCCGCTTTGGCGCCTTCCTGCCGGGCGAGGGCGTGGGCGGCACCGGCGTCCACTGGGGCGCGCTGCATTGGCGCAACCTGCCGGGCGATTTTCGCATCCGCAGCGTGCTCGCCGAGAAATACGGCGCCGCCGCCATCCCCGACGACATGACCATCGCCGATTGGCCGGTGAGCTACGCGGAGATCGAGCCGTTCTACGACCGGTTCGACAAGCTGTGCGGCGTCTCCGGCCAGGCCGGCAACGTCAAGGGCGAGATCGTCGCCGGCGGCAACCCGTTCGAGGGCGCGCGCAGCGAGCATTATCCCAACAAGCCGATCAAGTCGGGGCTCGGGCCGACGATGTTCGGCGAAGCGGCGAAGAGCCTCGGCTATCACCCGTTCCCGGCGCCGGTCGCGACCTCGAGCGCGCCCTACGCCAACCCGGAAGGCATGACGCTCGGCCGCTGCGAGTACTGCGGGCACTGCGGCCGCACCGCCTGCGAGTCGAACGCCAAGGCGTCGCCCAACATCGCCTTGCTGCCGGCGCTGCGCGCGGACGCGCGATTCGAGCTGCGCACGCGCGCCTTCGTCAGCCGCCTGATCTACGACAGGGACGCGCGCAAGGTGACCGGCGTCGTCTACACCGACATGCGCAACGGCGAGGAATACGAGCAGCCGGCCGGGCTCGTCGTGCTCGGCGCCTTCACCTTCGGCAACACCCAGCACCTGCTCCTCGCCGGCATCGGCGAGCCCTACGATCCGGCGACCGGCACCGGCGTCGTCGGCAAGAACTACTGCTACCAGTTCGAGGCGGGCGGGCTCGCCTTCTTCGAGGACAAGGAGATGAACCCCTTCATCGGGGCGCCGGGCATGGGCGTGTGCATCGACGACTTCAACGGCGAGAATTTCGATCACGCCGGCCTCGGCTTCTTCGGCGGCGGCTATTTCGTGTGCTCGAACGGCGGCGCGCCGCCGATCAGCGGCCGCGCGGTGCCGCACGGCACGCCGGGCTGGGGACCGGAATGGAAGCGCGCCACCGCCAAGTGGTATCGCCGCTTCACCCGCTTCAACACCCAGGGCTCGGTCTACGCCAACCGCGCCAACTTCATGGACCTCGATCCCACCTACAAGGACGCGCTCGGCCGTCCGCTCATCCGCCTGACCTACAACGGCACCGACAACGATCATAAGATGTCGCGCTACCTGGTGGCCAAGCTCGAGGAGATCGTCAAGGCGATGCGTCCCACCCACTACGACATGCACCACCGGCCGAAGAACTTCACCATCGTTCCCTACCAGTCGACCCACAACACCGGCGGCACGATGATGGGGCACGACCCGAAGTCGAGCGTGGTCAACCGCTATTTGCAGGCGTGGGACGCGCATAACCTGTTCGTCATGGGCGCCTCGGTGTTCCCGCAGCAGCACGGCTATAATCCGACCGGCACCTTGGGCGCACTCGCCTATTGGTCGGCGCACGCGATCGCGACGCAATATCTCAAAAGCCCCGGCCCGCTCGTGCACGCGTGACAAGTCGGCCGATGCGCGCTCTTCTCCTGCGCCTGGGCGGCGCCGTCGCGGCCGCGCTTGCGGCGCTCCCGGCCGTGGCCGCCGACCTCGAGCACGGCCGCCAGCTCTACCGCTCCTGCGCCGCCTGCCACACCGACCAGCCGGGCGCGCTCGGCCCGACGCTCAAGGGCGTGGTCGGCCGCCAGGCCGGCGCGCGCGAGGATTTCCGCTACTCGAACGCCATGAAGAACGCCGGCTTCGTCTGGGACGAGGCGAATTTGCGCGGTTTCCTGGAAAACCCGCAGGGCAAGGTGAAGGGCAACCGCATGCCGTTCGAGGGCTTGCGCGATCCCAAGGACAGGGACGACCTCGTCGCCTACCTGGCGACGCTGAAGTGAGACAGAGGTCAGAGATCAGAGGTCAGAGATCAGAGATCAGAGGTCAGAGATCAGAGGTCAGAGGTCAGAGGTCAGAGGGGTATCCTTATCCGGCATCTGACCTCTGACATCTGACCTCTGTCATCTGACATCCGAAATTAACCGCATCTTAAGGCGCCTTGCCCATCAATCTGCGGCGAACTGCTCATGGTGGCCCCAAGGGCCAACCGGTCATCGGCCCGTCTTTGGCCCAGAATGGCGTCGCAAGAGGGCAGGGAGGATCATCCGTGCGCGATCTTGTGGTCCGCTTCCTCAAGGACGAGACCGCCGCGACGGCGATCGAATACGGCCTGATCGCCGCCGGCATTGCGCTCTTGCTCATTCCGACGGTCAAGGGCGTCGGCACCAAGCTCAACTCGACCTTCGGCAACGTCAATACGCAGCTGCGCTGAACGCGCGCGGCGCCAGCGCAGGATGACTTCGAATCGTCATCCCGCTCTTATTCTTGGAGCATGATCTTTTCCGAAAACCGGTACCCACTTTTCGGGATCATGCTCTATCGCACGATCGGCCCGTTCGCCTTCTTCCAGGCGTCGAACCCGCCGTGCAGGTGGCAGGCGGCGGCGATGCCGGCGTCTTGCGCCGCCTGCACCGCCATGGCCGAGCGCTCGCCGAACGCGCAATAGAAGACGAGGCGTTTGCCGGTGGCGGCGGCAAGCTCGTGCAGCATGCCGCCCGGGCCGATGTTCTCGCGCAGATCCGGGTAGGGCGCGTGCAGCGAGCCGGCGATCACGCCGTGCCGTTCGCGCTCGCGCGGCTCGCGCAGATCGACCAGCGCCACGCCGGGCCGGCCTATGAGCGCCATCGCCTCGTCCGCCGTGAGCGCCCAGCCGCGCCGCGCGATCTCCTCCTGCGCCAGGCCGACCTTGAGGTTGGCCGGCACCGCCACGTCCATCATCTTCGGGTTGGTCAGCTTCAAATTGCCCATCAGCTCGACGTATTCGTCGACCGAGCCGACCTGCAGGCGCGGATTGAAGCGCTTCTCCTCGCCGATGGTGCTGACCGTGTCGCCCTTATAGTCGTGCGCCGGATAGACCAGGGTCTCCTCGGGCAGCTTGAGCAGCCGGCCGAAGATCGATTCGTACTGCGCGCGCGCGTCGCCGTTCTGGAAATCGGTGCGCCCGGTGCCGCGGATGAGCAGCGTGTCGCCGGTGAACACCCGGTCGGCCATCAGGAAGCTGTAGGAATCGTCGGTGTGGCCGGGGGTATAGAGCACGTCGAGGCTGACGCCCTCGATCTGCAAGCGGTCGCCGTCGCCGACCCGCATCGACACCACGTCGACCTGGCTCTGCTCGCCCATCACGGTGATGCAATGGGTGCGGTCGCGCAGCGCGCCGAG
>DASPVJ010000336.1:0-2587 GCA_035622435.1 Xanthobacteraceae bacterium | reverse complement strand
GCAAGTGGAGCGGCCGGAGGAGGTCGCCGCGCTCATCCGCCGCGCGCTCAAGGCGATCGACCCGCAGCGGCTGATCGTCTCGACCGACTGCGGGTTCGGCCGCCAGGGCATGAGCCGGCTGCACGCCTTCTACAAAATGGTGTCGCTGGTGCGCGGCACCAACATCGTGCGCCGCGAGCTGGGGTTGCCGGAAGCGGATGTGCTGGCCGCGGATCCCGCCGGCGCGCTGCTCACGTGAGAAGAACTGTCCCCCGGACGCGGTGCAGCGCGCAGCGAAGCGGAGCGGTGCACCGCTGATCCGGGGTCCACTGCAGCGTGTGGGCCCCGGGTCCCGGGTCTGCGCCGCAGCACTGCGTGCTGCGGCGCGCCCGGGGAACAAGTCAGATTTCTGTGACTCGGAAGTCACGCGCAGACCGTCACGATCCACGCGGTGAGCGCATCGATGAGTTCGCCCATCACGTCGGCATCGCGGCGGCCGCTGCGAGCGGGCACGTGGAAGGAATGGTCGGCGTCCGGGAACAAACAAAGCGTCGCGCGCTCGCCGAGATGCTCCGCGAGCGGCCGCAGCAGGTCCAGGTCGGCGAGCGCGTCGCGGGTCCCCTGCAGGAACAGCATCGGGATGTGCACGTCGAACAGGTGCCGGGCGCGCTCGTCGGACGGCCGCCCGGCCGGATGCAGCGGGAAGCCGAGGAAGGCAAGCCCGCGCACGCCCGGGATGGGAGCGGCGGCCTGCGCCTGGGAGGTCATGCGGCCGCCGAACGACTTGCCGCCGGCGACCAGCGCAAGCGCGGGCACGCGGCGCCCGGCCTCCGCCGCGGCGGCGCGAACCGTCGCCTGCGCGAGCTTGGGCGGATCGGGCCGCTTGGCGCGCTGCTCCATATAGGGGAATTGGTAGCGCAGGGTCGCGATGCCGCGCTCGGCAAGCCCAGCCGCAACCGCCGCCATGAACGGGTGCGTCATGCCGGCCCCCGCCCCGTGGGCAAGCACGTAGCAGGCGCGCGCCCGCGGCGGCGCCGACAGCAGGCCGGACACGCTGTGCGCCGCATCGACGGCGATGGTCAGGCGTTCGGCATCAACGACGGTCATCGCCGGCGGATCTGCGCTGGGCGCATGGACGCAAGATCGCCACCGTAGCACAATGGGCCCGCTCGGCATGCCGGCGCCGATGGAGCAGCCATGGCTCAGATCGCGACCAAGACCCGCACCAAGGTGCTGCCGAAAACCGAGCGGCCGCGCCTGCACAAGGTCATCCTCATCAACGACGACTATACGCCGCGGGAATTCGTCGTCACGGTGCTGATGGCGGAGTTCCGCATGAGCGAGGATCAGGCCTACAAGGTGATGATCACCGCCCACCGGCGCGGCGTCTGCGTCGTCGCCGTCTACGCCAAGGACGTGGCCGAGACCAAGGCGACGCGGGCGACCGACGCCGGGCGGAGCAAGGGCTACCCGCTCCTGTTCACGACCGAGCCGGAGGAATGAGTCCGGTCACACGCACCGTCCGCCGTCGACTTCCAGCACCACGCCGGTGAGGAACGCCGCCTCGTCGGAGGCGAGGAAGAGCGCCGCGTTGGCGACGTCCTGCGGCACCGAGAGGCGGCCGAGCGGCACCGAGGCGACGAACTTGGCGCGCACCGCCGGGTCGTCGCTGCCGAGGAAGGTCGGCAGCAGCGCGGTCTCGCCGGCGACCGGGGCGAGCGCGCACACGCGAATCTTGTCGGGCGCGAGTTCGACCGCCATCGATTTCGACAGCAGGTTCACCGCCCCCTTGGTGGCGTTGTACCAGGCAAGCCCCGGGCGCGGCCTGATCCCCGCGGTCGAGCCGATGTTGATGATGGTGCCGCGTCCCTGGCGGCGGAACACCGGCACCACCGCGTGGGCGAACAGAAAGATCGATTTGACGTTGACGGCGAAGACGCGGTCGAACTCCGCCTCCGCGACTTCGAGCATCGGCCGGTTGCGGTGGGTGGTGCCGGCGTTGTTCACCAGAATATCGATGGTGCCGAACGCGGCGAGCGCGGCCGCTGCCGCCGCGTCGACGTCCGCCTTGCGCGAAACGTCGCAAGTGACGGCGACGGCGGCAGCGCCGATCCCATCCGCCGCGGCCTTGGCCGCGCCCGCGTCGATGTCGAGGACCGCGACCTTGGCGCCCTCGCGCCCGAAGGTTTCGGCGATCGCCTTGCCGAACCCGGACCCGGCGCCAGTGACGAGGGCGACTTTGTTTTGCAGGCGCATTTATTTGCTCCTTCTTCACCTCTCCCCGCTTGCGGGGAGAGGTCGACGCGCGAAGCGCGTCGGGTGAGGGGGACTCTCCGCGGGCAGAGCGCATTGAAACGCCCCCTCACCCCGACCCTCTCCCCGCAAGCGGGGAGAGGGAGATCAGGCGCGCGTTCCAATCCCCCACGCCCGCCCCCAGCCGAGCCCATCCTCGGTGCGGCCGCGCGGGCGGTATTCGCAGGCGACCCAGCCGGCGTAGCCGACCCGGTCGAGCGCTTCGTAGATCGCCGGGTAGTTGACCTCGCCCTCGTCCGGCTCCTGGCGGCTCGGCACCGCGGCGATCTGCACGTGGCCGATCACCGGCAGGAAC
>DASPVJ010000335.1:0-5028 GCA_035622435.1 Xanthobacteraceae bacterium | reverse complement strand
CGATGTCGTTGTAGACGCCGTCGAGCACGTCGATGCCGTAGGCGTGGGCGGCGGCGACGCACCCCATCAGCCACGACACCATGGGGGCGCGGCCGGGCACGATGCGGGCGCGCGTCTCCTTGGCGAGATCGTTGGTGCCGAGCACGAACCCGGCGAGTCGGCTCTCCGAGTCGCGCGCCTCCCCGGCGATCGCCGCGATGTTGAAGAGCGCGAGCGGGGTCTCGATCATCGCCCAGATGCGGATGCGCCTGTCGGCGTGCATGTCGAGCAGGCGGGTGCCGACGCTCTCGAGCTGTGCGGGCGCCTGGATCTTCGGCACCAGGATGGCGTCGGGCGCCGCGTGGGCGAAGGCCGCCATGTCGTCGGCAAACCACGGCGTGCCGATCCCGTTGACGCGCACGAACACTTCGCGCGGCCCGAAACCGCCCGCCTTGACGGCGGCGATCACTTGGGCGCGCGCCGCCTCCTTGGCATCGGGCGCGACCGCGTCCTCGAGATCGAGGATGACGCCGTCGACCGGCAAGCTGCGCGCCTTCTCGATGGCGCGGGCGTTCGATCCCGGCATGTAGAGCACGCTGCGGCGCGGACGGATGGTCATCGGATCGCCCCTGGCTGGCCGGCCCGTTACCCTAGCGAGGGTTCCCGGCCCATGCCACCCTCGGCCGATTCGGTGCGGGATCACGCTCGATGAGCACGGAACGTTTCGACGTCGTCATCGTCGGCGGCGCCGCGATCGGCTCGGCGATCGCGTATTTCCTGCTGCACGACCTCGGATTCGCCGGCACGGTCGCGGTGATCGAGCGCGACCCGACCTACGCGCGCGCGTCCACCACCCTGTCGGCGGCGTCGATCCGCCAGCAATTCTCGACGCCGGAGAATATCCGCATGAGCCGCTTCGGCATCGCCTTCTTCGACGGGCTGAAGCTGCGGTTCGGCCGCGAGGCGAGCGTCGACTTCCGCGCCGGCGGTTATTTGCTGTTGGCCGATGCGGCCGGCCGCGCCGTGATGGCGGCCAATCACGCGATCCAGCAGGCGGAGGGCGCCGACATCCTGCTGATGGACGCGCCGCAACTGACCGCGCGCTTCCCGTGGCTCAACGCCTCCGACCTCGCCGCCGGCGCGTTCGGCCGCACCGGCGAAGGCTGGTTCGATTCCCATGCGCTGCTGCATCTGCTGCGCCGCGGGGCGCGCGAGCGCGGCGCCGTCTATGTGCACGGCGAGGTCGCCGCCATCGAGCGCCGGCGCCGCCACGTCGACGCGGCGACGCTCGCCGACGGCCGGCGCATCGCCTGCGGGACGTTGGTCAACGCCGCCGGCCCGCAGGCGGGCGACGTTGCGGCGCTCGCCGGCCTGGCGCTGCCGGTCGAGCCGCGCAAGCGTTGCATCTTCGTCGTTGCCTGCCGCGCCGATCTTGCCGCCATGCCGCTGCTGATCGATACGGCCGGCGTATGGGTGCGGCCGGAGGGCACCGGCTTCATCTGCGGCGTGTCGCCGCCGGACGACGCCGATCCGCGCGCGGACGGCGACTTCGACGTGGACTACGCCCTGTTCGAAACGGCCGTATGGCCGGCGCTCGCGCACCGCGTGCCGGCGATGGAGGCGCTGAAATTGGTGCGCGCGTGGGCCGGGCACTACGACTTCAACACCTTCGATCAGAACGCGGTCATCGGCGCGCACCCGCAGGTCGCCAACTTCATCTTCGCCAACGGCTTCTCCGGCCACGGCCTGCAGCAGGCGCCGGCCGCCGGCCGCGCCGCCGCCGAGCTGATCGTGCACGGCCGCTTCACCAGCTTCGACCTGACGCGCTTCGGCTACGAGCGCATCGCCGCCAACCGACCGGTGCGCGAGGCGAACGTGTTTTGACGGGACTCCCTCTCCCCGCTTGCGGGGAGAGGGTGGGTGAGGGGCCTTTCTGCTAGAGCATGATGCCGAAAAGTGGGTACCGGTTTTCGGAAAAACATCATGCTCCAACAATAAGATAAAGCGGGATGGCGATTCGAAGAAAAGCCATCACGCTTTAACGCGTAATTTCGGCGACGCCCCCTCACCCGGATCGCTTCGCGATCCGACCTCTCCCCGCTTGCGGGGAGAGTAAAGAGCGCCGTCGAGGTGATTGCGTATCAGGTGCGCGTGCGCTGGCGGATCATGAAGGCGTCGAACGGCAGCTCGGCGATCTGCCACCACAGATACGCGTCGCTGCGGTAGGCCGAGATGCTCTCGTTGAGCTTCTTGAACAGCGGATTGGTCTGGGAAATTTCCGCGTAGGTCTCCTGCGCCGCCTTGAAGGACGCCTCCATGATTTCCGGCGAGAACGCGCGCAGCTGCGCGCCGGCCTGCAGCAGCCGCTTCATCGCCGGCGGATTCTGGGCGTCGTACCTGGCGGTCTGGATCAGGCCGGCTTCGCGGATCACCGCGGTGAGAACCGATTGGTAGGCCTTCGGCAGCTCGTTCCACTTGGCGATGTTGACGAGGGTGTGGCCCTGGGCGCCGCCCTCCCACCAACCCGGATAGTAGTAGTACTTGGCGATCTTGACGAAGCCGAGCTTCTCGTCGTCGTACGGCCCGACCCACTCGGCGGCGTCGATCGTGCCCTTTTCCAGCGACGGGTAGATGTCGCCGGGCGCAAGCTGCTGCGGGACGACCCCGAGCTTGGCGATGACCCGGCCGGCAAACCCGCCGATGCGCATCTTGACGCCCTTGAGATCGTCGAGGGTCTTGATCTCGGTGCGGAACCAGCCGCCCATCTGGGCGCCGGTGTTGCCGGTCGGGACGGCATGGCAATTGTACTGCTTGAACAGCTCGTCGAGCAGTTCCATGCCGCCGCCGAACTCCTGCCAGGATTCCTGCTGGCGGGAGTTCAGGCCGAACGGCAGGGCGGTCGCAAACGCGAAGCTCGGGTCCTTGCCGACGTAGTAGTAGCCGGCGGTGTGGCCCATCTCGACGGTACCGTTCTGCACCGCGTCGAGCACTTGCAGGCCGGGCACGATCTCGCCGGCCGCGAAACCCTGGATCTGGAACTTGTTGTCGGTGATTTCGGCGACGCGCTTGCAGATATGTTCGACGGTGCCGTAGAGCGTGTCGAGCGACTTCGGCCAGCTCGCGGTCAGGCGCCACTTGAGCTCCGGCATCGACTGGGCGACGGCCGGCGCGGCGACCGCGGACGCGGCGAGGCCTAATCCGGCGGCTTTGAGAAATTCGCGTCGTTTCATGGTGCTCCCCAGGGTGTCATCGGCGCGGCAGAATGGCGTTTTCCGGCGCCGGGCGCAACAAATCGGGCGGGCGCGATGAACACCGGCGACGTCTGGGTGGCCGGCGCGGACGGCTGCCGGGCCGGATGGATGGTGGCGTTCGTGCGGGCCGCGGGCGGGGAAGTGCGCACCCGCATCGTGCCGCATTTCGCAGCCATCGCCAGCGCCCCCGAGGCGCCAGCGGTGGTCGCGGTCGACATGCCGATCGGCTTGCCGGCGCGCATCGGACCAGGCGGACGCGGCCCGGAGCGTGCGGTGCGTACGCTGCTCGGCCGCCGGCAATCGTCAGTCTTCCCGGTCCCGTCGCGGGCGGCGGTTTACGCGCCTTCGTATCCCAACGCCTGCCGGATCGCGCTCACGACGTCCGATCCGCCGCGCAAAGTACAGAAGCAATTGTTCATGATCGCGCCGAAGATTCGCGAGGTCGACGGCGCGCTGCGGGCCGATGCGGCGCTCGCCGCGCGCGTGTTCGAGACCCATCCGGAGGTCGCGTTCTGGCGGCTCAACGGCGAACGCGCGCTGGCGTATCCCAAGAAGGTGAAGCCGGGCCTGGCGCTACGCCGCCGCTTGCTGATCGCCGCCGGATTTGCGGCCGCCGCCGTCAAGGCGGCGCCGCCCAAGGGTGCCGGAGCGGACGACCTTCTCGATGCGCTCGCCTGCGCGGCGATCGCCCGGCGCATCCACGCCGGCGCCGCGCGGTCGTTCCCGGATGCGCCGCAGCGCGACGACTACGGCCTGCCGATGGCGATCTGGGCGTGAATGCGCCTACTTCAAAAAATAATACGTCGCCGTGTAGGGCACGCGCAGCTCGGCGCCGGCGCGAGGTTCGTCGCATCCGGCGGCCGGCGCCTGCCCGCCGACCGTGTTCACCCGCAGGATGCTGGCGGCCTGGGTGAAGCGCCCGGAGGCCTCGCGCGCCTTGATGTCGAGCAGGAGCCACGGGATCGCATTCGCCGCGGGTGCCGGGGCGGACGCCTTGACGGCGCCGACCACCTTGCCGCCGTCGTTCGCTTCCCAGGTCGGGCCGCCGTAGTGCTTGCCGATGCGGATCCCGGCGCTGTCGTCGAGTTCGGCCTCGGGCGCCTTGAAGGCCCACGCGTAGGGGCCGCTGTCGGTCTTGTTGCACAGGTAGATCTGCACGCCTTTGGCCGGCACCGCGAGATAGGGCTTGAGATCGCCCGGGTTGAGCGCCGCCGGCAGGTCGGGCACCGGCGCCTGCGCCAAAGCCGCGCCGGCGAGGACGAGCATCGCAACCGCGGCGAGCGTCACGCGTAGCATGGCGGGCTCCTTTTATTTGTAGCCCGACTTGAGCGCAGCGAAATCCGGGAATCCCGCATTTCACTTCGCTCAATGCGGGCTACCAGGTCAGGCGCTTCACGCCGCCTTGCGCTTGGCTGCGATCAGTTTGCGGTTGATCAGGCACTCGGCGATCTGCACGGCATTGAGCGCCGCGCCCTTGCGCAGGTTGTCGGACACGACCCACAGCACGAGGCCGTTCTCGATCGTCGGGTCCTCGCGCACGCGGCTGATGTAGGTCGCGTCCTCGCCCGCCGCCTCGTACGGCGTGACGTAGCCGCCGTTCTCGTGCTTGTCGATGACCAGGCAGCCGGGCGCGTTGCGCAGCACCTCGCGCGCCTCCTCGGCGGTGATCGGCCGCTCGAACTCGATGTTGACCGCCTCGCTGTGGCCGATGAACACGGGCACCCGTACGCAAGTGGCGACCAGCTTGATCTTCGGGTCGAGGATCTTCTTGGTCTCGGCCACCATCTTCCATTCTTCC
>DASPVJ010000334.1:0-3433 GCA_035622435.1 Xanthobacteraceae bacterium | reverse complement strand
CGTCGCGGTCGATGCCCGCTACGGCGACATCCTTTCCGTGCGACCCATCCTCGTGGGGCCGCCGGGACCCTATGGGCCGGGACCCTACGCGTATGGGCCCGGACCTTACGCGCCGCCGTACGCCGGCTACTATCCGCCCCCACCGGGCGTCGGCCCGATGCCACCGCCCGACAGCACGGCAGCGCTCACGCCAATGCATCCGACGCCGATCCCGCGGCCGAAGCCGCCCGCCAACCCGGCTGCGGCTCAGCCAACGCCGCCGCTGGCGCCCGAGGCCGCGCCCGCACCTTCTGCTAACCCGGCGCCTGCGCCGCGCGGCGACGCGCCGGCCACAACCCCGGCCCCGGCCGCGCCGGCTCCGCCGGCGGCCACGCCGCCGCTGCCGCCGGTCGCCCCGCTCAACTGAGCGCCCAAAAAGGAAGCGCCCCGGATACCGGGGCGCCCCAACTTTTCGATTGCGGACCGTTGCGGATCAGGCCGCCTTTTTGGCGTCGATCACCTTGGCCGAGCCGTTGCCGATCGGGATGTTGCGCGGCTTCATGGCCTCGGGGACCTCGCGTACGAGGTCGACGTGGAGCAGCCCGTTCTCCAGGGCCGCGCCCTTGACCACGACATGATCGGCGAGCTGGAAGCGGCGCTCGAAGGCCCGCGCGGCGATGCCCTGGTAGAGCACCTCGCCGTCCTTCTCCGTCTGCTTGGCCTGCTTCTCGCCGCGAATGGTCAGCGCGCTTTCCTTGACCTCGATCGACAGCTCGGGCTCGGCGAAGCCCGCTACCGCGACCGTGATCCGGTAGGCGTTCTCGCCCGTGCGTTCGATGTTGTAGGGCGGGTAGCTCGGCGCCGACTCGAAGCCGGTCGCTTGGTCGAGCAGCGAAAACAGTCGGTCGAAGCCGACGGTCGAACGATAGAGGGGAGCAAGATCGAATGTTCGCATGGCATATCCTCCGTTGAGCGACATGCGGCGGTCCACCTTGCGGTCGGACCCCGGGTGTGCGCAGCCTCATGGCCTGCGCAACACTGCATGTAGGAAGGGTTTTTCGCGCTGCAAGGGCCTCGCGCGCCCGATGCGGGGCAGGTGCGCGCGGCGCGTTGCGGGCTGATATAAGGCTTGCATCCTTTCCCCGGCCGGCTCCTCCGAACATGGACTTGGTCTCGATCCCAGCCAACCCGGTGCCCGATGGCGCGACCGTCGGCATGTTGCAAACTCCGGACGGCGTCCACCTGCGCTTTGCCCGCTGGCAGCCGCCGGCCGGCCGCAAGGGGACCGTGTGCGTCTTCCCGGGTCGCGCCGAGTTCATCGAGAAGTATTTCGAGGTGGTCAGCGACGCCCGCGCGCGCGGCTTCGCGGTCGCCGTTCTCGACTGGCGCGGCCAAGGCCGCTCCGAGCGCGCCACGGCGGATATCCACAAGGGATACGTGCGCAGGTTTGCCGGCTACGACCTCGATCTCGACACGTTCGTCAAAGAGGTCGTACTGCCCGATTGTCCGCCGCCGTTGTTCGCGCTGGGGCATTCCATGGGCGGGACCGTGCTGTTGCGCGCCGCCTATCGCGGCCGGCGCTGGTTCGACCGCATGGTGCTCTCCGCCCCGATGGTCGCGCTCGCCGGGCGCTCAGGCTCGCGCGGCGCGAAGATCACCGCCCGCACCCTGCGCTATTTGGGGATGGGCGGCGCCTATGTCCCGGGCGGCAGCGCCAAGCCGGTGGCGACGCGCCCGTTCATCGGCAACCCGGTCACCTCCGATTCGGTGCGCTACGCCCGCACGGCGGCGATCGTCGAGGCCGACCCGGACCTCGGCCTCGGCTCGCCCAGCGTCGCCTGGGTCGACGCGGCGTTCCGGGCGATGCGCGACTTTGCCGAGCCGGCCTATCCGGCCCACATCCGCCAGCCGATGCTGATCGTGGCCGCCGGCCAGGACGAACTGGTGTCGACGCCGGCCATCGCGCAATTCGCGGTGCGGCTACGGGCAGGCGCCCACCTCGTGATCTCCGGTTCGCGCCACGAAATCCTGATGGAGCAGGACCACTTCCGCTCCCAGTTCTGGGCGGCGTTCGACGCCTTCGTGCCGGGGTCGCCGTTGTTCGGATGACGGATGTCGGAGATCAGATGTCAGATATCAGATGCCAGAGATCAGATTTCCGATCTCTGACATCTGACGTCCGATCTCATCTGCGCAGCACAAAGCACTCAGGCAACCGCCGCCGCTCCCATTGCGCGCGCTCGAGTTCCGGCCGGTCGTCTTCGGACTGCGGATAGCCCAGGCACAGGTAGCCGATGAAAATCCAGTCGCTGGGAACATCGAGGATTTCGCAAATGCGGATCGGATCGAGGATCGACACCCAGCCGAGCCCGATGCCCTCGGCGCGCGCCGCAAGCCACAGGGTAGCGATCGCCGCGACCACGGAATACTCGGCCATCTCCGGCATGGTGCGCCGGCCGAGCCCGGAGCCCACTTCGGTCGCGCGGTCGGCGAAAACCGCCACGTGACACGGCGCCTCTTCGAGGCCGGCGAGTTTGAGGGCGGCGTAGCGGTCCGCGGCCTTGCCCGCGTAGGCACGCAGCGCCTCGCCGTTGCAGGCGTGAAAATCGGCGATCACCGCGCGCCGGCGTGCCGCGTCCTCGACGATGACGAAGCGCCACGGCTGGCTCAGTCCCACCGACGGCGAGAGGCAGGCGGTCTCGATCAGCCGTTCGATCGTGTCCGGCGGCAGCGGCTCGCGCCGGAAATGACGCACGTCGCGGCGCCAGACGAAGAGGTCGCGCAGGTGTGCCCGGAATGCGTCGTCGAATGCAACCGGTTCGCCGCCCCTCGTCACGGCGTCAGCCGGCGAGGATCGCGCGCGCGGCCGCGTGCACGCGCTCGTCGCCCGCCGCGATGATGCGTCCGCCGCTTTCCGGCGCGGTCCCCTCCCAGGTAGTGACGATGCCGCCGGCGCCGGTGATGATCGGGATGAGCGGAATGATGTCGTGGCGATTGAGTTCGGTTTCGATGACGAGATCGACGTGGCCGGCCGCCAGCATGCAATAGGCGTAGCAGTCGCCGCCGTAGCGCGAGAGCCGCACCGTATCTTCGATTTTGGCGAAGGCGCGACGGTCGCGCTCTTTCATGATCCGCGGGCTCGTGGTGAACAGCACCGCGTCGGCGAGCGCCGCGCACCGGCGCGCCTGGAGCACGCGATCGCCCGCCGGGCCGCGATAGCGCGCGGCGCCGCCGTCGCCGCTGAACCGCTCGCGCGTGAACGGCTGGTGCATCATCCCGAACACCGGCGTGCCGAAGTGGGTGAGCCCGATCAGGGTGCCCCAGGCCGGCATGCCCGAGATGAACGACTTGGTGCCGTCGATCGGGTCGAGCACCCAGACGTATTCCGCGTCCGCGCGGTCCTCACCGAACTCCTCGCCGATGATGCCGTGCGCCGGGAAGCTGCGGCGGATGA
>DASPVJ010000333.1:0-2399 GCA_035622435.1 Xanthobacteraceae bacterium | reverse complement strand
GCCATCGCCAAGTCGCTCATCGACCTGCACGGCGGGACCATGCGCATCCGCTCGAGCCAGGGGGTCGGCACCATCGTGCTGGTGCGCCTGCCGGCGGAGCGGCCTAATTCTCCACCGTCATCCTGAGGGCTCGGCGCGAAGCGCCGAGCGTCTCGAAGGATGGAAACAAGCACGGAGCCTGCTTCCATCCTTCGAGACGGTCGCGCGCAACTGCGCGCGACTTCCTCAGGATGACGTGGAGTTTGTTTGATGCGCTCTCAGGTTGGCGTGTTCGTTTGCCGCGCGCGAAACCTCACACCGTCTTGCTCACCCCCCAGAAGAAGGGCATCGGCCCCTGGGTGACGCCGGCGAGCGAGCGGCGCCAGGCGTAGTGGCGCAGGTACCAGCCGAGCGGCGCGAACAGCACGTGGTCGAGCGCCGCCGCGTTGAACGCCCGCGCGGCGGTCTTTTCCTCGTCCAAGGCGGTCGCCGCGAACCAGGCGGCGGTCTGCGCCTCGACCGCGGCGCTCTCGGCCCAGCCGTTCACCACCACGCTGCCGTTGGCGCGCAGGAACGTGCCGCTCGGATTGACGCAATCCACGCCGTAGACGGCGGTGTGGTACATGTGCCAGCCGCCCTTGCCGGGCGGGTTCTTCTGCGTGCGGCGGGCGACCACCGTGCCCCAGTCGACCGCGGCAAAATCGACGTTGACGCCGAGTTGCTTGAGCAGGTCGACCGTCACGTCGCCCCACGCCTTGTGGTGCGGGAGGTCCTGCGACGCCATGCAGGTGACCGGCTCGCCAGCGTAGCCGCTCTCGGCCAGCAACCGCCGGGCGGCGTCGCGCTTGCGCGGCCCCTTGAGAATGTCGCCGCCCTCTTCGTTATAAAGCGGCGAGCCCGGCGTGAGATAGCCGGGCATCGGCTTCCACAGGTTCGCGTCGTCGCCGACGTAGGCGTGCATGTATTCCTGCTGGCTCATGGCCATCAGGATCGCGCGGCGCGCCCGCGCGTCGTTGAACGGCGCAAACAGCTGATTCATGACCAGCATGCCGACGCTGCCCAAAGGGTCGTTGACGTCGACGGCCAGATTGCGATTCTGCCGCAGCATCGGCACGAGATCCGGCACCACGAGTTCGCACCAATCGATCTCGCCGGTCTGCAGCGCCGCCGCCGCGGTCGACGCGTCGGGCATCACGATCCACTCGATGCGGTCAGCGACGATGCGCTTGCCGCCGGCGAGCCACGACGGGTCCTCCTGGCGCGGAACGTAGTCGGCGAACTTCTCGAACGCCGAGCGGGCGCCGGGCACCCAATCGCCGCGCTCGAAGGGCATCGGCCCGCTGCCGACGTATTCGGCGATCTGCTTGAACGGATCGGTCGCCGCCACGCGCGCCGGCATGACGAAACAGCACGGCGTGCTGATCTTGCCGAGCGCGAGGAGCAGCTTCGGGAACGGCTTTTTCAGCGCCCAGCGGAAGGTGCGGTCGTCGACGGCGGCAAGCTCGTTCTCGATCGCCTTGAGCATCTGGCCCATGGGATCGCGCGCCGCCCAGCGGGAAACGCTCGCGACCGCGTCCTGCGCCAGCACCGGCTCGCCGTCGTGGAACTTTAGCCCGGGCCGCAGGCGGAACGTCCAGACGAGGCCGTCGGCGGAGACCTCCTCCGCCTCGACCATCTGCCGCTGCACCTTGAGCCTGGCGTCGACCCCGTAGAGCGTGTCCCACACCAGGAGGCCGGCGTTGCGGGCGATGTAGGCGGTCGTCCACACCGGATCGAAATTGGCGAGGTCCGCGTGCGGCACCAGCCGCACCGCGCGCGCGGCGGCGCGTTGCGAGATCGCCGGGGTGGGAAGACCGCCTGCCGCGAGCGCCCCCGCGCCGGCGACGGACTTGAGGAACGCGCGTCGGTGCATGGGTTTGCCCCCTCGCTCCGTGGGTCAACCCGGCGGCGGGACTCTAGAGCGCTTTTCCATTCTGGCAAAATCGAAAAGCGCTTGCCCCGCATGCCCCTTCGCTTGATGCGGGCTAAAGCGTGATGGTTTTTCTTCGAATCGCCATCCCGCCTTAGCTTATTGTTGGAGCATGATGTTTTCCGAAAACCGGTACCCACTTTTCGGCATCATGCTCTACCCGCGCCCGGCGCTGCGGAAGTCCTTGGCCGCCTTGCCGGCGGACTTGAAGGTGGCGGCGGCGTCCTGCGCCGTCATGGCGACGGTCGTCTCGATATCCGACAGGCTGCCGCCGGCGGCTGCCGCCAATACGGCGGACGCCGCGGCCTGGGCGTTGGGGAACTCGCCGATGACGAGCCAATCATGGCGGCCGAAGGTCAGGTACCACCCGATCAGCTTGCCGCCGACGCTCTTGAACAGCTTGGCGACCGCCTGCTCGCGGTTTTCCGGCTTGGCCAGCATGCCTTTGACG
>DASPVJ010000332.1:0-8623 GCA_035622435.1 Xanthobacteraceae bacterium | reverse complement strand
ATACGCGCGGCCGCGGTTGTAGTACTGGGTGCCGAGATCGTACTTGCTCGAGCGTCCCGACCGAATAAGGGCGGTGCAGGCGCTGATCCGCTCGTCGGGCGAAAACGCGTCGTTTTTGTTGTCGCACTGCCGCTCGCTCTGCCGCCTTGTTTGTGCGGCGGCCGAGGCGAGCGGAAGCGCGACTGCCGCCAAGATCATCGCGGCGCGGGCGAGCGCGCGCCAGCCGTTGCCCAAGCTCATCTCCACCTGCACAGGTTGACGGGGATAGGCATGGCCGCTCTCCCGTTCCGATGCGTGCGTTTGCGTCCCCGGCTGAAGCCGGGAAGTATCGATGACTTCGCCGGCGCGGGCAACGGATCTTGGTCCGCAATGGGCGCCAAAGGCGGACCCGGCGGATTGTGCCCCTACTCCGTCCGCGCGAACTCCCCGAACAGCCGTCGCGCGGCGGCGGCGTAGGCTGCGTGCGCCGCCTGCGCCGTGGCGAACAGGCCGAGGTAGTGGGCGCGCCCGTCCTTCCAGATCTGCGCGCGCCACCTTCCGCCCGTGCGGCGCCGGTGCACGCCCTTGAACCCGGACGTGTTGGTGCGCGGGCGCCGCCGGTTGGCGGCGTTCATCGAGGCGGTCGCGCGCCGCAGGTTGCTCAAGCGGTTGTTGCTGCGGTCCAGGTCCCGGTGGTCGATCATCGGCCGCGCCCATGTGCCCGTCACGTAGAACCACGCCAGCTGGTGTGCCTTGTAATTGCGGCCGTCGATATGGATGAGCCGATAGCCGCTGGTCTTGTTCACCGAGCCGGCAACGTCGCCGACGTTGACGACGTAGCTTGCGCGCTCGCGCCAGCGAAATTCCCCGCTGTCCGGATCGTAGTGCAGAAGCTCGTGCAACCGCTCATGGGTCAGTCGCGCGCGGCGTGCCACGATGCTCTCTTGGAAAAAGAAAGGGCCGCAAGCGGCCCTCGGCGGCGTGATGGGGCTCCGGTCAGGCGTCCGGCGCCGCGGCCGGCCCGGCGACCGCGGCGGCATCACCCGACGTTTGTTTGGTCGCCGCGTTTCCTTCGGCGAACGCGTCAGGTTCTATGCGATCGCGGCCATGGCGAGAGCGTCGACGGGCTCGGCGTGACCAACTCAATCCGGCCCAATGGGCAGGACTGTTCCGCCAGCCTCGCCTGCGACGGCGGCTTGCCGCCAACCGAGATCGGCCTTATGTTCAACGCGCCGGGAAGTGCGTTTCGGACGTGAGACTGCGGGGCCTCAGGGCCATGTGGTCGTCCCGGCGCCTCCAGCACGATATTTGCCGGTCCAGCCCCCGATACGATCGGCTCGTGCGGCCATCGCCTGCGACAGCAGCTTGCCGCCAACCGAGATCGGCCTATATTCAAAGCGCCGGGAAGCGTTTTGGACGTTTGACGCGGGGCCTCAGGGCTATGTGGTCGTCCCGGCGCCTCCAGCATGATATTTGCCCGCAAGTCGGCCCCAGCCTCCGCGCCGGGTTTATCTTTTTTTGGCCGACCGGGATCGCGCGGCGCGGAACCAATTGCGAACTTGTTGTCGGAAGCGGGGCTCCTTACATTTCAGCACCCGGCGGGGCCGAGGAGCGAGTCGGTCCCGGCAAGTCGGAGGGGCTCTCAGTCCTCCCTCCTCCGCGCCGGATTTCGTATGCGGTCAGAAGCCACGTTTTCTTGTTGCCATCGTATGCCTGCCGGATGACTGCCCGCGCATCGCCTCCTTCGAGAACGATACGATTCGATCAGGCGGCCAGCGCCACGGGCGGCCCGGCATCGCCAGACACTTGTTTGATCGCTGCGGGTTGCAGGCCGTCCAATAACTCGATGCGGCCCGACACCGCACTTTCGACGCGGCTTGCCACCAACCGAAAACGGCCTTATATCCAAGCTGCCGGGAAGTGCGTTTCGGACGTGAGACTGCGGGGCCTCAGGGCCATGTGGTCTTCCCGGCACCTCCAGCAGATCCTGTCCGATATTTGCGCATGGTCACCGCGGCGAGCGTCCCGCGCCCAGTTCGCACTTCTTCGATATAGAAAATGTGCCCGTCCATGCGCTTCCAATAGCCGATGGCCTCCCGCCCGCGCCTCGTAGGTCCGATATACGCCATGTGATCGGGCGCCGCGAGCACATCGGGAATCAATTCCCAGTCGTCGGCGGTAAGCGGGATTTGGCCGCGCGGCTCTTCGGTCGCGGCGCTTCCGTGCCTCTTGAACGCATGCCGCGCCGCATCGGCGTCGACTTCATGGCGATAGCCAGTCACATCGGCGTCTATGCCCCCCTCACGTAGGAGCTGGTTGATGCGCTGCGCCCCTTCCGCCGTGACCTCGCCGAGCGGTAGCCGTTCTGGCGATTGTGGCGGACCCGCCGTCACTCCCTCGAACATCGCTCGCAGCCGCGCCCGGGCCGCGGACATCATGTCATCGGTGAGCTTCAGCACCCCGACCCGCTCTGCTGGCGCTGGCGCCGAGGGCGATGTCGGGGGTGCGTCCGGCGGCGGGGGCGCGTCGCGCGCGACTTGCCCGGGGAGACGACCCGCCGGCGAGCGGCCGGCCATCGCCCCGAGGAGCGCGGCGCCCGCGGCCGCGGGCACCGCTTCGTCGGGCAAGAGCTCCCCACGCAAGGCCTTGCCGAACGCTTCGACCGGCTCAGTCACCGCCCTGACGATCCCGAGATCCTGGAGCCCTATGGGCCTGGTCTTGTCGACGCGCTCATAGACCTTGAGTTGGCCGCCTTCGGGCCGCACAAGGTGCTTGGCCGGATCGATATGGGTCTCGGTACCGGTCTGCGGATCGATGAAGGTCGGCCCGGAATCGTATATGTGCGCCACGTCGGCGATGTATTTTCCTGGCGTGCTTTCGGTGATTTGCTTGTCGACATCGCGATAGAGCCAATCGGTGATCGCGCCCCAAATTCCTCCGTAGCCCGACGGCGCTCGAAGCGCGGTCGCCTCGGCCGTTTCATTGCCGGAGATGCCGGCCGGCGGCGCGATCCAATCGTCCGCACCACCATCGAATGGAGGGCTCGGCGCACGCTGGGCAACCGGCACTGAAATCCAATCGTCCGGACCGTCGTCAAGTCGAGGGCTCGCTGCGCGTTGCGCGACCGGCGGCATGATCCAGTCGTCCGGGCCGCCGTCGCTCCACCGATTAGGAACGGTTTGAGCAGCCGCCGGCTCGATCCAATCGTCGGGCCCCTGATCGGCGAAGCTCGGCGCTGGTGCCGGCACCGCAGCGTCGGGTGAGACAGCCGGGTCCATTACGGCAGACCGGTCGATGGCGGCGCGACGGCTTGGCCGCTCGCGTCAAACAAGCGGCCGTCGGAACTGCGCCACATTTTTCGCGACGGGCTGTACGAAGAATCGGGTGGCACGCCGGCGGGACGCGCCGGAGGCGCGCCGGTTGCCGGCGCCGCGGCGGCGGGAGGCGGCGCCGGAGTGGCGGGGCTGGGTGTGCCCCCGTAGACGATCGCCGGCGGGGCCAATGGAGCGGCGCCGGTGCCTTGCCCCGGGCCGCCGAGCGAAGGCGTTGGCGCCGCGGCGTTTGGACTGAGCGGACCGCTCGGCGGCGCGACCCGCGTGCCCGCGGGCGGCGTCATCTGCGCAAACCGCTGCTGCGCCACGGCGGTGTGGTAATTCGCCAGCGCCTGGTGATAGGTCGCCATGTCGCCGACCTTCCAGGCGGCGATGGCCGTTTGCAGCGCCTTGAGCTTCGCCTCCTGTTGCTGGTTCTCGTTTTGCTGGCCGCCCTGGATCGCGGCGCCGGCGCCGCTGGCGAAGGCCGCCAGCGCCGGCTTGTTCCAGTTCTGCCCGGCCGAGCTCAGGCCGGCGCCGAGCGCCGACATGAAACGCCCGGTGTTCGGCCCGAACAGACCGGCCGCGTTCCCCTGCGGCGCCAGCGCCTGGTTGAGCGCATTGGCGATGATGGGCGGCATCGATCCCCAGCCGCCGCCCTGCCCGGGCGCGGCCGGCGGAGCAAGCAGGACATCGAGGCCGGCGGATTGGCCCCCCTTGACGTTCGGCGGCGTGCCGCTCGCGGCCGGTTGCGCTGCGCCGCTCGATGCCAGCGCGGTGGTCGGCAGGAACGCATACGGATCGACGACCGGTTGCGCCGGCCAGCGGTCGGCGACCGCCCCGGCCGCGGTACCGGCGGCCGGCGGCGCCGCATTCGGGTCGAGCGGCAACAGCGGCGATGGCGGCAGATAGTCGGCGCCGACGAGGCTGTCGAAGACTGAGTCGGAGGCCATTGTTCGGTTCCGTTAGCTGGCGAGGCCCTTGCCGACCCCGGTCGCCAACGAGCCGAGCGTCGTGCCCGCCAAGTTCCACAGCGCGTTGTTCGGCTGCTGCGTCGTCGTCGTGACCGGCTGGCTCTGGTAGGCGGCCTGGAGCGTCTGGTTGAGCCCCGGCAGCTGGTACTGGTAGGGCCCGAGCAGGTTCTGGAGCTGCTGGTTGTAGAGCGCGTTCATCTGCTGCTGGGCCAATTGCTGCTGCTGGGTGCCGCCGGCGAGCGAGGCCTGCGCCAGATTGAGCCCGGTGCCGGTGGTGTATTGCGCCAGGTTGGTGAGCGCGTTGCCCGAGCCGAGCATGTTCTGCAATTGCTGCTGTTGCAGCGCCGCGTTGGTCGTCTGCGTGTTCATCAGGTTGGAGAGGTCGACGCCGCGCAGGTTGGCCGCGTTCTGGAACGCGTTCTGATAGGCCTGCCCGGTCGCCTGTCCGGCCGCCAGCATGGCGTTGTAGTCGGTCTGGGCGTTCTGCACGCCGTGGCGGGCGTCGCCGAACGCGCCCGCCGCCGTGGCGTTGCTGCCGACCCCGCCGGCGCCGGTCATGGCGATCTGCGCCTGGTTCTGGATCGCCTGCAGGGTGGGCGCCACCTCCATCTGCAGGTTGGGATCGATGTATTGGGAGAGCGAGGCGGTCGCCGGGTTGACGTTGGCGCCGAGCACGCTCGGAAGGCCCACTTGCGGCGCCGGCGTCGCGCCCACCTGGGCGTACTGGTTGGCGATGGTGTTGTAGAAGGGGTTGTTGGCGTTGGGCGCGTTGGCCAGGCTGCTGATCGCGCCGAACGCCTGGTTCTGCATCGGCGTGAAGCCGGCGGTGCCCTGCAGCGGCGCGCTGAACGGATTGCCCGCGAGGCTTTGCGCAAACGCGAGGTTCTGCTGGCCGGCGCCCTGGATCACCCCCGACGGCGTCGTCGTCTGCTGGTTGGTGGTGGTCATGCCGAAGCACATGGCGCTCGCTCCGTGAGCCTCGTAGGGCGCATTAGGCGCGCAGCGCCGCAATGCGCCGGTTCATTTCTTCGGACGGGATGGCGGCGCAATACGCGGCTTCGCCGCTATTGCGCCCTACGGTCCTCGCCGAGCAGCAGCGGCCGCACGAAGGTGGTCGACGCGGTAGTCCGCCGTTGCTTCAGGTTGACGATCAGCGGCACGCCGACGGCGCGCGCGATCGCGTCGGCCTCGGCGAGAAGCCGCGGACCGGCCCAGCGGCGGCCGGCCAGCGCGAAGAACCAGCGGTCGGTGAAGAAATGGTCGTCGCCGTACCACCAGGGAACGAAGATCGCGCCGAATGTGCCGACGAGGGCGCCGTCCTCGAGCGCGACGAGGGCAAAGCCGTAGTCGCGATCGGTGACGACGCGGGCGACCTCGGCGATGCTCTTGTTCGCGTTGATCGGGCAATGCAGCACCGGGCCGGCGACGCAGCACAGGAAGCGGTGGATCAAGACGACATCGTCGTCGCTGGCGGCGCGGATGTGCCGCTGCGGCGCCGCTTGCGCGCTTATACCCTCCCCCTTGCGGGGAGGGTCGGCGCGCCCGAGCGATAGCGAAGGCGCGCCGGGGTGGGGGTCATTCAAATAAACATTCTCGATTGATCGACCCCCACCCCCATCCCCTCCCCGCAAGGGGGAGGGGAGCTGAGAGGTCGCCGCTTGCCGCTCGTCAGGTCGGCCCGGTCCGCTTGACGCCGCGGGCGCGGACATCGGCGATGAGGGTGGCGACCACCGCTGCGAGGTTTTGCGTCGTCGGCGCCGTGACAAGGAGCTGCCTCGTGGGGGTTGGCGTGGTGTCGGAGGAATAGCTGTCGAAGATCTGCGCCGGCTCCTCCTGGGACGCCCGCTCGATCTGCTGCAGGCAGCCCTTGATCCAGGCGAACTGGGCCGCCGGATCGGACGGCGGCGCCGGCGGTAGGGTGATGGGTTTCATGCGGCCGGAGAGCCTTCCAAGCGTTGGGTGCCGTCCGCAGCCGCGGATTGCGTGCCCGTTATTGCCGTCAAAGTGAGGCGCCTCACACTCGCGCCCGGCGCCCTGTCCTAGCCTCGGCGATGCGAGCTCTTCGATTCACAATCGCGGCGGAGGCCAACATGCGCAGACATCTATTCGCTTTCGGTGCAATCGCCGTCATGGCGCTGACGGCGGTGGCTTTCTCGGGCTTGAAAGCCAGTCGCCAGGCGTTGAGCGCCGGCGAGCCCCCGACCATGTCGATCGAGCGCATGCACCGGCAGGTCGATGCGGCGTCGCTGCCGCAGATTCACGTCGCCGAGCCGTACTGAGGCCGCGCGAGACGGGCGGACGCTGCCGCGTTGCGGCCGCTCGAATCTCGCCTCAAATCTCGACTTGGCCGCCGAGTTCGATCACCCGGTTGGGCGGGATGCGGAAAAATTCGGTCGCCGCCAGCGCGTTGCGGTGCATGGCCTCGAACAGCATGCAGCGGATGCGGCCGAACTGCGACCGCTTTTCCGCGACGATCTTCACCCGCCCGACGAAGAACGACGTGTCCATCATGTCGAACTCGAGGCCGTAGGCGGCGCAGCGGTGCAGCACCCGGGGAACGTTGGGGTTCTGCATGAAGCCGTAATAGGCGACCACGGTGTGGAAATTGTCGCCGAGATGGGCGACCTTAATGCGCTTGTCGGGCGGCACGCGCGGGACGTTTTCGGTGACGACGTGCAGCAGCACGATGCGCTCGTGCAGCACCTTGTTGTGCTTGAGGTTGTGCAGCAGCGGCACCGGCACCACGTCGACCCGGCTCGTCATGTAGACGGCGGTGCCCGCCACCCGCGTCTTGCCGTGCACCTGGGCGATGAAGGTCGCGAGCGGCAGGGTATCGCGTTCGAGCTTGCCCGCCAGCGCGACGCGCCCGCGGTGCCAGGTCGACATGACGAAATACAGCAGCGCGCCCACCACCAGCGGCACCCAGCCGCCCTCAACCACCTTGAGCATGTTGGCCGAGACGAACGCCAGGTCGACGGCGACGAACAGGCCGGCGACCGCGACGCTCGCCGCCATGCTCCAGCCCCACACCTCGCGCATGGCCAGGAACATCAGCAGCGAGGTGAGCAGCATGGTGAGCGCGACCGCGATGCCGAACGCCGAGGCGAGATTGTCGGACGAGCGGAAGCTCACGGTCAGCGCCAGGGTGAGCGCCATCAGCGCCCAGTTGACGAAGCCGACGTAGATCTGGCCGTAGCCCTCCGACGACGTCTGGGTGACGTGCAGGCGCGGGCACAGCCCGAGCTGAATGGCCTGCCGCGTCATCGAGAAGGTGCCGCTGATGATCGACTGGCTGGCGATGATGGTTGCCGCCGTGGCGAGCGCCACCAGCGGCAGCTGCAGCGGCGCCGGACACAGGACGAAGAACGGGTTCGCCTTGGCGGCGACCTCGCCGTCGACCACGACCGCAGCCTGGCCGGCGTAGTTGAGCAGCAGGGTCGGCAGCACCAGCCCGTACCAGGCGTAGCGGATGGGCCGCGGGCCGAAATGGCCCATGTCGGCGTAGAGCGCCTCGGCCCCGGTCGCGCACAAAAAGACGCCGCCCAGAACCAGGAACCCGCCCAGCCCGTGCCCGAACAGATAGCCGAGCCCGTAGCGCGGATCGAACGCGGCGAGCACGCCCGGATGCCGCACGACGCCGAACAGGCCGAGCACGCCGATGGTCGCGAACCACACGGTCATGATCGGCCCGAACAGCCGGCCGATGCGCGCCGTGCCTTGGGGCTGCAGGACGAACAGGGCGACGAGAACGACGACGGAGAGCGGCAGCACGTAGGGTTCGAACGCGGGCGCCGGCCCCTTGATGCCTTCGAGCGCGCTCAGCACCGAGATGGCCGGCGTGATGGCGCCGTCGCCATAGAGCATGGCGGCGCCGAGAATGCCGATCGCGATCACGCCGGCGCGCTCCCCGTGCTTGATGCCGAGGAGCGACATCAGGGCGAGAATCCCGCCTTCGCCGTCGTTGTCGGCGCGCATGACAATGGCGACGTACTTGATCGACGTGGTGATGATCAGCGTCCACACGATCAGCGAGAGCATGCCCAGCGCCGCCGCCGGCGTCGCCTCGCCTTCGGCCCATTCGATCGCCGTCTTGAAGGTGTAGAGCGGGCTGGTGCCGATGTCCCCGTACACCACGCCGAGCGCGCCGAGCGCCAGCGCGCCGAGCGTCCCGTATCGCGGCGGCGTCTCGGCCGCCGTGTCGATGGTGCTCATCGGCCGCTCCCGTTGCGCGCCCACCCTGGGGTTCGGCGCGGGACGCCGTCAAGGGCGCGGGAACGCCGCGGCGGACATCGCTCGAGGATATTTCCGACCGGCCGAACTCGGCGGGCGCGGCAGCGCGATGATGCGGTTCACTGGGGC
>DASPVJ010000331.1:0-15907 GCA_035622435.1 Xanthobacteraceae bacterium | reverse complement strand
GGAACCGACGAGGCCGACGCTTCGCTGTTCGCCGAGTTCCTGAATTTCTTCCAGGCGAGGGCTTCATTCTTCGGCCTGTGCATGGTCACGGCGGTGCTGATCAAGCTTGGACAAATGTTCGCCGAGTTTGGCTCTCTTCACGTGCCCAGCGACGCATTGTCAGTGACGAGACTGATTCTGCCGGTGATTCAATCGTTCATCGGGGTTACCGTCTGCGTTCTCACCACGTGGCACCTCGTTTCTCATCATGACGGCGTCCCGCACCGCGGGCTTTCGTTTACCGGCACGCTATTGATGATCGCGTTGGCCACGGGAGTCATCGCCTTTTTCTATGATCAGACCTTCTTGGCGGAATATCTGCGCGTGCGTCCACAAGACGGCCCCGGGTGGGAGCATGTCGTTTTCAGCGTCCTGGCCAACGTGCTCGTTTCGATTTGCGCGTTTGCATCCGTGGCCGTGTTCTTCAAGGCACGCCGAAGCCTCCGGGAACCGCATAACATCGCGGCAGGTCAGGCGACGGCCGGCTAGATCTCTGCGTCACCGCGCGCCAGGCGGGGCGGGATTGCATCCTGCGCGCCGCTCATACCGCTTTGGCAGCACCACGCGGCATCGCTATGCTGGCGGCAACGACGACGCTGGGGGAACCGTCCGTGGACGCCGGCAACGCCGCCCCGCCGCGGGGCATCGACGCGCACGCGCCCGCGGCGCGCCCGTGGATCGCGCGCAGCGCCTGCGTGGTCGTCCCGGTCGTCCTCTGGCTGGCGCCGTTGCCGCTGGAGCCCGTCACCAAGCACGGGATGGCGATCGCCGCCTTCATGATCCTCGCCTGGGCGACCGAAGCGGCCGAGCCCGCGCTCGCCGGGTTCATCGGCTGCTACCTGTTCTGGGCGCTCAAGGTCGTTGGCTTCCCCGCCGCGTTTGCCGGGTTTGCCAGCGACACCGCCTGGTTCCTGTTCGGCGCGCTCCTTATCGGCGCCGTCGCCACCAAGTCGGGCCTGGCGCGGCGGATCGCCTACCTGGTGATGATGCGCGTCGGCATCAGCTATTCGCGCCTGCTGCTCGGCCTCATCATCACCGACTTCCTGCTCACCCTGATCGTGCCGTCGGGGCTCGCGCGCGTGGTGATCATGGCCTCGATCTCGCTCGGCCTGGTCGAGGCGTTCGGCCTCGGCCCGGGCAGCAACATCGGCCGCGGCATTTTCCTCATCATCACCTACACCGCGGGCCTGTTCGACAAGATGATCATCGCCGGCGCCGGCGCCATCACCGCGCGCGGCGGTATCGAGCAGTTCGGCGGCGTCGCGGTCGAATGGAGCCTGTGGTTCCTCGCCTACCTGCCGTGCCACGTCATCACCATCCTGGCGGCGTGGCGGCTCACGCTGCGGCTCTATCCGCCGGAAAAGCCGGCGCTCGACGGCGGCCACGAATATCTGCGCGCGGAGAGGGCCAAGCTCGGGTCGTGGACGCCCGGCGAGCGGCGGGCGGCGGCGCTCATCGCGCTGGCGACGCTGCTGTGGGTCACCGACTTCGCGCACCACATCCCCTCCTCGATGATCGCCATGGGGGTCGGGCTGTTCGCGCTCGTGCCGGGCGTCGGCATCCTCGAAACCGAGGACCTGCGCGGTCTCAACTATTTGCCGATGTTCTTCGTCGCCGCCGCCGTGAGCATGGGCGACGTGCTGGCGCAGACCAAGGGGCTCGGCGTGCTCACCGACCTGATGTTCGCCTGGATGGCTCCGCTGACGACCGACGTCTTCGTGACGACCGTCGTCCTTTACTGGACGGCGTTCGTCTATCACCTGTTCCTGGCGAGCGAGATTCCCATGCTGGCGACGTCGATCCCGCCGCTGATGGCTTTCGCCAAGGCCAACGGTTTCAATCCGCTGCAGCTCGGAATGATCTGGACGTTCGCGGCGGGCGGCAAGATTTTCGCCTATCAGTCGGCAGTGATGATCGTCGGCTATTCCTACGGCTATTTCGCCGCGCGCGATCTCTTGCGCATCGGGGCATGGCTGACCGTGGTCGAGTTCCTGATCGTGATCGTGCTGGTGCCGTTCTACTGGCCGCTGATCGGGATCAGATAATCAAGGCGCGGCCTCTCCGTTCCCCTCCCCCTTGTGGGGAGGGATCAGGGGTGGGGATCGATCGGAAATCAGAAGTCAGAATTCGGAGTTCCGATTTCTGATTTCTGAACCACCCCCACCCCGACGCGCGCTGCGCGCGCGTCGACCCTCCCCACAAGGGGGAGGGTGAGGAGCGTCACAGTATCCGCCCCGTGACGATCGCCGCCAACCTTTCCGGCTCTTCGGGCGCCCGGTTGCCCCGCCACGCCACGTGCAGATCCGGCCGCAGCAGCAAGAGGTCGCGGCCGCAGACATCGCGGGCGACCGCATCGTCGATGTCGAGCACGTCAAGCGGCGCGCCGGTTGCGCGCAGCGCCCGCTCGAGTGCGCCCGTGTCGGCGCGCGCGCCGTTGAGCCGCAACAGAGTGTAGCCCTCGCCGAAGCGGTCGTGCAGCGCGCTGCCGTCCTTGAGCCACACGTGCGGCAGCCGGGCGCCCGGCCACGTGGTCGGCCGATAGTCGATGAACGCGTGCGGCGGCCCCTCGCCCGGCTCCGGCCAGATGATCGGAGAACCCACGTAGCGGTAGCCGAGTTCGGCGCCGATCATCTCGTTCGACTTGCGCTGCTCGCGGTCGGCAACGCGGGCAAGGTGCGCGCGCGCCGCAGCGCCCTCCGGCGTGTTGTCGCGGATGCACGGCCGATATTCGGCCCGCCATGCGCGGCGGCCGCGCGCCGCGAAGCCCGAGGCGGCGACGTTGCGCTCCCCCACTTGCCGGCGCTCGATTTCGTAAGCGGCGAGGAGGCCCGGCCCGCCCCAGCCTTCGAGCACCGCGGCGAGCTTCCAGGCCAAGTCGACGGCGTCGCCGACGCCGCTGTTCATGCCGAGCCCGCCGGTCGGAATCATGAGATGCACCGCGTCGCCCGCAAGGAACACGCGGCCCGCGCCGTAGCGCTCGGCCAGCAGCAAATTCTGCTTCCACTCGCCGACGTAAAGCATCGCGTAGTCGACCGGCATGGCGACGGTCCGCTCGAACATCGCCGCCATCTCGGCGTCGTTCTCCACGCTCGCATGCAGGGTGAAGTGGCGGGTGTCGTCCTGGACGATCAGGAACGTCGCTTTCCCGTCGGCCACGTGATAGTGCCGGCCCTTGCCGATGGAGATGCGCGCGTAGAGGTCGTCGCAGCGGATGAGCGCCTGGCGGAACTGCATGATGTTCGCCTCGCCCGCAAGCTTGATGCCGAGCTGGCGGCGCACCGCGCTCCCGCCGCCGTCGCAGCCGACGAGATAGCGCGCGGCGATGCGCGCAAGCGTGCCGTCGGCGTTCTCCACCTCGGCGGTGACCGCATCCGAACCTTCCGCGAACGAGACGAAGGTGCAGCCGTAGCGCACGGTGACGGCAGGGAGCGTCTCGGCGATCGCCTTGAGCAGCGGCTCCAGGGTGTATTGCGAGATGAGCTGATAGGGTTCGAGCGGCAGGCTGCCGTCGTTCTTCGCCGCAATCTGCGCGCGCGCCTCGGCGACCGACGGATACGGCAGGTGCAGGAGCGGCGGCTCGATCAGCGAAGTGACGATGAACACGTCCATCGGGCAGTGGGCGGGGAGGCCGACGGCGCGCACCTTCTCGACGATGCCCATGCGGCGGTAGATTTCCATGGTGCGGGCGTTGCAGCGCTCCATCTTCGGCAGCTTGGCCGGCGCCGGCTTCTGCTCGATGAGGATGCAGCGCACGCCGCGCCGGCCCAGCGCGATCGCCAGAGTGAGGCCGACCGGACCGGCCCCGACGATGAGCACCTGGGTATCCATCGCTTCTTCCGCCCCGCCGTCACCGCGATCGCAGTTGCAGGTTTGTATCGCGTCCGGCGATTGTGTGCGAATATCCCTGCCCCGCCCCAGGACACTCCCCATGCCCGACTTCGACTTCGCGCTGGAAGAACTCGTGACCGCAAACCGCATCCTCGCCCACGAGGGCGTGGTCGACGGGTTCGGCCACGTGACCGTGCGGCATCCCCAGCGGCCCGACCGTTTTCTGATGTCGCGCGCGCGGGCGCCGGACTGCGTCGAAGTCGAGGACCTGATGGAGTTCGCCCTCGACGGCACGGCGATCGATCCCAAAGGGCGCAAGCCCTACCTCGAACGCTTCATCCACGGCGCGGTCTACGAGGCGCGGCCGGAGATCATGTCGGTCGTGCACAACCACAGCCCGAGCACGATCCCATTCGGCATCACGCCCGTGCGCCTGCGCCCGCTGATGCACATGTGCGCCACCATCGGCCACGAGGTGCCGGTGTGGGATATCCGCGACCGCTTCGGCGACACCTCGCTCCTCGTCACCGACATGGAGATGGGGCGCGACCTCGCCAAGGCGCTGGGCCCGCGCCCGACCGCGCTGATGCGCGGGCACGGCTGCGTCGTCGCCGCCGAGAGCCTGCGCAAGTGCGTGTGGGTTTCGATCTATCTCGAACTCAACGCCAACCTGCAGATGAAGGCGATGGCCATGGGCGAGGTGAAATTCCTCTCGCCCGGCGAGGTCGACGCGGTGATGGCGCGCACCTCGGGCTTCACCCTCGACCGCGCCTGGGAATACTGGTGCCGCCGCGCCGGTCGGCCGGCGCACAGGTTGGAGATCAATTGATGCTGATTCTTCCTTCACCTCTCCCCGAAGGGGAGAGGTCGACGCGCGAAGCGCGTCGGGTGAGGGGGTTGCAGCGATTGACGTTACATGTCGTAACCCCCTCACCCTTACCCTCTCCCCTCCGGGGAGAGGGAGTCCCTAACGGCGGAGCGCAATCACCGTGGGCCGGGTGGTAACGTTCGCGCAATTGACGCCGGAAGTATCCGGCGACGGGGTGAGCACGGCCGCGATCACCGGCGGCGACGTGCGCGAGATGGGCGCCGCGTTCGTGCACGTTGCGGCCCGCAAGCGCTGGACCGGCCGGGTCCCGGACGGTTCCGACTGTTACCTGTTCGTGCTTTGCGGCAGCGGCACCGTCACTGCGGCCGGCGCGAGCCATCGCCTGTCGCCGCAGACCTTTGCGACCGTCGAGGAGCGGCAGAGCTTCGCGATCGAGAACGACGGCGCCGCCGCGCTCGACATGGTGCGCGTGCTGGCGCCGCCGCCCAACGGGGGCCGGCGGCTCGCCGGATTTGCCGAGAAGCTTCGCGTCGCCGAGCGGGCCAAGACCCCGATCGTCGACATCCCGGCCGAGAAGAAGCGGCGCATCTACTTCGTCGGCCACGGCGCCGCGCAATCCGCCCGCGGCCACGCCATGATCGTCATCTACGCCAAGGACACGGTCACCGGCCTGCACCATCATCCCAATGCCGAGAGCATGTTCGTGCCGATCGACGGCGCGCTCGCGTTCAACGTCAACGGCGAGGAAGCGACGGTGGCGCCGGGTCAGGCCGCCTATTTCGCCATCAACGACACCCACGGGCTTAGGGTCGCCGACGGCCATGCGGGCGCGAGCTTCCTCGAGTTCCACATCCCGGCCGCCTTCACCACGGTGAGAGAGTGATCATGCAAAGCGAAAATCCCGAAACGCAATCGTCCGCGCTGCGCCTCTCCGGCGTCGACTTCCAGAACCTGCACGAGATCGTGCGCAAGGCGCGGCAGAACCTCAACCAGAACGCCTGGGACTACATCGTCGGCGGCACCGAGAGCGAGACCACCTTGCGGCGCAATCGCATGGGTCTCGACTCGATCGCGTTCCGGCCGCGGGTGCTGCGCGACGTGAGCAGGACCGATGCGTCGGTTCGGCAGTTCGGGCGCAAATTGCGCCTGCCGGTGCTGATCGCGCCGGTCGGCTCGCTCGAGAGCTTCCATCCGGAAGCCGGCGCGGAGGTCGTGCGCGCGGCCGAGACGTTCGGCGTCCCGCATATGGTGAGCTCGGTGACCCAGCCCGGCCTCGAGGGCGTCGCCAAGGCGGCGCCCAACGCCTGCCGCATCTACCAGCTCTACGTCCGCGGCGACGACGCCTTCGTCGACGACCACGTCCGCCGCGCCATGGACAACGGCTACACGGCGTTCGCCATCACCGTCGACGTCGCCCACTACAGCCGGCGCGAGCGCGACGTCGCCAAGCGCCACGTCACCGCCGGCCGCCGGCGCGCCGCCGGCCGCGAATACCAGGCCGCGCTCGATTGGCGCACGGTCGACCGGGTCAAGAAGCTGCTCGACGTCCCGCTGGCGATCAAAGGCATCCACACGGCGGAGGATGCGCGCCTGTGCCTCGATCACGGGGTCGACTGGGTCTACGTGTCGAACCACGGCGGCCGCCAGCTCGACCACGGCCGCGGCTCGATCGAGTTCCTGCCCGAGATCGTCGAGGCGGTCAAAGGCCGGGCGAAAATCATGATCGACGGCGGGTTCTACCGCGGCACCGACGTCGCCAAGGCGATCGCCATGGGGGCGGACCTCGTCGGCCTCGGCCGCATGCAGTGCTACGGCCTCGCCGCCGCCGGGGAAGCCGGCATCGTGCGCATGCTCGAACTGTTGGAGGACGAGGTGCAGCGCTGCCTCGGGCTGCTCGGCGTCAACACATTCTCCGAACTCGACGGGTCGTACCTGCATCCGGCGACGCCGACCAATTCGCCGCACGTGTTCAGCGCGTTCCCGCTGCTCAAGATCGAGGATTATCATTATTGATGGAGGCCGTTCCCCGGACATGGGCGACCTCACGATCGCGATCGTCGGCGGGGGCATCGGCGGCGTGGCCGCGGCCCTGTCGCTCGCCAAGGCCGGGCTCGATGCGCACGTCTACGAGCAGGCGCCGGCGCTGCGCGAGGTCGGCGCCGGCATCGTCCTGAGCCCGAACGCGACCCGCATCCTCGACCGGCTCGGCCTCGGCGCCGCGCTCGCGCAAACGAGCGTGCGGCCGCTCGCCTGGCACGAGCGGCGCTGGGACGACGGCCGCACCCTGCTGCGGGTGCCGCTCGCCGACGCGGCGCTCGGCGCGTTCGGTTTTCCCTACTATCAGTGCCACCGCGCCGACGTGCAGACGATGCTGGCGCGCGCGCTGCCGGCGGCGCGCCTGCATCTCGGGCACCGCCTGGTCGGGCTTAACGAGCGCGGCGACCGCGTGGAGGCGCAGTTCGACAACGGGGCGCGCGTTCAAGCCGACGTGGTGGTGGGCGCCGACGGCATCCACTCGGCGGTGCGCCACGCGCTGTTCGGCCCCGACAATCCGCGCTTCACCGGCTGCGTCGCCTATCGCGGCCTGGTGCCGGCCGCGCGGGTCGCGCACCTTGACCTCGAAACGACCATGCAGCGGTGGATGGGGCCCGGCAAGCACTTCGTGCACTATTACGTGCAGGCGCGGCGGCTGCTCAATTTCGTTTGTCTGGTCGAGCAGGATGCGTGGACGAGCGAATCGTGGACCGCGCGCGGCGACGTGATGGCGGCGCGCGCAGCCTACCGCGGCTGGCACCCGCAGGTGCGCGCCATCCTCGACGCGCAGGAGGAGATTTTCATCTGGGCCCTGCTCGACCGTGCGCCGCTGCCGCGCTGGTCGGTCGGCCGCGTCACGCTGCTCGGCGACGCCTGCCACCCGATGCTGCCGTTCATGGCGCAAGGCGCCGCGCAGGCGATCGAGGATGGCGCCACGCTCGCCGCCATTCTGGCGCGGCACGGCACGGACGTCACGGCGGCGCTGCGCGCCTATGAAGTCGCGCGCCTGGCGCGCACGTCACGCATCCAGGGGCTCGCCATCACCAGCAAGACGCGCCTTCACCTCCCCGACGGCCCGGCGCAGGAGGAGCGCGACGCCCAGATGGCAAACAACGCCGCCGACTGGACGCTCGCACAGAACGCGTGGATCTACGGGCACGATGCGGGGGCAGTGTAGCGAACAGCGAATGGCGAGTGGCGAATAGCGATAGTAAGCATCGTGCCATTCGCTATTCGCCACTCTTGCAGCTGTGCAAGGACGCTCTACAGCGTCTTGAGGTATTCGACGAGCTGCCGGCGTTCCTCCTCGGTGAGCGCGTCCGTGCCGTAGGTGTCATGGCCGACATTCGAATTGCCGGGCAACGACGTGTCGAACTCGAACGCGCCCTCTCGCCCGTCGGTCACGAAGCCCACGTTGACGGGATCGAAGTCGCGGGTGCCGACGAAGAAGCGCTTCATCCGGTCCTTCGCCGGGAGCAGCAGTTGATAGAGATTTGGAACCGAGCCGTTGTGCAAATACGGCGCAGTCGCCCAAATGCCGTCCAACGGCCGCGCCTTGTAGGCAAGTTTGTTGGTGTTGGCGACCTTTTTATCGAACAGGTTGTTCGCGTTCTTCCACAGATCGCTCGCGGCACCGATGTCGATCTTTGATCTGGCCAAAAGGGCAGCCGGTCCGTCGAGAGGCGGTTGCCCGATCCTGATTCTGTCGAGAAGCCTCTGGTTGGCGCCGCTGACCTCGTCGGGGACCGTCATCCAGTCGGGAGGCGCAAGGATCGCCCCGATCACGATCTTGCCCGTGAGCTCGAAACTCGGAGGATTCGCGGGAATCGGATCGGACAGCAGGAAGGGCATCTGCACGCCTTCAAGAATGCCGCTCTTCGACATCAGATTTTTCGCGTTGACCGCCATCAGCGGATCGGTACCGACCTTGTCGACCGGCGTCATCGTCACGTCGATCAGTTCCAGCGGCTGGTCCCGCGGCGCGAGCGCGTGGCAGGTCTCGCAGCCAAGTTTGGTGTAGAGCGCGGCGCCTGCGGCCGCCTTCGCAGCGTCGATCGGCACGAGCTGCTCCGGCCAAGCGGGAGACCGTAACGCGGCCAGTTTCTGTTCCAGCAGGATCTGATTGACGCGCTTCGCCGAAGATTTGAAGAACAGCGGCGGCAAGATCGTCTCCCTGATCTCGGTGCGGGCGAAGACGCCGAGCACCTCGCCGACGTTGCGCGCAAGCTGCTCGACCGCGAGCCGGTTCGGCGCCGAGCCGTTCCATTGCACGAGGTCGTGCCAGTGGGTGTCCCAAAGGAAGGGGTAGCTTACCGGCGCATTGGGCGGATGCGCATTGCTCCAGTCGTTGAGATCGATGGCCGTGGCGCGATTGAAAATCATCCCAAACGCATCGAGCCGCGCGCGTCCCCAGGGGACGTCGCTCCTGCTCGACGAAACGAACCGGGTGAAATAGTCCGAGAACCCCTTCAAATTCTTGCGGAGCAATACGTCGGGCTGCGCGGCAGTTGCGGCACGCGCCCGAATCCTCCCGGCAAACCTGCCGAATTTTGCGTCGGAATCGGAGGTCTCGGCCAACGCGGCTCCCAGCTCGTTGATCAGCCCCCACATGTCGGCATCGGTCGGCGCGCCATCGATCTGGAGGGTCTTGCCCGCAAATCTTACCTGATTGGTATGACAGGCCGAACATGTCATGCCGACCCAGTCGCCGTTGTCGCCTACGTCCTTGACAAATCCCACCGGTAACCCATCGGGGTTGTTGGTTTTGTCCGGATTCGGGAGATAACCAAATCGCGCGAGGCCGTCGGCAAGAAACAGCATCTCGCTCCCGGGCCGTTCAAGCGCGAGGAACCAGTCGTAGGGCATCATCTGCGAGCCCTGACTGGTGGTGTAAAACATCGTGCGATCAGCGGTGGACCAGCCCTGGTCGAGATACTCGGGAGCGTCCGCCTGCGCGCATGCCGTTCCCACCCATCCGAGCGCCAACAGTCCTCCAACCGCCCGCAGAATCCGCCAATTACGGTAGCTCATTCGGTCCCCCGGCCGCCCAACTAGGCTTGTCTATCGAACCTTGCGTTGCACCGTGGAAAGCGTAGCGGTAGATGCCGGCAAAGGCCATGCCTTTTGTGAATTGTTTACTGAGCTGCTTCGGACGGTTGGCGTTCGGCCCACACGCGCGCGCTGCCGGAGCACAGTTTGCGTTGCTTAATCGCTGGCGATTACGGCGGGACGGTCAATCGATTCGAGCATATGGTGAGTAGCGAATGGTAAGATTCGCTACTCGCCCTCGACCTCCACCTGATCGACCTTTTCCGGATAGAACGCGAGATGCCCCTTGATGCGCGGACACTCCGGCAGCGGGTCCATGTAGGCCCAGGCGGCGTCCGGCACGGCGCGGTCGGCCACGCGCAGGGACCAATAGGAGGCGCGGCCCTTGTACGGACAGAGCGACGTGGTCGGCGACGGAGTGAGCAAATCCATGCGCACGTCGGCCTGCGGCACGTAGTAACGCGCCGGCAGCCCGGTCTCGAACAGAAACAGGCCGCGGCGGGTGCGCGCGACCGTCTCGCCGGCAAAGACGACGCGCACCTCGCGCGCGCTCGGCACCACGTCGACGCGGTGGAACGGATCGCGCGGATGGCCGAAGATTTCCTCGTCCTCCTCGAGCCAGCGGTCGACCTTGCCCCAGTAGAACGCGAGCCGGCCGGCGATCGGCTCCATCCCTTCGATCGGCTGCTCGTAGCTCCACACGGCGTTTTCGACCGCGCGGCCGTCGGCCTTGAGGCTGAAGTAGGAAGCCTCGCCCTTGTAGGGACAGCGGGTGTGGTGGCCGGTCGGCTCCATGAGGTCCATGCGCACGTCGGCGCGAGGAAAATAGTAGACCGGCCGATGGCCGGTTTCGAGCAGCAGGAGGGTCGCGGCGGAATCGGCGACGGTCGCGGCGCCCGCCATGACGCGGATGCGCTTCTGGGTGGGCACGAGGGTGATGCGGTCGCGGGGCATGGGCGGCGGGCTCGGCGGCGGCAGGGCGGCACCGCCTTCACGTAGCCATCAGACGGCGGACCGCAAGCCGCGGGCGGCTTCAAATCGCGCCTGAGGGAGGTTCGATACGCCGCGAGGAAGGCCTACTTTGCTTGCAGAGCGTCGGCCCTGGATCGGGCCAAGGTTCCATCGCCTCAGTGTCAGTCGAGCGACGCCTGCTTCGCACGGGTCCAGGGGCCGACCGGCGTCGCCGCCTCGGGATCGCAGCGAACGTCGATGACGATCGGCTTGTTGAACGGGCCGTAAGGCGTACTGGCCTCGTCATACTCCGGCTTGAATGCATCCTTGAACGCCTGTTGCAGATCGGCGGGCTTGTCCACCACGACACCGTCAGCGCCGAGCGCCTTGGCAAAGGCCGCCCAGTCGTAGGTGGGCAGGAGCGAGAGCGCGGCGACCGATTGGCCAAACTTCTTGGTACCCAGATAGATGTTTCCGTGCGCGTGGTTGTTGATCACGACATAGACGATCTTCAGCCTGTTGCGAACGGCGGTCTGGATCTCCTTTCCATGCATCAGCATGCAGCCGTCGCCGGTGATCACGAGGCAGGGAAGGTCCCGCCTCGCGAGCTTGGCGCCGACGGCGGCGGGAATCGCCCAGCCCATCGGCGCCAGGGTCGTGGCTGTAAAATAGGACCGAGGGTTGAAGCTCCGCCAATAATGCGCGGCGAAAGCGCGGTGCGCACCCGAATCCGCCAGCACCATGCAATTGCGCGGCGCAGCTTGGCCCAGTTCGTTCAACACGCGGGCGGGATGGATCGGTACGGCGTCGCTTGCCAAGTTGGCGACATCGTAGTAACGCGGAAGCAGTGAGATTCCGCTGGCCCATTTCTGGCGCGCTTGGCTGCTGGCCTTGAGGGACTGGCTGGCGTTCTGATCCTTTTGCATCCAGCGGAGGAACTCGCGCACGTCGCCCAAGACCGCCGTCCGCTCGGGATAGTCGCTCTGCGGCGACGGAGGAACGGGATAGTTGCGGCCGAATGTGGCCGGATCGATGTCCACCTGGACCGAGTACTTGGGAAGTTCGGGGCTCCAGAACATCGTGTCGCGCTGGTTCAACCCCGATCCCAAGATCAGCAGCAGCTCGGCCTTCACTTGATCTGGGGGCGGGTGGCCCGGCAACGGGTCGTACTCCGGCGTGATCGCAAGGGTTGAATGGCGCGTGCCGGCGTAGCCGAAGACGCCGAGCGAGAGCGGGTGATCTTCCGGGAAGACGCCCTTTGCCCGCAGCGTGGTGGCGACCGGGATGTTGAATTGCTCGGCGACCGCCTTGAGGTCCGCCGCCGCCTCCGAACGCACGGTGCCGTTGCCGGCGAGGATCGCGATCTTGGTGACGCGACTCAATATGCCGAGCGATCTCTGGTCGTTGTCGAACAACCGCGGCGGCTCGTCCACCCAGTAGCGCAGCGGCCGGTACGCCTCGGTGACCGGCTGCTTCTGGATTTGCTGCGGCAGGCTCAGGAACACCGGCTTGGGAACGGCGCCGACCATGGTCCGCAGCGCCACGGTCAGATGTTGCACGAGCGCCGTCACCACCGGCACTTCCAGCGCGAACGCGGTGATCGGCCGCATCACTTCGACGTCCGACGCACTGCCGTCCTGGAAAGCGCCGCGCCCTTCCCAATCGCTCGGCACCTCGCCGCCGATCGCGACGATCGGCGACTCGTCGGCGTAGGCCGAGGCCAGCGCCGGGACGAGGTTGACAACGCCGGGGCCGCCGATGGCCAGGCAGGCGCCGAAGCGCCCGCTCGCCCGGGCGTAGCCGTCCGCCATGTAGCCGGCGCCGGTTTCGCTTGCCGCCACGATCGGCGTTACGCCTGGGTTATTTGCGCCCGTGGCACCGAGTGCGATCAGGAAGTCGTCGATGAGGCCGCCCGGCACCATGAAAATATGGTCAACGCCTTCCGTCTTCAGCGCGCGGAGCACAAACGCTGCTGCTGTCGGTGCGTCACTCATTGTCTTCCTCCCAAGCGTAGCGAGGCGCGCGCCATCGCGGCGGCAGCACGCCCCGCCGTCGGCGCGTCCGATATCCAGGTGCTGACGATAACCCCCAACCCCTGAGGAATTTGGGCCGCGGCGTGGTGTTGCACGCGCGGCCGCGAAGGCGTCAAGCGCGGACTTTATCCCCGCAACGTAAGCCTGTCCATGATACTTCCGGCCGCAAGTCAGGCGACATCAACGATGACAACAACGTTGAATTTAATCGCCGCCACAACTATGCATATCGACAGATGTCGGCCTTGGGCCCTTGCCCCCAACCCCTCCCGGCGTTGAGATGGAGCAAGGGTCGCCGGAGCATACGGACTTCGGAAATCGAAAGGACACCGCAAGACCGTGCTCGAGTTTCATTTCGAGCATTGAGCGGGCGAGACGATCGAATGAGGCGGCGGGAGTTCATCTTGGCGCTCGGCGGCGCAGCGGCCCGGCCGCTTGCGGCGCGGGCGCAGCAACCCGACAAGATGCGCCGGATCGGCGTGCTGATGGGCACGTTCGAGAACAGCCGCGACGGACAGCTTCAAGTCGGAGCGCTACGCAAGAAACTGCAGCAACTGGGCTGGGCGGATGGCCGCAATGCGCAGTTCTATTATCGCTGGCTGCGGGGCGAAGCGGGAGAGGCGCGACCGCTGGCAAAAGACCTGATCGCGCTCCAGCCCGATGTGTTGGTGACGCACGGCACTCCGATCAGCGTCGCAGTCCTCCAGGAAACCCGGCTCATCCCGATTGTGTTCGTCAACGTCGCCGATCCGGTCAATGCCGGGCTGGTGACGAGCTTCGCGCATCCCGGCGGCAACGCCACTGGATTTATGAATATGGACCCGTCGATGGGCGGCAAATGGCTGGAGGTGCTGAAGGAATTCCTGCCCAGTATTCGACGCGTTGCGTTCATGTTCAATCCCGACACGGCCGCGGCAGCTGGACGTTACTATCTGCCCGCCTTTGAAGCTGCCGCCGCGTCGCTCGCGGTGGAGCCGATGGTCGCCGCGGTTCATAGCGCTGCCGAGATCGACAAGGTTATCGGCGAACTTGCCGGTCAGCCGGATGACGGCCTGATCGTCACGCCGGATTTGTTTCTTGCCGCCAATCGTCCGCTGATCATCGAGTTGGCCGCGCGCCATCGCGTACCGACCATCTACGTCTCTCGCTTACATGTCGAAACCGGCGGTTTGATTTCCTACGGCACCGACTCGATCGGAATTTTCGAGCGTGCGGCAGCCTACGTCGACCGCATCCTCAAGGGGGAAAAGCCCAGCGACCTCCCGGTTCAGAGCCCGACAAAGTTCGAGCTCGTCATCAATCTCAAGACGGCAAAGGCGCTGGGGTTGACGGTCAATCGCGACTTCTTGATGCGCGCCGACGAGGTGATCGAGTGAACGACGCCACGCGCGAGGCCGCCGCGACCATGGCGCAATCTCGCGCGCCGGCGAAGGCGCGGGGAAAACTGTTCCGCAAATACGCGACATTGTTCGTCGCGGTGGTGACGCTTGCCTTGCTGCTCAACGGCGCCTCGGAAATCTGGTTTTCCTACCAGGAGCACAAGGGCGAGCTCATCCGCATCCAGCACGAGCAGGCGGAGGCGGCCGCTGCGAAGATCGGCCAGTTCATCAAAGAGATCGAGAGCCAGATCGGCTGGACTACCCAGCTCCCATGGGCGGCGAGCGCGCTCGAGCAGCGCCGGTTCGACGTGCTGCGGCTGCTGCGTCAGGTGCCGGCGATCACCGAACTCGCCCAGCTCGACGCGGCTGGCCGCGAGCAGCTGCGCGTGTCGCGCCTCGCCACCGACGTGGTCGGCAGTGGCACCGACTATTCCAAGGAGGCGAAGTTCACCGAGGCGGTGGCGCACAAGGTCTATTACGGCCCGGTCTACTTCCGCCGCGAGTCCGAGCCGTACATGACGCTGGCCATGGCCGGGGCGCGGCGCGACGCCGGGGTGAGCGTCGCCGAGGTCAATCTCAAGTTCATCTGGGACGTGGTCTCCGAGATCAAGGTGGGCGTTGCGGGGCAGGCTTACGTGATCGACGCCGAGAGCCGCCTGATCGCCCACCCGGACATCAGCCAGGTGCTGCGCAACACCGACATGTCGGGCCTCGCTCAGGTGCGGGCGGCGCGCGCCGGCGCCTCGGGTCTGTCGCCGGACGACGTGCAGGTGGCGCAGGACCTGCGCGGACGGCCGGTGCTCACCGCCTACGCGCCGGTCCCGGCGCTCGATTGGCTGGTGTTCGTCGAATTGCCCAGGGCCGAGGCCTATGCGCCGCTCTACGGGTCGATCCAGCGCTCGGGCACGCTGCTCGCCGCCGCGCTCGCGTTCGCCATCCTCGCCGGCATGGTGCTCGCCCGCCGGATGGTCGGCCCGATTCAGGCGTTGCGCGCCGGCGCCGCCCGCATCGGCGGCGGCGACCTTGCCCAGCGCATCGCCATCAAGACCGGCGACGAGCTGGAGGGGCTCGCCGACCAGTTCAACGATATGGCCGGCCGGCTGCAGGAATCCTACGCCGACCTGGAAAAGAAGGTCGAGGTGCGCACCCACGAGCTGAGCGAGGCGCTGGAGCAGCAGACCGCGACCTCGGAGGTGCTGAGAGTCATCAGCAGTTCTCCCGGCAGATTGGAACCGGTGTTTGAAACTATGCTGGCGAACGCGACGCGACTTTGCGAGGCCAGCTATGGGAACCTGTGGCTATGCGAGGGCGACGCCTTGCGTATTGTTTCCCTCCACGGGGACCTGCCGCAGGCATACGTCACGGCGTTGCGTGGCCGGGCTGTGTTCCGTCCCAGTGCCGGCCTTCCAATCGCCCGCGCCGCCCGAACGCGGCAGACGGTTCACGTCAACGACCTGCGCGCGGAGCAAGCCTGCCTCGACGGCGACCCGTTGATCGTCGCCGGAGTAAGCCTCGCTGGAATCCGAACGATGATCGTGGTGCCGATGCTCAAGGACAACGAGCTGATCGGCATGATCGCGATATTCCGCATGGAAGTGCGCCCGTTCACCGACAAGCAGATAGCGTTGGTGCAGAATTTCGCCGCCCAGGCCGTGATCGCCATCGAGAACGCGCGCCTGCTCACCGAGCTGCGCGCGCGCACCGACGAGTTGGGGCAATCGGTCCAGGAGCTGCGCGCGCTGGGCGAGGTGTCGCAGCTGGTGAAC
>DASPVJ010000330.1:0-2844 GCA_035622435.1 Xanthobacteraceae bacterium | reverse complement strand
ATGCCGAGGTACACGTTCCAGCTGAGGACAGGCGACCACCGCATCGACGACGAGGCCGGCGTGCGGCTGCCCGACCGCGTGCACGCGGTCGCCAAAGCGGCCGAGGTCGCGCGCGACCTGATGCGGTGCCGCGAGTAGCATCATGACCGAGCGGCCGCCCGACATGAACGCCTTCCTCGCCGGACTGTCCCCGGCCGATTTCGAGCTGTTCCGCTCGCATCTGGCGAGCTTCACCCTGAGCGCCGGCGATCGGCTGCACGAGGTCGGCGCGCGCGCCGACGAGGTGGTGTTCCCGCACACCGGCCTGGTGGCGCTGACCATACCGATGGCAACCGGCGCCGGCGCCGGGGCGATCCTGGTCGGCCGCGACGGCGTGGTCGGCGCCCTGGCGGCGGCCGCGTCGGTGCCGGCCGTCTGCGACGCGGAAGTTTTGATCGCCGGGCGCGCCGCGCGCATGTCGGCGTCGGCGTTCCGTCACGCGCTCGATTGCAGCCCGACGGTGCGGCGCCTGGCGGCGCGCTTCGACGCGGCGCTCATGGCGCAGGCGCAGCAGACGGCGCTGTGCAACGCCGCCCACGCGGTCGAGGCGCGCATCTGCCGGCTGCTGCTCGAGGTCAACGATCGCACCGGCGGCGGCGCGGTTGCGCTCACCCAGCACGCGGTGGCGCAAATGCTCGGGGTCCAGCGCACCACCGTCAACCTCGCGCTCGGGCAACTCGAAGCGGCGGGCGTGATCGTCTGTGCCCGCGGCTCGATGCAAATCGCCAACCGGGAGAAACTCAAGCGCGCGAGCTGCGAGTGCCACCTGCACTTCAAGGCTTGCCTGGTCGACCTGTTCGCCCAACCGGTCGAGCGCGCGCCGGCGCTCGACGCCCTCGCCTCCCGCGCGCGGGGCTAAAGCGTGATGGCTTTGTTCCGCCGCGCGGCCGCGCGGCCGTGCACCGCAAGATTCAGGCCGGCAGCGGCGGCTTTCTTGCCGTCACCGTGCGAGCGGGAGGAAACGTCCAAAAACTCGGGCCGGAGACCTTCACGTCGCTCATCCCCGATTTGCGCAACTCGTCGGCGTAGAGGCCGACGCCGGTCAGGTCGGAAATGGCCACCTGGCCGCCGTGGTCGAGGGTGCGCACGATTTCACGCACGGCTTCGCGGCGTCCTTGGCGGGAACGAACGTTGTGGATGGCGAAGTGCGCGACCGCGGCATCGAAAGCGCAGTCGCCGAAGGGCAACTTGCGCATGTCGGCGTCGTGAACGCTCACTCGTTGCGCGACCCCCTCGAGCGCGGCATTTCTCAGCGTGGCTTCACGCCTATTGTCGGACTGATCGACCTGAGACCACAGATCGATGCCGACGGCGCGGCCTCGCGGCAACAGCTTCGCCGCGCCAATGAGCAGCAGCCCGTGACCGCAGCCGACATCGAGTACGGCTTCGTCTCCGCGCAGCTGCAAGCGCGCGAGCAGGCGATCGCGCGCGCGCAATTTCCCGAACCGGCTGCTGACGAACATGAGACAGGCGGCGATCAGACAACCGATGCCGAAAATTTGCACCGTGTAGGCGATGCCGACGGCGGGCGCCGCCTGCCGGCCCAGATCCCGGCCCACGAGAAAGGAACCGACGATCGCCGCAGCTAATCCGCCGATGAACAGCGCGCGAATGACTCCCGGAGCGTCGAGGCCATATTCGGGCGTTTGTTCGCTCACGCCGCGTATCCTCCCGGTACCCGCTGCATCGCCTCGAGCGGTGGACTTTAACTTCGGCCGGGAGCCCTCAAAGGACATTGCGATCAGAAATACTTATCGACCATATCATTAAAGCAAATTTCCCCTGATGGGCCGCGAGGCGTAGGGTGTCGGCACCTGAACAATCAATGGGTGCAATCATGAATGACGTAACCCTGTGCCCGTTCGCCGGCGCGACCCGCGCCCGCACCAACCGCGACTGGTGGCCGAACCAGCTCGACCTGCAGGTTCTCCACCGGCACTCCGCCCTGTCCGATCCGATGGGCGAGGCGTTCGACTACGCCAAGGAGTTCAAGCGCCTCGACCTCAACGCCGTGATCGCGGACCTGCATGCCCTGATGACGGACTCGCAGGATTGGTGGCCGGCCGACTATGGCCACTACGGGCCGCTGTTCATTCGCATGGCGTGGCACAGCGCCGGCACCTACCGCATCGGCGACGGCCGCGGCGGCGCCGGCGCCGGCCAGCAGCGCTTCGCGCCGCTCAACAGCTGGCCGGACAACGCCAACCTCGACAAGGCGCGCCGGCTGCTGTGGCCGATCAAGCAGAAATACGGCCGCAAGATCTCCTGGGCCGACCTCATGATTCTCGCGGGCAACGTCGCGCTCGAATCGATGGGCTTCAAGACCTTCGGTTTCGGCGGCGGGCGCGCGGATGTCTGGGAGCCCGAGGACACCGACTGGGGCCCCGAAGGCGCGTGGCTGGCGGACGAGCGCTACAGCGGCGAGCGCGACCTTGAGAACCCGCTCGCCGCCGTGCAGATGGGCCTGATCTACGTCAACCCGGAAGGGCCGAACGGCAAGCCGGATCCGCTCGCCGCGGCGCGCGACATCCGCGAGACGTTCCGCCGCATGGCGATGAACGACGAGGAGACGGTCGCGCTGATTGCCGGCGGTCACACCTTCGGCAAAACCCATGGCGCCGGCGACGCGACCTTGGTGGGCCCGGCGCCGGAAGCCGCCGGCATCGAGGAGCAGGGCCTCGGCTGGACGAGCAAGTTCGGCACCGGCAAAGGGGGCGACACGATCACCGGCGGCCCGGAGGTCATCTGGTCGACGACGCCGACGACGTGGAGCAACAACTTCTTCTCGAATCTCTTCGGCTACGA
>DASPVJ010000329.1:0-10069 GCA_035622435.1 Xanthobacteraceae bacterium | reverse complement strand
TCGCGGCGCCGGCGTTCGCGCGCGGAACGCGAAAGGCGGCGTGAGCGTCGAGAGTCGCCGAATCGCGAAGCGCGCCGCGACCCGACCCTATCCACACGCTCCGGCCGGGAATCGTCCTCGCGCGAATCGAAACCCCGGTTCACGGTTGTTAATTGAACCACACGCGTAAGGTTACGACGCGGCGCTGCGTGCGCTCTCGTTTTAATTGCCGACGGCACAAAGGGTTCGACCGTCTTGTTTGGTTCCAGCTGCAGCCGCGTGCCGCGCGTGACGCAACGTCAGTCGGCTCGAGCAATTCAATCGGCATGCAAAAATTTGGTGGCCAGTTGTGGATTGTGGCATTTCTACCCCATTTTGGACAGGTTCCTGGTCTTTAAATAGCAAGCCTGAAAAATCGGGCTTGTGCGTTCGAAAGCGCACCGGGGCGACGAACACCACTGCGTCCGTCGACAAGCGAGGCCGTGCACGCCCGCGCTTGCGACCGGATCTCTTTCCTCCACGCCCTGACGATTGCCCGCCAACGACCGGTCACCCAGAGCCGGTTCGCCGGCTCGCATCTCGGAGGCTCCCTATGAGAACAATTGCTGTGCTCGTGGCCGCAGTCCTGTGGGCGCCGACGGCGTTCGCGCAAACCGATCCGGGACCGCGGCAAGGGCCGCCCGGGGCGGGCGGGCCGCTGCCGGGACTCGGGACGAACGAACTGGCGTTCTTCGCGGCGGCGCGGACCAACTTCCAGGAGGTCGAGACGTTCCAGACCGGGCTGGGCCCGCGCATGAATCTCAACCAATGCTCCGGCTGCCATATCCAGCCGGCGGTCGGCGGCTCGAGTCCGTCCACCAACCCGCAGGTCGCGTTTGCCGCGCTGCTGGGGCCGCCCAACACGGTCCCCTCGTTCGTCACGGCGAGCGGCCCCATCCGCGAGGCGCGCTTCGTCAGGAATCCGGACGGGACGCCGGACGGCGGGGTGCATGACCTGTTCGTCGTCACGCCGGCGGTGGGAGCGCCGGCCGCCTGCAAGCTGGCGCAGCCGAACTTCGCCCAGGCGCTGGCGCAGAACAACGTCATCTTCCGCATCCCGACGCCGCTGTTCGGCGCCGGCCTGGTCGATAACCTCAACGACGCCCAGCTCATGCTGTCGTTCAACGCCAATGCGCCGCTGAAGGCGGCGCTCGGCATCGGCGGCCACTTCAACACCAGCGGCAACGACGGCACCATCACCAAGTTCGGGTGGAAGGCGCAGAACAAGTCGCTGCTGATCTTCGCCGGCGAGGCCTACAACGTCGAGATGGGGGTGACCAACGACAACTTCCCGAACGAGCGGGAGACCGACCCGAACTGCGCCACCAACCCGACGCCGGAGAGCACCACCAACCTGACGAATCCGGACGGCTCGGTCGGCAATGCGACGGTTTCGTTGGAGGTGACGAACTTCAACCAGGACATCGTCAACTTCGCGGCGTTCATGCGGCTGTCCGCGCCGCCGACGGCGGCGCCGAGCGCATATCCGCACACCGCGTTCGGCCAGCAGGTGTTCGTCGCCATCGGCTGCGTGGGATGCCACACGCAGAACTTCAAGACCGGCCCGAGCGCGTTCACCGGACAGAGCGGCGTGACCTTCAGCCCGTTCTCCGACTTCGCGGTTCACAACATGGGCGAAGGCCTCGCGGACGGCATCACCCAGGGCAATGCCAACGGCTTCGAGTTCCGCTCGGCGCCGCTGTGGGGCATCGGCCAACGGCTGTTCTTCCTGCATGACGGGCGCACGACCGACCTCCTGCAGGCGATCGAGGCGCACGCGAGCGCCGGCTCGGAGGCCAACAGGGTGATCGCCAACTTCAACGCGCTGCCGAACAACGCGAAGCAGGCGCTGCTCAACTTCCTGCGCTCGCTGTGAGGCTCTCGCGAATGCGGGGTGGCGCGCCGGCGCGCCGCTCCCGCCCGCCTCACCGCCCGAGCGCCCCGCGCAAGCCTGCGATCACGCGGTCCTGGGTCGCCGCGTCGAGGTAGGCGTGCATGGGCAGGCTGAGCACCTCCGCGGCGAGGCGCTCGGTCGCCGGCAGGCCGTTGCCGGCGACCGGATAGTGCCGGTAGGCGGGCTGGCGGTTGAGCGGCTTGGGATAATAGGCGCCGGTCGCAATGCCTTGCGCCGCGAGCGCCGCCATGACGCCGTCGCGCACGCCCGGCGCCAGGCGAACGGTGTAGAGCGCCCAGATCGACGTTGCGCCCGCCGGCACCCGCGGCACGACGACGACGTCGCGCAGGCCCTCGTCGTAGCGGCACGCGATGCGCTCGCGCGCGGCAAGCTCCTCGGCGAAGATCGCGAGCTTCTCGATCAGCACCGCGGCCTGGACCGTGTCGAGGCGGCCGTTGATGCCGATGCGCACGTTGTCGTACTTGTCGGCGCCCTGGCCGTGGATGCGCAGGCTGCGCATGACGGCGGCGAGATCGTCGTCGTCGGTGAACACGGCGCCGCCGTCGCCGTAGCAGCTCAAGGGCTTCGAGGGAAAGAAGCTGGTGGTGGTGACCGGCGCGAGCGCGCCGACGCGGCGGCCGCGGTAGGCCGCGCCGAACGACTGCGCCGCGTCGGCGATGACGGCGAGACCGTGCGCGGCGGCGATCGGCGCGATCGCGTCGTAGTCGGCCGGCAGGCCGAACAGGTCGACGGTCATCACCGCCTTCGCCTCGAGCCCGTGCCGCCGGGCGGCGGCGAGCGCCGGTTCGATGCCGGCGGCATCGAGATTGAACGTCGCCTCCTCGACGTCGGCGAACACCGGCGTCGCGCCGATGAGCGCCACCGCCTCGGCGGAGGCGCAGAAGGTGAAGGCCGGGCAGATCACCGCGTCGCCGGGCCCGATGCCCTTGGCCATCAGGGCGATGAGCAGCGCGTCCGTGCCGCTGGCGCAGCCGAGCGCGTGGCGCGCACCGCAGAAGGCGGCGAGCTGCGCTTCGAGCGCGCCAACCTCCGGGCCCATGATGAACTGGCAGTGCGCGAGCACCCGCGCGATCGCCTCGTCGATGCGTGCGCCGAGGCGCCGGCGCTGGGCGGCGACGTCGACGAAGGGGATCGGCGCAAAGCGGGGCTGCTGGTTCATAAGGATGCTTTGTTTGGTCGCATCGTCTTGCCGGAAAAACGGCGCCCGCTTTTCCGGAAAATGCCGCTATTGTCGGAGCATGATTGTTTTCTGAAAACCGTACCCGCTTTTCGGCATCATGCGCTACTCTTTTAAGTTTGTCGCATTTTCTGCGGAAAACCGGTACCCACTTTTCCGGAAAATGCTCTAACCGACGACCCGGCGCGGGCCCTTGCGCCGCGGCATCGCCTCGACGGTGCGCCCGCGCAGGCAGCGCATGGCGATCTCGAGGCTCGCCACCCCCTCCTCGCCGGTCACCGCCGGTGCGGCGCCGGTGCGGATGGCGGCGAGGAAGGCGGCGATTTCGCTGCGCAGCGGCTCGGCGTGGCCGACCGGCAGGTGGCGCATGGAATAGGCGCCGTCCGGTTGGAAGCCGAAGCACTCGGTGACCTCGCGGGTGAGGAGATCCGCCATCACGTACTTGCGGCGGGTCGCGACCTGCACGTTGCGCGCCTTGAACGGGGTCAGCCAGTTGGTGTTGATGTGGGCGAGCACGCCGGAGGCGGTGCGAAACTGCAAGAGCGCGATGTCCTCGCGCTCGGCGACGGCGCTGGAGAGCTGCGGCTGCACCTCGACGATGTCGGAATCGGTGAACCAGCGGATCAAATCGATGTCGTGCACCGCGAGGTCGATGACGACGCCGACGTTCGACATGCGCGGCGGGAACGGGCCGACCCGGGTGATGGCGATCGACAGGATGTCCTCGCCGCGCAACGCGTCCTTGATCGCCTGCACCGCCGGATTGAACCGCTCGACGTGGCCGACCATCAGGGTGACGCCGGCGCGCCGCGCGGCGGCGACGATGGCGTGCCCCTCCTCGATGGTCGAGGCGATCGGCTTCTCGACCAGCACGTGGACGCCGCGGGCGATCGCAGCGAGCGCGATCTCGTGGTGCAGGTGGGTGGGCGCCGCGATGGTGACGGCGTCGAGGCCGGCGTCGATGAGGGAGGCGAAATCGGCCACCTCGGCGCAGCTCAGCGCCTGCGCGACCGAGCGCGCCTGGGCGCGGTCCGGATCGGCGACGCCGACGAACGCGACGCCGGGAAGCTCGGCCAGCACGCGGGCGTGGTTCGAGCCCATCACGCCGACGCCGACCACGCCGACGCGCAACGGGCGCCCGGCGCTATTCCTCGCAGCTGGCCCCATCTCGCCCCGGCCCCCAGGTTCGCTTCGCACGCCCGTCGCCTGCCTCCGGTTGTTCCCGGAGCATGATTTTTGGGTCCCCACCCCACGTTCCGCGTCACCCTCTAGCACGGCCCGCCGCCGCTGGCGACCGCGCCCGCCAAAGGCCGGCGAACACGAATTGAATCAATAGATTACAGGCGGCGGTATCACGCGGCGGCCACGCGGTGCGAAGCGAGATGCGGCGCCGGGGCCTGCCTGCAGCCCCGTCCGGATCGGCGTTCCGATGCCTCACACGATCCAGAAAGAGCGGGGGTGTGGCAACTTGTTTCACGCCCTCTCGCATGACGAGGGTGGGCGGCAGACGACGGACGTTCACGCGCGGAATCTTATCCGTCTTGCGTCGTCTGTCCTCCGTCATCGGGTAGCGGCAGGATGTCGTCGATCAGCCGGTCGTTCGCCGGGTCGAACGGATTGACGAACCGCACCCCGTCCAATGCAAGGCCGTCGTGCAGATCCTCGGTGAGGAAACAGCGCACGCCGATCCGGCGCGCCGTGGCCCATAGCATCGCATCCCAGAATGCCAGTCGATGGGCCTTCGCGGCGGCGAGCGCCGCCGCGAGATCGCTCTCCTCCGCCGCGTACACCGGAAGGACAGCACGCCATGCGTCGATCGCCGTACGGGCGTCATCGAGCGGCATGCCGGCTTTGCGGATGGCGACGTTGGCGAATTCCGCAAGGGTTTGCAGCAGCAACACGTTCTCTCCGCCGCGCATGCCCCGGGCGATCACGTCGCGTGCCCGATCGGCCTTCACCGAAGCGGGAGCCGTGGCGTAGACGAGAACGTTGGTGTCGAAGCTGACGATCATCGCTCATGCATGTCGTCGCGGGTGAACCTTCGCCAAGCCTCGCCCCACGGCAGGCCTTTGGCCATGACCGCAATCGCGTGCCCGATCGCGGCTTGCCGCTCCGCCGTCAGCGCCGCCGGACGGTAGGGGGACAAGACCGCGACCGGCCGCCCCCGCTTGGTGATGAGGACTTCCTCGCCGCGCTCGACCTTCGAGAGCAGGTCCGAGAACCCATGGTTGGCATCGCGCGCGCTCACGGTTCTCATGACCCTCTCCGTGCAATGTAGGACATGTACTACATTAAGCGCGGCGCCCGGTCAAGAACCGGCCGTATCGGGCAACCGTTCTAATCCTTAGGCAGCAAAATTTGTCGCTGCGCGGCCGCAAGCTTTGACCAAAGCAGGGGCAAATCGTAAAAATCGCCGCATGAATATTGCCCCGCCCCAGGCCGCCGCCATTGCCGCGCCGCAGCCGCTCATGTCGGGGATTTCCTGCCTGACCGCGATCGCGCGCTTCCATGGGCTCGACTACACCGAGATGCAGCTCGTCCAGCTGGCGGCGCCCGGGGCCGAGGGGGTGCAGCCGGCCCATCTCGTCCAGGTTGCGCGCAAAATCGAGCTGAACGCCAAGCTCGTGCGCCTCTCCTTCGAGCGGCTGCGCCGCCTCGGCCAGGCGCTGCCGGCGATCCTGGTGCTGCGCGACGGCGAGGCGGTGGTCCTTTCCGGCATCAAGGAGACGGCGGAGACGACCGAAATCGTGATCCGCGACCCGCGGGCGCCGCAGCTCGGGTTCCAGTTCTGGGACGCCGACAAGGCGCACGAGCAGTGGGACGGCCGCGTCATCCTCATCAAGCGCAAGTACGCGCTCGCCGACGCCGGCCAGCCGTTCAGCCTGCGCTGGTTCATCCCCGAGTTCCTGCGCCAGAAGCGGGCGTTCGGCGACGTGGCGCTGGCGGCGCTCACCCTGCACGCGCTGGCGCTCGCCACGCCGATCTTCTTCCAGCTGATGATCGACCGCGTCGTCGTCCACAAGGTCGAGGCGACGATGACGGTGCTGATCATCGGCGTGTGCTGCGCCATCGCCTTCGAGATCGTGCTCAACTACGCGCGCAGCTACATCCTGCTCTACGCCACCAGCAAGATCGACATGCGGCTCGCCAGCACGATCTTCGCCAAGCTCTTGGCCTTGCCGGTCGATTTCTTCGAGCGCAACCTCGCCGGCGTCATCAGCAAGCACATGCAGCAGGACCAGCGCATCCGCGAGTTCCTGTCGGGCCGCCTGCTCTTGACCATACTCGACGCGACCGCGCTGTTCGTGTTCGTGCCGATCCTGCTCTACTACAGCGTGGCGCTGACCATGGTGGTGCTGTTCTGCGCCACGCTGATCGCCGGCATCATCGGCTTCCTGTCGGGGCCGTTCCGCCGCCGCCTGCAGGAGCTCTATCGCGCCGAGGGCGAGCGCCAGGGCCTGCTGATCGAGGCGATCCACGGCATCAACACGGTCAAATCGCTCGGCCTGGAGCCGGCGCAATCGAAGGCGTGGGACCAGAGCTCGGCCAACTCGGTCGAGCGCCGCATCGAAGTCGGCCGCATCTCCGCCGGCGCGCGCACCATCTCCCAGGGCATCGAGAAGCTGATGACGGTCGCGGTGATCTGGATCGGCGTGACCCTGATCTTCAAGGGGGAACTCTCGATCGGCGCGCTGGTGGCGTTCCAGATTCTCGCCGGGCGGGTGACCGGCCCGCTGGTGCAGATCACCGCGCTGATCAACGAGTTCCAGGAAGTGGCGCTGTCCGTGCGCATGCTCGGCAACATCATGAACGCGCCCTCCGAGCCCGGCCTGGCGCGCGGCCTGCGCCCGCCGATCCGCGGCAAGCTCTCCTTCGACGACGTGAGCTTCAGCTACGGCACCTCGCCGGTGCAGGCGCTCGACCGGGTCGGCTTCGCGATCGAGCCCGGCCAGGTGGTCGGCATCGTCGGCCGCAGCGGCTCGGGCAAGAGCACCCTGGTGCGGCTGGTGCAGGGCCTCTATCCGGTGCAGCGCGGCCTGATCCGCATCGACGACCACGACATCCGCGAACTCGACAAGGTGCACCTGCGCCGCCACATGGGCGTCGTGCTGCAGGACAGCTTCCTGTTCCGCGGCAGCATCCGCGACAACATCGCCTCGGGCAAGTCGGGCGCCGCGTTCGAGGAAATCGTCTGGGCCGCCCGCCAGGCCGGCGCCGAGGAGTTCATCGAGCGCCTGCCGCAGGGCTACGACACCCTGTTGGAGGAGGGCGGCGTCAACCTGTCCGGCGGGCAGAAGCAGCGCCTGTCGATCGCCCGCGCGCTGGTGCGCCGCCCGGCGATCCTGCTGCTCGACGAGGCGACGAGCGCGCTCGATCCGGAAAGCGAGGTCATCATCCAGGACAACATGGCGAAGATCGTCGAAGGCAAGACCACGATCATCGTGTCGCACCGCCTGTCCTCGCTGCGCAACTGCGATATGATCATCGTCCTCGACAAGGGCCAGATCGTCGGCAACGGGCCGCACGACGGGCTACTCGAAACCTGTCTGATGTATCGGCGGCTATGGGACAAGCAGAGCAGGTCGTTCCGCTGAGGGAGCGCCGCGCGCGCCGGCGCCGCGCGGGACGGCCCGGGCGGGTCGATCCCGCGGCGGTGCATTTCCAGCCCGACGCCATGATGATCGAGGAGCGCCGGCTGCCGTGGTTCGCGCGCAGCGTGGTCTACGTCGTGGTGCTGCTGGTCGCCGCGGTGGCGCTGTGGGCCTCGGTGTCGCAGGTCGACCGCGTGGTCACCGCGCGCGGGAAATTGATCACGATCGATCCGCTGATGGTCGTGCAGCCGCTGGAAACCGCGGTGATCCACTCGATCAACGTGGGCGTGGGCGATTTCGTGAAGGCGGGGACGGTGCTCGCCACGCTCGATCCGACCTTCACCCAGTCGGAGGAGATCGCCGACCAGGAACGCCTCGGCAGCATGATGGCGGAGGCGCGCCGCCTGGAGGCGGAAATCTACGGCGAGCCGTTCCCCCCCGCCGCGGTCGGCAATCCGCTCGAGGCCAAATACCTCAAGCTGCAGGCGGCGGTTTACGCCCACCGCCAGGCGGAATACCGCGCGGCGGTCGCCGCCTCCGACGCCGACGCGGCCAAGCTCGAAGCGGCGCTGGTGACCAACCGCAACGCGCAGGCGGGCCTGGAGGAGCGGGTCAAGGTGGTGAGCGAGGTCGAGGGGATGCGCGACGAATTGTTCAAGCTCTCGGCCGGCTCGCGGCTCAACCTGCTGCAGTCGCGGCTCGACCGGCTCTCGCTCACCGACCAGCTGGGCGAGAAGAAGAACCAGGAGAAGGAACTCGAAGCGCAGCTCGCCTCGGCGCGCGAGCAGAAGGAGAAATACATCAACAACTGGGTACGGGAGGCGGGCGAGCGCCTGACCCAGCTGCAGCAGCAGATTTCAACCGAGACGCAGAAGCTCGCCGCGGCCGAGCGCCGCCGCAGCCTGGTGGTGCTGCGCGCGCCCGCCGACGGCGTGGTGCTCGAGCTGGGCCAGCGCTCGATCGGCTCGGTCGCCAAGGAAGCCGAGCCGCTGGTCACCCTGGTGCCGCGCGGCAACGAGATCGAAGCCGAGGTCGACGTCGACAGCGTCGACGTGGCGCGGCTGCGGGTGGGCGATCAGGTGCGCATCAAGTTCGACGCGCTGCCGTTTCAGCGGCACGGCACCATCTCCGGCCGGGTACGGGTGATCACCGAGAATTCGTTCCAGCCGGACAAGGGCACGACGCCGGCGGCGACCGCCAAGAACCCGGAGGGCCAGCCGGCGTTCTTCCGCGCCCGCATCACGCTCGGGCCGCTCGCCCTGCAGGACGTGCCGAAGGATTTTCGCCTGATCCCGGGCATGACCACGACCGCCGAGATCATCGTCGGCAAGCGCACCATCATTTCCTATTTGCTCGATCCGGTCGTGCGGCTGTTCGACGAGGGCCTGCGCGAGCCGTAGCGACCTGATTATCCGGATTTCGTATCATCCGTGGCGCAAGGCCAGCGGCGGGACGTTGGCGACGGTCGTCCCGGCGAGGAGGGACGACGACCAACCGCCGCCGAGGCCGGCCGCGCCGGGAGCCTGCCAGAGCAGGTCCGACGACGAGGGGAACGAATTCGCCCACTGGCCGCCGGAGCCCCCGGGCCACGTCCCGTTACCGGTGCCCTGACCAGCCGGCGGACTGCCGTTGACCGTGGGGGGCGCCGGGCTGCCGTTGACCGCGGGGGGCGTGTTTAGAACGGGGCCGCCGGCTTGCGCCGTCGCCGCCGGCGCCGGCGGATCCGTGTTGGGATTGGGCAGCGCGATCGCCGAGACGATCGTCGTGCCGTTCATGATCCAGACGCCCGGCGTGCCGTCGCTGTTCTGCCACAGGATGTCGTCGATGCCGTTGCCGGTGAAGTCGGCGGTGCCGACGATGTGCCAGGACGACGGCGGCGTCGTCAGCGCCACCGCGCTCGCGATCGACGTCCCGTTCATCATCCAGATCGCCACCTGACCGTCGGTGTTCTGCCACAGGATGTCGGACTGGCCGTTGCCGAAGTCCCCGGTGGTGATGATGTGCCACGACGACGGCGGGGTCGGCAGCGTCACCTCGGCGACGATCGAGGTGCCGTTCATCTCCCAGATCATCGGCGTGCCGCTGCTGTTCTGCAGCACGATGTCGGCCATGTCGTTGCCGAAAAAGTAGCCGGTGCCGACGACCGTCCAGGACGACCCGGGGTTGGGCAGCGCGATCGCGCTGACGATCGTCGTGCCGTTCATGATCCAGATGCCCGGCGTGCCGTTGCTGTTCTGCCACAGGATGTCGTCATCGCCGTTGCCGGTGAAGTCGGCGGTATCGACGATGTGCCAGGACGACGGCGGCGTGGTCAGCGCCACCGCGCTGACGATCGAGGTGCCGTTCATCATCCAGATCGCCACCTGG
>DASPVJ010000328.1:0-2782 GCA_035622435.1 Xanthobacteraceae bacterium | reverse complement strand
GACCGGCGCCTGCCGGAGGTGCCGGGTCTGAGAATCATCCAACTCGACGCTATGGTGTCTGAGGAGGGGATAGCCCGGATGACCGGCGCGAGAGCGAGTTGATGCTCGCACGCAGGCTTCTCAACGACGCGCCTCGGGATTAGGATCGCGCAGCGACAGACGCAACATGTTTGGAGATCGCAGGCGTCGAGAGCCCTCCGGGCACGTGACACTGCCGGCCCCGAGGGCATAAGCGTATTACGGCCGGGTTATGCCATGTGGTCATCGAGGCTGTTCATCACGGCGGTGGTGCTTCTGGTATGGCCCGATGTGGCCCATCCGGCCACTCTCGCACCCGAGGAAGCGGCCAGCCATGTCGGCGAGAGTGCTACGGTATGCGGTCTGGTCGCTTCAGCCACCTTTGCCGCCCGATCCAACGGCCAACCGACCTTTCTGAACCTCGGCAAGCCATACCCGGATCAGATCTTCACCGCAGTCATCTGGGGAAGCGATCGATCCAAATTCGGATCGCCGGAGACGGCACTTAAAGGCAAGAACGTTTGCGTGACAGGCGACATACGGCTCTATCGAGGGAGGCCAGAGATTATTCTACATGATCCCAAGCAGCTAATTGAAAAGTGAACCCTCGGACAGAAGTTAGATAGCCTACGCAGCCAGCGTAGCCCGGATGACCCTCGCGGAAGCGAGGGGATATCCGGGTCCTTTTCTCCTACGCGGTGCTCCCGCATGTCGCTGCGCTCATGCGGGCTACTTGTTGCTCTGCCGCCCCCCGGAGGAGCCGGTCGTTCGCATCCTGCCCCGGAGCGGCTGGACAGTAAGGATATTTTGCCTTACGTTCACCCCTGAACGCGAGGTCATTTGCATGGGCACGCTCACCGTCACCGCCAAGGGGCAAGTCACGCTGCGCAAGGACCTGTTGCAGCATCTCGGCGTGCACCCAGGCGAGAAAATCAGCGTCGACAAGCTTCCGGACGGCCGCGTCGAGATGAAGGCGGTGCGGCCGACCGGCAAGATTTCCGATGTCTTCAACTTTCTCAAGCGCAAGAACGGCCCGTCTCTGTCGATCAAGGACATCAACCGGATTGCCGCCCGCGGCTGGGCCGGCCGGCGATGAAAATGACCGCCGATACCAACGTCCTGGTGCGGGCGATCGCCGGCGACGACGCGCGGCAAAGCAAGATCGCTCAGGCGGAGTTGGCGAAAGCGGACGTCGTTGCGCTGGCGCTGCCGGCGCTGTGCGAGTTGGTCTGGGTGCTGTTGCAGGGCTACAAAATCCCCGCGGCCGAGATAGCGGAAGCGATCCGGCGACTGATGAACGCCGGCAATGTCGTGGTGAACCGGCCGGCGGCGGAAGCGGGGTTGGCGCTGCTGGACGTGGGCGGCGACTTTGCCGACGGCGTCATCGCCTACGAGGGAAGTTGGCTCGGCGCGGAAACCTTCGTTTCTTTCGACCGGGACGCCGTAAAGCTGATGGCGGCGCAAGGCCAGAAAGCCCGTCTGCTGTCGTAGCGGGTCGCCGCTGGCGATGCCGGGCGCATGGCAGCCATTTCCGCCCGCCACCCCCCTTTCGCGGCCCCGCCATCAATGCGTAATGTGGCGGCTCAAGTCGTCCGGTCACGAGGAGGAAAGCATGGGCGAAGTCGACGGCGCTACCCTGATCGCGCGGAGCCTCAAGCAGCAGGGCATCGACCACCTGTTCGGAGTGGTCGGGTTTCCGGTCACCCCGATCGCCGCCGCCGCGCAGAGGGAAGGCGTCGCCTATATCGGCATGCGCAACGAGCAGGCCGCCTCCTACGCGGCGCAGGCCTACGGCTACATGACCGGCCGCCCCGGCGCCTGCATCACCGTGACCGGCCCGGGCGTGGTGCACGGTCTCGCCGGCCTCGCCAACGCCCAGCAGAACTGCTGGCCGATGATCCTGCTCGGCGGCGCCTCGGAGACCTATCGCGGCGGCATGGGCGCCTTCCAGGAAGAGCGCCAGGTGCTGATCGCCTCGCCGTTCTGCAAATTCGCCCACGGCATCGAGAGCGTGCAGCGCATCCCCTATTACATCGAGATGGCGACCCGGCACGCGATCTACGGCCGCCCGGGCGCCACCTATCTCGACGTGCCCGACGACATCATCTCCGGCAAATGCGACGCCGACAAAGTCGTCCAGGTCGAGCGCGCGCCCGAGCCGCCGCGCATGGTGGCGCCGCTGGAGAACGTCGAGGCGGCGCTCAACCTGCTGGAGCGCGCCGAGCGGCCGCTCGTTCTCGTCGGCAAGGGCATGGCCTGGTCGCGCGCCGAGGACGAAGTGCGCGCCTTCATCGAGCGCACGCAACTGCCGTTCCTGCGCTCGCCGATGGGCAAGGGCGTGCTGCCGGACGACCATCCGCTCTCGGTCGCGGCGGCGCGCACCCTGGCGCTGCAGCAGGCCGACGTCGTCTTCCTGATGGGCGCGCGGTTCAACTGGATCTTCCACTTCGGCCAGCCGCCGCGCTACGCCAAGGACGTCAAGGTCATCCAGCTCGACATCGCGCCCGAGGAGATCGGCCATAACAAGCCGACCGAAGTGGCGCTGGTGGGCGACGGCAAGGCGATCGTCGGCCAGCTCAACCAGGCGCTCAAGAGCCGCCAGTGGTTCCATCCGAAGGACTCCGCCTGGCGGCAGGCGATCACCAAGAAGTCGACCGAGAACGCGGCGACGATCAAGCCGCAGATCGACGACGACGCGGCCCCGGCCAATTATTTCCGGGCGTTGCGCGACGTCGCCGCCTGGATGCCGAAGGACGCGATCCTG
>DASPVJ010000327.1:0-2565 GCA_035622435.1 Xanthobacteraceae bacterium | reverse complement strand
TCTTGTCATGGTCGACGACGGCGCTCGCCGACGACCATTATGGCGCCATTGCCTACTCGCAAAGCACCGGAAGTTACGGGTTCTCCTATGATTACGACTCCCGCGCTGCGGCGGAGGCGCAGGCGCGCGAGAATTGCGACGATCGCGGCTGCACGGTGGTCCTGTGGTTCGTGAACGCCTGCGGCGCGCTCGCCACCGGGAACGGCCACGCCTACGGCACCGGTTGGGCGTCGAGCCGCGGCGAAGCCGAAAGCATCGCCATGTCGAATTGCAAAGACGAGGCGAGCGGCGGCTGCAGCATCAGTTGCTGGGCGTGCACCGCGCGCTGATATTGCAGGGGCACGCTACGACCGGTCCGGGTTCTTGCGGCCGGTCGCCCGCCGCTCGCCGGCGGCAGGATCGAGGCGAGCGAGAAACGCCCAGGCATCCCGCGTCCAGCGGGCGTCGCAGAGCGCGTGGTGGCGGGCGCCCGGCTGGTGCGGCAATTCCGGATCGCCCAGTTCGATCGCCCACTGTTTGATGTCCAGACAAAGCTGCGGATAGTGGAACGGCAGCTCATCCATGCTTCCGAACAACCAACTGAACGCGACCCAGTCATAGGCGGGGAAATAGCCCCAGAACACCGGATGCTCGTCCCCATCGGTGAATTGGCGCAGGGCATAGCCGATGTCCTCGCGCCGCATGCCCTTGCCGTCGAGTTGCGGGCGCACGTTCTCCAAGGTCCACAGACTTGCCTTCGACCAATCGACCTCGCTGCTCTCGGCGTAGAACTCGCGGCCGTCCTCGGCGACGAGACCGATGCTGACGAGATCGATGGTGTAGGGTCTGGCGATGAATTCGGTGTCGATCCAGTATTTCACGTGTCGATACTCCTCGCCGCCCTCGCTGTCACGGTCACGCGGACAGCGAAGCGCAATTCCGCTCCTGCCGCCTCAAGGCCCGGGCATCGGCATCATGTTGCTGTTGAGATTGGCGATGATCCACACCGAGCCGGCAATGACGAGAAAGGCGATCAGCACGCCGAAGGCGAGGGCCAGAATATTGTTCGTGCTGTCGGGGCCGCTGCCCAGATGCAGGAAGAAGACGAGGTGAATGCCGATCTGCGCGAAGGCGAGTACGACCAGCCCGACCGGAATGCCCGGCGGCCAGAGCAGGTCGGTCTGCGCTACGACGAACGAGGCGACCGTGGCCACGACCGCGAGCCCCAGCCCCGCCGTGTACGACAGATAGCTGGCCGTAGGCTCATGCTCCTCGACGCCCGGCGTGCGGTCGTCGAACACGCGCTCGTGACCGTCCATCAGCGATCTCCCATCAGATAGACCAGCGTGAAAACTCCGACCCAGACGATGTCCAGCGCGTGCCAGAACAGGCTCCAGCACAACAGCCGCCGCAGCACGGCGGCGCGCAGGCCCTTGGCGATCGCCTGGGCCGCCAGATAGATGAGCGCGATCAAGCCGCCGGTGACGTGGACGCCGTGCGTGCCGACCAGGGTGAAGAAGGCGGACAGAAAGGCGCTGCGCGAGGGCCCGGCACCCTTCGCCACCATGCCGGCAAATTCCGTGGCCTCGATGGTCAGAAAGGCCGCACCGAGCACGAACGTGACAGCCGCGAAGATCAGGAAGCGCGCCGGATGCCGCCGCTCGGCGGACAACGCCCCGAGCCCGCACGTGTAGCTCGACAGCAGCAGACACATCGTCTCGATGAAGACGTTGCGGAGATTGAACAGCTCGCCTGCGGTCGGCCCGTTGGCGGTATTGCCGCGCAGGACGGCATAGGCGGCGAACAGCGCCGAGAACATGACCATGTCGCTGAGGATGAAGATCCAGAACCCGTAAGCGACGACGATCCGCTTCGGCGCCGGCCCCCCGCCGCCGCGGCCGCGCGCGAGTTCGGTTGGAACCGCGGTTAAAGCCGTATCGATTGCTTCGATCGCCATGCGGCTGCCTCACCTCACCGGGCGCGCTCCATTTGCGCGACTTCGGCGGCGGAGATTTCGTGCTCGCGCTCGATGCTCCAGCCGGCGATCAGCACCACGATGGCGGCGGCGAGGAAGCCGAGGATCGCCAACCACCAGATCTGCCAGATCAGGGAAAACCCCATGACCACCGCAAAGAAAGCGGTAATGAACCCGGCCGGGCTGTTGTGCGGCATTTCGATCGCTTCATAGGCCGGCGCGACCGGGGGGCGCCCGATGCGCTTCATGTGCCAGAACGCATCGATCGTCTCGACCCTGGGCAGCACCGCAAAATTGTAGGCCGGCGGCGGCGAGGAGGTCGACCACTCCAGGGTTCGACCGTTCCACGGGTCGCCGCTCAGGTCGCGGCGGCGCTCGCGCGTGCGGATGCTGACATAGAGCTGCGCGACCTGGCAGAGGATGCCGAAGAAAATGACGACGGCCCCGACCTCGGCGACCAGCAGCAGCGGCTGCCAGCTCGGATCGGGGATGTGCTGCAGGCGCCGGGTCATGCCCATCAGGCCCAGCTGATAAAGCGGCATGAAGGCGAGATAGAAGCCGATCAGCCAGCACCAGAAGCTGGCCTTGCCCAGGCGTTCGTCGAGGGTGAA
>DASPVJ010000326.1:0-6420 GCA_035622435.1 Xanthobacteraceae bacterium | reverse complement strand
TTCCGCGTGATCCGCCAGCAGGTTCTCGATGCCGATGCGGAGGAACTCGAAAAGCTCGGACGGCACCTGATCGTCGGATACGACGATCTCGACGAAATCCGCGCACTGATCCGCCGCCGCGCCGTCGCCGGCGTGTTCATTGCAGCCCGCAACGTACGCGGACTGTCAGCGGCCGAGGTCAAGCAGCTGGTCGCAACCTTGCAGGACATCCGGCATGGCCAGAACGTGCCGCCGCTGTGGATCGCGGCCGACCAGGAGGGCGGCGACGTGTCGCGCCTGTCGCCGCCGCTGGCGCGGCCGCCGCTTCTCTCCGAGATCCTCGCGCGCCATTCCGATCCGGCCGAGCGCCCGGCGGCGATGCGGCAGTTCGCGCTCGCGCAGGGGCGCGAGCTCGCCGATCTCGGGGTCAACCTGAACTTCGCGCCGGTCATCGATTTGGACCGCGGCCTCGTCAATCCCGACGACCGCCTCACCCGCATCCATCAGCGCGCCATCTCCGCCGATCCCGGCGTGGTTGCCGAGACGGGGGGTGCCTATTGCGACGGATTATGGGAGGCCGGCGTGCGCTGCACGCTCAAGCATTTCCCCGGCCTCGGGCGCGTGTTCGCGGACACCCACCGCGGCGGCGCCAGCCTCGCGGTCGCGACGAGCGAGTTGGAGCGCACCGACTGGGTCCCGTTCCGCGCCCTTATGGGGCGTCCCCAGGCATTCATGATGCTCGGCCATGTCACCCTCGACACCTTCGACCGCACCCACCCGGTTTCGTTTTCGCGTCCGGTCGTCGGCGACCTGCTGCGCGGGACCTGGCGTTACGATGGCGTGCTGATCACCGACGACTTCAGCATGGGTGCGGTTTATCGCAGTCGCGAGGGCATCGCCGGCGCGAGCGTCGAAGCCATCAATGCGGGCATCGACCTGATCCTGGTGAGCTACGATACCGACCAGTACTACGCGGCGATGCACGCGCTGTTGGCGGCCGACCGCGACGGGCGGTTGCAACAGCAGGCGCTGCGGCAAAGCGACCGCCGGCTAAACCGGGCGGTGCCGCCCGGCGGCGCTCCGCAGGGGTCCGGTGCGCCAAGCCAATGAACCGCGCCGACATTAACCAATTTGACGACAACAAGGCGGAGCGCGGGGTTCACGCGCTGGCGAAAGCGGCGGCAAGCAGGTAGTGGAGAACCCGTTCGCAGGACGGGGGAATGGGAAGCGCGGGCCGGAATCCTTATTTGGTCGCATTTTCTCCCGAAAACCCCTGCCGGGGTTTGCGGAAAATGCTCTAATGGGTTTTCGTCAGTCGGGAGGGCGTCGTTTGCGTCATTGCCGCGCCGCAGTTTGGGCCGCGATGGTCATCGTCGCGACGTTCCTGCCCTCGGCTGCGCGCGCGCTCGACGCCGTGAACGTCAGTGTCGACGCACCGGCCATCGACCTCACCGATGCGCTGGAGCATCCCAAGGGCGAAGGCGACCGCGTCCAGGTATCGACCGCGGCGGACGCGGAAGGCATCGTGCGCCGCATCGAGGTGCGCTCGCGCGAAGCCAGTCCCTATTGGGTGGTGTTTGCGCTCGCCAACAACGGCACCGACCAGGTCGACCGGCTGCTGGTGGCGCCGCGCTACCGCATGGTCGGCTCCGGCCTGCTGTGGCCCGACCTCGGCTCCTCGCGCCTCGTCAACCTCACGCCTTCGACCGGCGATCCGCCCGAGCGCCAGGACAGCGCCACCGCCGACATTTTCCGCATCACCCTCGATCCCGGCGCCGTCATCACCTTCGTCGCCGAGTCGCGCGCCGACAAGCTGCCGCAGCTCTATTTGTGGGAGCCGGAATCCTACAAGGACAAGGTCAACAGCTTCACGCTCTATTTCGGCATCGTCATCGGCATAGCCGGGCTGCTGGCGCTCTTCCTCACCATCCTGTTCGTGGTCAAGAGCAGCATCATGTTCCCCGCCTCGGCCGCGCTCGGCTGGGCGGTGCTCGCCTACATCGGCACCGACTTCGGCTTCTGGGGCAAGGTCTTCAACCTGTCGATCGACGCCGAACGCGTGTGGCGCGCCTCCGGCGAGGCGATCCTGGCGGCGACGCTGTTGGTGTTCCTGTTCGCCTATCTCAACCTCAACCGCTGGCACGTGCGCTACGCCCACATCACCGCCGGCTGGCTGATCTTCCTCGGCGCGCTGGTCGGACTCGCGCTGTTCGACCCGCCGGTCGCCTCCGGCATCGCACGCATCTCGCTCGCTTTGATCGCGGTCGCCGGCCTCGGCCTCGTCGTCTACCTCGCGACCCACGGCTTCGACCGCGCGGTGCTGCTCATCCCGACCTGGATCCTGCTGGTGACCTGGGTGTTCGCGGCCACCCTCGCCGTCACCGGCATCGTGACCAACGACATCATCGCGCCGGCGCTGTTGGGCGGGCTCGTGCTGATCGTGATGCTGATCGGGTTCACGGTGATGCAGCACGCGTTCGCCGGCGGCATCACGACCGCGATCGTGTCGGACGTCGAGCGCCGCGCGCTGGCGCTCACCGGGGCCGGCGACCTGATCTGGGACTGGGACGTCGCCTCCGACAAGGTGTTCACCAGCCCGGAAACCGAACACCTGCTCGGGCTCAAGCGCGGCACCTTGGAAAGCTCCGCCGCGCGCTGGCTCGACGTGCTGCACCCGCACGACCGCGACCGGTTCAAGGCGGCGCTCGACGGCATCATCGATCAGCGCCGCGGCCGGCTCTCCCTCGACGTGCGGCTACGCACACACGACGGCCATTACCTGTGGTTCGCCCTGAAGGCGCGGCCGGTGGTCGGATCCGACGGCGAGGTGGTGCGCATGGTCGGCACGCTCACCGACGTAACCGAGTTCAAGAACGCCGAGGAGCGCCTGCTGCACGACGCCGTGCACGACAATCTCACCGGCTTGCCGAACCGCGAGCTGTTCCTCGACCGCCTGGAAGCGGCCCTGTCGTTCGCCCGCGGCGACGCCTCCATCCGGCCGACCGTGATCGTGATCGATCTCGACGGCTTCAAGAAGGTCAACGATTCGGTCGGAGTCGCGGTCGGCGATTCGATCCTGCTCACCTTGGCGCGCCGTCTCGGCCGGCTGCTCAAGCCGCAGGACACGCTCGCGCGGCTTGCCGGCGACCAGTACGGGCTCTTGCTCCTGTCCGAGCGCGAGCCCGAGCGCATCACCGCCTTCGCCGACACGATCCGCCGCACCTTGCGGGCGCCGATCGCCTTCAACGACCGCGAAATCCTGCTCACCGCCTCGATCGGGCTGGTGCTCGCCGACGGCGAGCCGCGCGAGCGCGACGAGGTGCTCAAAGACGCCGAACTCGCCATGTATCATGCCAAGCGCATCGGCGGAGACCGCATCGAGGTGTTCAAGCCGGCGATGCGCGGGCGCAAGAGCGACCGGCTCGCGCTGGAAACCGACCTGCGGCGCGCGCTCGAACGGCGGGAAATCTCGCTGGTCTATCAGCCGATCGTGTGGCTCGAGGACCGCACCGTCGCCGGCTTCGAGGCGCTGATGCGGTGGGACCACCCCAGGCTCGGCCGGTTGGCGCCTTCGGAATTCATCGCGGTCGCCGAGGAAATCGGCGTGATCGTCGACCTCGGGCTGTTCGCGCTCAACGAAACGGCGCGCCAGCTCGCCGCCTGGCAGCGCACCACGCGCCGGCGCTATCCGGTGTTCGCCAGCGTCAACGTGTCGTCGCGCCAATTGCTGCGCCACGACCTCATCCAGGACGTCCGTTCGGTGCTGGCGCGCACGGCGCTGGCACGCGGCACGCTCAAACTCGAATTGACCGAGTCGATGGTGATGGAGAACCCGGAATACGCCGCGCAGATGCTCACTCGCATGCGCGAGCTGGGCGCCGGCCTCGCGCTCGATGACTTCGGCACCGGCCATTCCTCGCTCGCCTATCTGCAGCGCTTTCCGTTCGACACGATCAAGATAGACCAGTCGTTCGTGCGCGCCTCCAACAAGGGCAAGCGGCCGGTGATCCTGCGCTCGATCATCGCGCTCGCCCACGACCTCGGCATGGACGTGGTGGCCGAGGGCGCCGAGAGCGAAGCCGACGCGCACGAGCTTTATCAGCTCGGCTGCGAATACGCCCAGGGCTACGTGTTCGGCGAGCCGATGACGGCGGCCGAGGCGCAGAAGCTGTTGACCCAGGACGGGCTGGAATCGGCGGGCTGACCAGGAATCAGGAATCACGGATCAGGGATCAAACAAACAAACTGATCCCCGATTTCCTGATACCCGACTCCTGATTAAGCGTGGCCGGCTTGGCTCGACAGCTTGCCCGGGTCGATGCCGATCTTGCGCAACGCGCGGCCGTATTTGCCGTCGATATCGGGGCCGAAGATCAATTCGGCGTCGGCCGGGCAATGCAGCCAGCCGTTCTCCTGGATTTCGTTTTCGAGCTGCCCGGGCGCCCAGCCGGCGTAACCGAGCGCCAGCACCGCGCTCTCCGGGCCCTTGCCGCGGGCGATCGCCTTGAGAATGTCGAGGGTCGCCGTCAGGCAGATGCCGTCGTCGATCGGCAAGGTCGAGTTTTCGATGACGAAATCGTCGGAGTGCAGCACGAAGCCGCGGCCGGTCTCGACCGGCCCGCCCCTGAGCACCTTGACGATGCCGGCGCGCGGCGGCAGCTCGATCAGCTCGGCCGCCGGAATCACTTCGAGCTGCACCAGCAGTTCGGAAAACCGGATGTTGGGCGCCGGCTGGTTGACGACGATCCCCATCGCGCCTTCGGAGGAATGCGCGCAAACGTAGATCACCGATCGGGTGAAGCGCTCGTCGCGCATCGTCGGCATGGCGATGAGCATCTGGCCATCGAGGTATCCCCGACCGGCCGCCTTGTTTCCGCCCTTCTGTGCGATGCGCATTGATCGAGGTTACCCCGTTCGCGCGCCGGAGGGAAACTAAACTTCTTGACGCATGGCCATGGTGCTGTCGCACCGCAATCACGGCGAATTCAGTGGCGCGGCGCGATGCCCCCGCCTAAATCTGCCGCATGGCCGATCGAACTTTAGGCGCGGGCGCCGCAATCCTCGCTTTCGCCTGCAATTTCGCGCTTGTTGCAGCGACCGGCGGACCGGCGCAAGCGGCCGATGCATCGGCATGGGACGGCGGGCCACGCGCGGCGATGCGGCTCATCGCCGGCGGCCGCTCGAGCGAAGCCGGCGGCGTGCTGCGCGCCGGCATCGAGATCAGGCTGGCGCCCGGCTGGAAGACCTACTGGCGCTACGCGGGTGATTCGGGCGTGCCGCCGCGCTTTTCCTTCGACCGCTCGGACAACGTGGCGACGGTCAAGGTGCTGTTTCCGGCCCCGCACGGCTTCACCGACGAGGGCGGCGAATCGATCGGCTACAAGGGCGGCGTGATCTTCCCGCTGCAGGTCGTGCCGCGCGACGCGGCAAAGCCGGTGGTGCTGCGCGTCGATGTCGACTACGCCATCTGCGAGAAGCTGTGCGTGCCGGTCGCGGCGAAAGCCGAGTTGGCGCTGCCGGGCGGCGGCGAGAATGCGGCGCTTGCCGCCAGCGAAGCGCGGGTGCCGAAGGCGGTCGGGCTCGGCGACGATGGCGCGCTGTCGATCCGGGCGGTCCGCCGCGAGGACGGCGGCGCGCGCCCGCGCGTCGTCGTCGACGTCAAGGCGCCCGCCGGCGCCGATCTCGAATTGTTTGCCGAAGGTCCGACGCCCGATTGGTCGCTGCCGCTGCCCATTGCGGTGACGGGCGCGCCGCCCGGCCTGCGGCGCTTCGCCTTCGACCTCGACGGCCTGCCGCCCGGCGCGTCCGCCCACGGCGCCATGCTGCGGCTCACCGCCGTCGCCGGCGAGGCCGCGATCGAGGTCGAGACCCGCCTCGATTGAGCCGCGGCAACCGGTTTCCCCTTGGCGGGAAAACCCACTAGATTGCCGCCCGGCCGAGCCCCGGCCGCATCGTCACCGGAACGCAACGTTCCCCGTTTGCCAACCGTTGGGAGAGGAAGACCGCCATGACCATCAAGGCCGGCGACCGCGTGCCCGCCGCGACATTCAGGACCATGACGCCGGACGGGCCGGCGCCGAAGTCGAGCGACGACATTTTCAAGGGCAAGAAGGTCGTGCTATTTGCCGTGCCCGGCGCCTTCACGCCGACCTGCCACAAGAATCACATGCCGGGCTACGTCAGGAACGCCGACGCGATCAAAGCCAAGGGCATCGACACGATCGCGGTCACGGCGGTCAACGACGTGTTCGTCATGGACGCGTGGAAGAAGGCGTCCGGCGCCGAAGGCAAGATCGAGTTCCTGGCCGACGGCAACGGCGACTTCGCCAAGGCGCTCGGCCTTAGCCTCGACGCCTCGGCGAACGGCCTCGGCCTGCGTTCCAAACGCTATTCGATGGTCATCGACGACGGGGTGGTGAAGAGCATCAACATCGAGGACGC
>DASPVJ010000325.1:0-14933 GCA_035622435.1 Xanthobacteraceae bacterium | reverse complement strand
CCTCGGCGGCGCGTTCGAAACCCTGGTGTCGACGACCCGCTCCGACATCCCGCTCAACGAAGCAGCCGAGCGCATGACCGCCTCGGCCATGCTGGCGCGGCGCTATCCCGAGGCCCGCATCATCTTCACCGGCGGCGTCGGGTCGCTCCTCTATGGGGGGCCGACCGAGGGCGACTTGGCGCGGCGGTTCTATGCCAGCCTGGGCATTCCGGCGAGCCGGATCACGATCGAGGAGGAATCGCGCGATACCGCCGAGAACGCCGCTTTCACATGGCCGCTCGCCGACCCCAAGCCGGGCGAGCGCTGGCTGCTGGTCACCTCGGCCTATCACATGCCGCGGGCGGTCGGCGCGTTTCGCCGGGTCGGGTTCGCGGTCGAGGCCTATCCGGTCGATTACCGCACCCGCGGCCTCGACGATCTGGCGCGGCCGTTCGCCAGCCTGGGCGAGGGACTCCGGCGCACCGACGTCGCCGTGCGCGAATGGATCGGGCTCGCGGTCTATCGGATGGCCGGCCGCACGAGCGAGCTGTTCCCGGGCCCTTAGACAGATGTCGGATGTCAGATGTCAGATGCCAGAGGACGAAACCAGATCGCTGATCTCTGACATCTGGCATCTGATCTCTGACATCCGGCCCGTTCACCTCCGATAAACCATATGGGTCTAGCCTCGGGGCGGGACGTTGATCATGCCGGGATGCCGCGCCGCCACTGCCCGGAGGGGACCATGCAAGATGTCGATGGGGACAATTTCTGGAAGACCGCCGCCTGGATGACCGCGGCCTGTCTCGGCGCGGTCGCTGCGACGCTGGCGCTGGGCGTCGCGCCGGCGCTTTTTGGCTGAGCCGCTTGACTGCCGCCGCGGTCCGCCCCCATGTGTCCCGGGAGGCCGGGACCATGCCGCAGCAGATCACCCTTGGATTTCGTGCCCTCGTCGACGCCGCCGAGCGCGAGGTCGAGACCCTGAGCGTCGAGGACGCGCTCAAGCTGCACGGCCGCGACGACGTCGTGTTCGTCGACCTGCGCGACATCCGCGAACTCAACCGCGAGGGCCGCATGCCCGGCGCATTCCACTGCGCGCGCGGCATGCTCGAGTTCTGGATCGATCCGGAAAGCCCCTATTACAAACCGGTGTTCGGCGAGGACAAGCGTTTCGTGTTCTTCTGCGCCGGCGGCTGGCGCTCGGCGCTGGCGGCGCAGACCGCCCAGCGCATGGGGCTCAAGCCGGTCGCCCATATCAAGGGCGGGTTCGGCGGTTGGAAGAAAGCGGGCGGGCCGGTCGACTTGCCCGCGGATGCGAAACCTGCGGTCAAGGCGTGACGCCTATTCGCGCCGTTGATGGCGCGATCACCGCAATTCACTTGCGTCCAGCGATCGGTGACCGGTAATCAGTGATCAGTAATCTCGCCAGTCTGATTACTGACCGCTCATCACCGGTTACTGACCATGCTGCTGATCATCGGCAACAAGAACTATTCGTCCTGGTCGTTTAGGCCGTGGATCGCCATGAAGACCGCGGGCATTCCCTTCGCGGAACGGCTGATCTCGCTCAACGATCCCGACTTCAAACCGAAGGTCCTCGCGTTCTCGGGGACCGGAAAAGTGCCGGCCCTCGACGACGATGGCGCGTACGTGTGGGAGTCGCTGGCGATCCTCGAATACCTGGCGGACAAGTTTCCGCAGGCGCGGCTGTGGCCGTCCGATCCATCGGCGCGCGGCCATGCGCGCGCGATCGCCGCGGAAATGCACGCGGGATTCATGGGACTTCGGCGCGAGTGCCCGATGAACTTCTGGCGGCCGGCGAAGCGCCGGGAGCTGAGCGCGGAGGCGCTGGCAGACGTCGCGCGCATCGACGCCGTCTGGGCCGACTGCCGCACCCGCTACGGCGGTCCGTTCCTGTTCGGGGCGTTCGGAGCGGCCGACGCCATGTATGCGCCGGTCGTGTCCCGGTTCCACACCTACGCCGTCGAGGTCGGCGCCGCCGCGCGTGCCTATATGGACGCGGTCATGGACCTTCCGGCCTGGCGCGAGTGGGCGCAAGCGGCGCTCAAGGAGCCGTGGGTGCTGCCCGAGGACGAGCCCGATTGGCCGACCGTGCTGCGGGTGGGCGGCGACTGAGGCGGCCTACGCGGGCCGAGCATTTGACAGCCCCGGACGATTGCCGTCATAGACTTTGATCGACGGGCGCCGGCTGCGGCGCGCGACCGGCGGTTCCTCCCCCCGATGATCGACAAGCAGGTTGCCAGCATCGCCGCCGCGCTCGACGGCATTCGGGACGGGGCGACGATTCTGTCCGCCGGCTTCGGCGCCGTCGGCGCGCCGGACGATTTGCTCGATGGGCTGCTCGAAAAAGGCGTGCGCGACCTCGTCGTGGTGTCGAACAACGCCGGCAGCGGCACGCGCGGGCTTGCCGCGCTGATCGACGCCGGTTTCGTGCGCAAGGTGATCTGCTCGTTCCCGCGCACCGACGATCCGCGCGCGTTCGACGCCGCCTACAAGGCCGGCCGCATCGAATTGGAATTGGTGCCGCAGGGCATCATCAGCGAGCGCATGCGCTGCGCCGCCGCCGGCCTCGGCGGGTTCTATTCGCCGGTCGGCGTCGGCACCAAGCTCGCCGACGGCAAGGACGTGCGCGAGATCGACGGCAAGCGCTACGTGTTCGAGAAGCCGCTGCGCGGCGACGTGGCGTTGCTGCGCGCCCATCGCGCCGACCGCTGGGGCAACCTCGCCTACCGCAAGTCCGCGCGCAACTTCAATCCGGTCATGGCGATGGCAGCGGACTTGACCGTGGTTCAGGCCAAGCAGTTGGTCGCGTTGGGCGACATCGATCCGGAATGCGTGCATACTCCCGGCATATTCGTCGATCGCGTCGTTATCGTGTGAGGAGGACGCCGATGACCCCGCTGTCCCGCCCGCAGATGGCTTGGCGCGCCGCCCAGGACATCGACGACGGCTGGTACGTCAACCTCGGCATCGGCCTGCCGACCATGGTCTCCGACCACATCCCGCCGGGACGCGAGATCGTGTTCCACAGCGAGAACGGCCTGCTCGGCATGGGGCCGAAGCCGGCCCCGCACGAGGTCGATCCCGACCTCATCAACGCCGGCAAGGGGCTGACCACGCTGATCACCGGCGGCTCGTTCTTTCACCACGCCGACGCCTTCCTGATGATCCGCGGCGGCCACCTTGATCTCTCGATCATGGGCGCGTTCGAAGTCTCCGAGCGGGGCGACCTCGCCAACTGGACCACCGAGGATCCGAACTTCCCGCCCGGCGTCGGCGGCGCCATGGATCTCGCGGTCGGCGCCAAGCGGGTGCGGGTGCTGCTGGAGCACACGACCAAGGACGGCAGCCCGCGCATCAAGGTGAAGTGCGCCTATCCGCTCACCGCCGAGCGCTGCGTCAGCCGCATCTACACCAACCTCGCGGTGATCGACGTGACGCCGGAAGGGCTGATCGTGCGCGAGATCGTCGACGGGCTGTCGTTTCCGGAATTGCAGCAGAAGACCGAAGCGCCGCTCAAGCTCGCCAACGATTGGTGTCCGCTGGCGGCAAAGATCGCGCGCCCGCCAACCCATTGACGAGACGCGGGGTATCCACAAAGCTGCGCCGATTTGTCGTAATGGGGGCCGGGGCTGCGCCGTTCCGGCGGCACTGAGCCTATGCTACGCAGAAGCGGCAACTCACGGATAAACCATCACCTTCCTGGGAGAGGCTCCATGCGAGGTTTCATTCTCGCGCTCGCTGCGGTTTTCCTTGCCGCCGTGTCCCCCGCCCACGCCGACGACCCCAACTCGGGCGTCAAGGGCCTTTACCTGATGGCGGATTTTCCGTCGCAGACGATCCGGCCCGGCACCACCTCGACGGTCAGCCTGCGCCTGCAGAACTATGGGCTGCCCCCCGAGATGCTCGATCTGGCGGTGCAGGGCGAGCCGCCCGGATGGCACGTGAGCCTGCTCGGCGGCGGCCAGCCGGTGGCGGCCGCCATGCCCGCGACCAACGGCAGCGTGTCGCTGCAGCTGCGCATCGAGGTGCCGGCCAACGCCAGCGGCAAGCAGACGCTCACCGTCACCGCCAAGGGCAAGGAACGCGACGCGAGCCTGCCGATCGTCGTGTCGTTCGCCAAGGATTTGCCGGCGAAGCTCTCGCTCGAGCCGCGTCTGCCCAATTTGCGCGGCACCGCGCGATCGAGCTTCGAGTTCACCATCGCGGTCAAGAACGACAGCGGCAAGAACCTGCTGGTCAGCCTCGCCGCCCAGGGGCCGCCGAATTTCGAGACGTCGTTCACCGAGGCCTACGGCAGCCAGGAGCTCAGCTCGATTCCGATCGACGCCGGCCAGAGCAAGGACGTGAAGCTCAAGGTGCGCCCGCCGAGCACGGTCAAGGCCGGCCAGTACGCCGTCACCATGCGGGCGGCGGCGGAAGACGCCAATGTCGAGACCAAGGTGGTGCTCGACGTCACCGGCCAGCCGCAGCTCGGCGTCGCCGGGCGCGGCGGCGTGCTCAGCGCCAGCGCGGTCGCCGGCAAGGAGAGCGCCATCCCGATCGAAGTCACCAACACCGGAACGGCGCCCGCCGACGACGTCGAGCTGTCGGGCACCGGCCCGTCCGGCTGGAAGGTCGCGTTCGAGCCGAAGACGATCGAGGGCCTCGCGCCCGGCCAGAGCCGCGAGGTGACGGCGCTGGTGACGCCCTCCGACAAGGCGATCGCCGGCGACTACGTCACCAGCCTGCGCGCGACCGCGCGCGGTGAGAGCGCATCGGCGACGTTCCGCATCGGGGTGACGACCTCGACCATCTGGGGCATCACCGGCATCGGCATCATCGCCGTGTCGCTTTTGGTCCTGGTCGGCGCGGTCGCGAGGTTCGGGCGGCGATGAGCGACGTCGTCATCGACGCCCAGGGGTTGACCAAACGCTACAACGGCGCGGTCGCCGTCGACGACGTGTCGTTTTCGGTCGCGCGCGGGGAGATATTCGGGCTGCTCGGCCCCAACGGCGCCGGCAAGACCACGACCATCCTGATGCTGCTGGGCTTGACCGAGATCACGGCCGGCGCCGCGCGGGTGCTCGGCCACGATCCGGTGCGCGAGCCGCTGGCGGTCAAGCGCCGGGTCGGCTACCTGCCGGATTCGGTCGGCTTCTACGATTATCTCAGCGCCCGCGACAACCTGCGCTACACGGCGCGGCTGATCGGCTTTGCCGAGGCCGAGCGCGAGGCGCGCATCGCCGACGCGCTCAAGCGCGTCGACCTCGCCGAAGTCGCCGGCAACAAGGTCGGCACGTACTCGCGCGGCATGCGCCAGCGGCTCGGGCTTGCCGAAATCCTGATGAAGAACGTCGCCATCGCGATCCTGGACGAACCCACCTCGGGGCTTGATCCGCAGGCGACGCTCGAACTGCTCGACATGATCCGCGCCCTCAAGCGCGACGGCGTCTCGGTGCTGTTGTCCTCGCACCTGCTCGACCGGGTGCAGAGCGTGTGCGACCGCGTCGCCCTGTTCCAGGAGGGCCGCATCGCCCTGATCGGCACCGTCGCCGAACTCGGCCGCCAGGTGCTCGGCGGCGGCTTCGCCGTCGAGGTCGAGGCGGAAGGGCAGGGGCTCGCCGAGAAGCTCGCGCAATTGCCGGGCGTGCGCACCGTTGAGACGACCGGGCCCGACCGGGTGCGGCTGTTGGCCGACCGCGACGTGCGGCCGGACGCCGCCGCCGCGGTCGTCGCGGCGGGCGGGCGGCTGCGGCGCCTATCGGTCGAGGACCCCAGCCTCGAGGCGATCTACACCCGCTTTTTCCACGACCATGGAGCGCGTCATGCGGCGTGAAGGCTCGCCCTGGCGCGGCGTCGGCGCGGTGTTCCTCAAGGAACTCTCCGACCATCTCACCGGGGCGCGCATGTTCGTGCTCGAATGGCTGGTGGTGCTCACCGCCATCGCCGCCGTCTATGGTTCGATCCAGCAGATCAAGGACGCGACCGCCGAGGATCCGTTCCTGTTCCTGCGCCTGTTCACCCAGGCGCGCGAGCCGCTGCCCTCGTTCGCCTCGCTGTTGTCGTTCCTGGTGCCGTTGGTGGCGATCGGGCTCGGCTTCGACCTCGTCAACTCCGAGCACAGCCGGCGCACGCTCAGCCGCATCCTGTCGCAACCGATCTACCGTGACGCCCTCCTGTTCGGCAAATTCCTCGCCGGGCTTGCCACCATCACCATCAGCCTGCTGGCGCTGTGGCTCCTCGTCATCGGCCTCGGCCTGTTGATGCTCGGCCTCGCGCCGAGCGGGGAGGAGATCGCGCGCGCCCTGCTGATGCTCTTAGTGACGATATTCTACGCGGGCGTGTGGCTGGCGCTCGCCATGCTGCTCTCGACCCTGTTCCGCTCGGCCGCGACCGCGGCCCTGGTGGCGCTCGGCCTGTGGCTGTTCCTCACCATCCTGTGGCCGCTGCTTTCACCGGCGCTCGCGGACGCGATCGGCGCCCGCGACATCACCTCCGCCGAGGACCTCCTGAGCGTGCTCAGCGTGCGCCAGGGCTTTGCGCGGGTGTCGCCGAGCGCGCTGTTCGGCGAGGTGGTGTCGGTGGTGCTCGACCCTTCGGTCCGCTCCACCCAGCAACCCATGCTCGCCGCCCTCGGCCTCGCCCTGATCGAGCGCGGCGCCATCCCGGGCGCGCCGCTGCCGTTCCTGCAAAGCCTGCTGATCGTGTGGGGGCAGATCGTCGGCCTGGTGGCGGCCACGATCCTGCTGTTCGTCGCCGGTTACGTGGTGTTCCAGCGCCAGGAAGTGCGGGCTTAGAGCATGATGCCGAAAATGCTTGCCCCGTACTTGATGCGGGGTGGGTACCGGTTTTCGGAAAAACATCATGCTCCAACAATAAGATAAAGCGGGATGGCGATTCCAAGAAAAGCCATCACGCTTTAGCGACCGCTGCCGTGCCTAAACCTAGGCATAGGTCGGTCGATTCCTTTCGGTGCCCGTCCGCTACCCACGTACAGTGGAAACCACGACTCCAGTCCGTTAATTCTTGATCCCGAAAGATAAAAAAGGGCTGGGAGGCTCTCGAACAGGCTTGGTGCGCGTTAGGGCGTGATCGCTAAGATCATGCTCGGCGATTGCCATGATTGGCGTGCCGGGCGTTCCGGTGCGCCGGCGTTGGGCTGCCTCCCTGATCCCCGTCTTCAACGTCCGGCGCGCTCCCGCGCCGGGAGGGCTGTGCGCGGCATCCGCCGCCACCGAGGGCATGGGTCGAATGCAGGGCCCGATGCGTCTTTCCGGCTACGCCGCCGGCGCGGCGGCGTTCGCCTGCGTGCTCGGCGCTTGGCCCGCGGCGGTATCGCGCGACAGCGAACTGCCGCGCCTGCCCAACCCGGTCGTTCAATCGGCCAGCAAGAGCGACTTCCTGTCGGCGGAGCGGCGGGAGGAATTGCGCATCCTCGACGCCAACGGCGGCGTTTACGACGACGCCCAGCTATGCGCCTTGGTCGGGCAGATCGTCGAGCGGTTGGCGGCCTGGTCCGACCGGCCGGGTTTGCGCTACCGCGTCGTCATCCTCAACGCGCCGGCGGTCAACGCGTTCTCCCTGCCGAGCGGCCGGCTCTACGTCACCCGCGGGCTGTTGGCGCTCGCCAACGACGCGTCCGAACTCGCCGCGGTGCTGTCCCACGAAATCGGCCACGTGACCGCGCGCCACGCGCCGGTGCGCGACGCCGACGCCGGGCAGTCGCCGGCCGGCCAGGCGGCCGACGCCTTCGGCGACCCGCAATTCCGCGCCCGCGCCTTTGCCGGCTCCAACTTCCCGGTGGTGGGATTTTCCCATAGCCAGGAACTTGAGGCCGATACGATCGGCGCCCGCGTCTCCGCGCAGGCCGGCTACGATCCGTACGGCGCGGTGCGCTTCCTCAACGCCATGAGCCGCGGCGCCCAGCTGCGGTCCCTGGGCGCGGTCGATGTCCCCTCCTCGCATCCGGCAACGGCGGACCGCGCCGCCGCGGCGCTCGCCAATGCGCGGCAATACGGGGCGCCGGGCCTCGCCGAGCGCGATGCCGCGGTGATGCTCGCCAATATCGACGGGCTCCTCTACGGCGACGATCCCAACAACGGGCTCGTGCGCGGCCGGCAGTTTCTCCATCCGCGGCTCGGCTTCGCCTTCACCGCCCCGCAAGGCTTCGCGCTCGCCCGCTCGGCGCAGGCGGTGGTCGGGCTCAGGGCCGGCGGCGGCGAAATGCTGCGCCTCGACACGATCACGTTGCCGCCCGAGCAGGACCTCGCCGACTATCTCGGCTCCGGCTGGATGGAAGGGCTCGATCAAGGCTCGATCGCCGAGACGCGCATCAACGGCTTTGATGCCGCGACCGCGTCGGCCGAGGGAAGCCAATGGTCGTTCCGCATCGCCGTGGTGCGCCTCGACAAGGGCGTGGTGCGGTTGATCTACGCCGCCAAGCCGGGCACGCGCGACGCGGAGCGGGCGTTCGGCGAATTGGCCGGGGCGGTGCGCGCCATATCCGCGTCCGAGATCGAGGCGGCCACGCCGCTGCGCTTGCGGGTCGTCGCGGTCATGCCCGGCGAGACGCCGGAAAAATTGGCCCGGCGCATGGCGGCGGTCGACCGTCCGCTCGAGCGCTTCCTGGTGCTCAACGGCCTTTCCGCCGGTCAGGCGCTCAAGCCCGGCGACCGGGTCAAAATCATCACCCAGGACGGGCATATCCGCCGCTGACCTGCCCGGGCGTGCGGCGCTTACCATCCGCTGCCGGCAATCCTATACTCGCGCCGCTTGCTTCTCGGCTTCCGCGCGAGGCGGGACATGTTTGGCGACCTGCGTACCGGCACCAAGCTGTTCATTCTGTCGGGCGTGTTCATCGCCTCCATTGCCGTGACGACCTACGGCCTGGTCGCCGCGAAAGAGGCCGCGGTCGGTTTCGCCCGCAAGGAGCTGATCGGCAGCCGCTATCTCGCGACCGTTCGCGATGTCTCCACCGCGGTCGCGGCCGGGCTTGCCGACGACGCGGCTTTCGGCCGCTCGCGCGACCGCGCACAGGCGACCTTGGCCGCGCTCGCCGATGCGCAGACCGCTGCCGGCGCCACCTTGCAGACGGCGGACTTGGCGCGCGGGCTCGACGCGGCGCTGCGCGCGCTGTGGTCGCCCGGCGCGGCCGGCGGCGCCCCCGATGCGGCGGCGCTCGCCGCGCTCGCCAAGGCGCGCAGCCTGGCCGCGCGCATCAGCGACGATTCGAACCTCGCCCTCGACACCGACCTCGACAGCGGCCACCTCGTCGCCATCGTCGTCGGCAAGCTGCCGCCGATGCTCGGCGCGCTCGCCGAAATGCAGAGCCTGCTGCGCCTGGGCGCGACCGAAGGCGGCATCGCGTTCGACCGCGGCGCGCGGGTGCTGGCGCTCGAGAGCATCGTCCGCACGAGCGCGCGCGAGGTCGGCGAAGACCTCGCGGCCGCCTACCGCGGCAATGCGGACGGCAGCCTGCAGCGCAACCTCGCCCCGGCAACGGCAGCGGCGACGTCGGCGCTCGACGCCTATCTCGCCGCCGTCGACGCGCGGTTTGCCGGGGCGACCCGCGGCGACAACGACGACGCCGGCCTCGCCCGCGCCTACGTCGGCGCGGTCGAGCGGCTGATCGCGGCTTCTTCGGCCGGGCAATCCGAACTCGACCGGCTGCTGCGCCAGCGCATCGCTGCGCTGAGCGCCGTCATGGTGCGCAGCCTCGCCTTGATCGGCGCCCTTGTCGCGCTCAGCATCCTCCTCCTCGTCATGACCCATCGCCACATCGTGCGGCCGCTCGAACGGCTCGAGCGGCTGGCGCGCCGGGTGCGCGAGACCAAGGACTACGGCCTGCGCTTCGAGCACGCCAACCGCGACGAGATCGGCCGGGTCGCCGGCGCCTTCAACGGCATGCTGGCGGAACTGTCCGAGGCGCACGCGCGCGACGTAGCCCACCAGGTGCGCGCCGCCGAAGACGCGCTCGGCCTCCTGGTCGGGGTGACGACCGCGGCAAGCTCCGCCGTGAGCGAGGCGGCGCTGGCGTCGGCCTGCCTCGAGCAGATCTGCAAGTCGTGCGAGTGGCAGTTCGGCCAGGTCTGGTATCCCGACGAGCGCGACGCGGCGCTGCAGTGCTCGGCCGCCTCGTTTTTCGGCGGCCCGAAGCATGCCGACCTTCGCGCGCTCAGCCTGCGCACGGCGCTCGACCGCGGGCAGGGGCTTCCCGGCCGGGCGTGGGTGAACGAGCGCGCGGTGTTCATGTCGGCGCGGATCGAGGACGAGAGCAATCTTCCGCGCCTTGAGGCGGCGCGCGCGCTCGGCTTCAAGGCCGCCTTCGCGTTCCCGGTGATGCTCGGCGACCGGGTGCTGGCGGTGTTCGAGTTCCTGTCCGAGCACACGCGCGCGCCCGAGCGCGCCTTCCTCGACACGGTCGAGAAGCTCGGCCGGATTCTCGGCGACAGCCTGGTGCGCAAGCGCTCGGAAGCGGCGCTGCGCGCGAGCGAGGAACGCTGGCGCTCGGTGTTCGAGAACTCCACGTTCGGCGTGACCCTCATCGACCGCTCGATGCGCTATCTGGCGGCGAACGCCACCTTTCAGGCGATGATCGGCTTTACCGAGGCGGAGCTGCGCGCGCTCACGCCCATGGACATCAGCCTCGACGAGGACAAGGAACGCTCGCGCCGGTTCCTCACCGAGCTTAACGAGGGCACGCGCCAGAACTACGTCATCGTCAAGCGCTACCGGCGCAAGGACGCCACCTTGACGTGGGGCGAGAGCTACGTATCGGTCATCCCCGGCGGCGACGGCAAGCCGCTGATGTTCCTCGGCTCGACCGTCGATATTTCCGAGCGCAAGCGCGCCGAGGACGCGCTGCAGGCGACCCAAGCGGAACTCGCGCGGGTGCAGCGCTCGACCATCATGGGGGAAATAACCGCCTCGATCGCCCACGAGATCAACCAGCCGCTGGCGGCGATCGTCACCAACGCCAGTTCCGGCCTGCGCTGGCTCACCAACAAGACGCCCGATCTCGGCGAGGCGCAGACGGCGCTGCGCCGCATCGTCAGCGACGGCCACCGGGCGAGCGAGGTGATCGGCAGCATCCGCGCGATGTTCAAGCGCGGCGCGCGGGAGAACGCGTACTACGACGTCAACGCGCTCATCCGCGAGGTCCTCGCGCTGGTCAACGGCGAACTGGAGAGCAACAAGGTGGTGGCCGAGGTCGAGCTGGGCGAAGGGCTGCCGAAGGTGCTGGCCGACCGGGTGGCGCTGCAGCAGGTCGTCCTCAATCTGACGATGAACGCGATCGAGGCCATGGGCTCGATGCAGAACGGCGCGGCGCGGATATTGGCGATCAATTCGGAGCTGCGCGACGCGCGCGACATCCTGATCACCGTGAAGGATTCCGGCCCCGGCATCGACCCGCAGAACATCGACCGCATCTTCGACCGCTTCTTCACCACCAAGTCGAACGGCATGGGCATGGGATTATCGATCTGCCGCTCGATCGTCGAAGCCCACAACGGCCGCCTGTGGGCGGAGCCGGGCGGCGGTCCGGGCTCGGTGTTCCGCATTCTGCTGCCGATCGAGGGTGCGGCGGCGGCCGGTTGAGCGGTGCCGGGGCGAACGCAAGGATCAACGCGCGCCGACCATCGCGGCGAGTTCGCGGATGAACGGCTGCTGGTAGGCGAGGATTTTGCGCAGGGCGGCGTCGACGCCGAAGTAGCCGACGCGGTCGATCTCGGGAAACGCCTGCCGGCGTCCGGAGCGCGGCGGCCATTCGATCTCGAACGTGTTGCTCGCGAACCGCGCAAGATCGCAGTCGGCCTCGACCGCGAACGCGTGCACGATCTTGCCGCTCTTCTGGCGCACCGGCTCGAGCGGCACGAAGGTCCCGTCGGCGATGAGGCCGGTCTCCTCGGCGAGTTCGCGCCGGGCGGCGGCGAGCAGATCGTCGTCCGGTTCGACGAGGCCCTTGGGGATCGACCACGCGCCTTCGTCCTTGCGCGCCCAGTAGGGCCCGCCCGGGTGGCCGAGCAGCACTTCGAGGCCCGGCCGCCGGCGAAACACCACGAGGCCGGCGCTGATGTCCGCTTCTCGCGCCATGAGTGCCGCGGAATTATCCCCGCAATTGTCCACCGCGCCGCGTGCACCTCGATTGCGGTGGCGCCGCGCGGCAATTCTGATATAGTCATGAGTGCGCGGGCTACCACGCGGCGAAGAGCGGGATCCGAGGATGTAAGTCCCGCCGCGCAGCCTTCACAGCCGCTTCCTCATTGTGGCGCCCGCGCGCCCTTCCCAAATCCCTGGCAACCGTTCGCCGGCCTCGCCGCGCCTGTTCCTTTCCGTGCCCGCGCGCCATAGTAATAGCGGAGCAAGGAGGGCAGGGGTGGCGAAGATCGCCTCCGTCGTCGACACGGGCGCCGAGCACTTTCGCGCCAACGCCGCGCAGATGCGCGCCCTCGTCGCCGAACTCGACGCGCGTCGCGCCGAGGCCGCGCTCGGCGGTCCGAAACGGGCGCGCGAACGGCATCTCGAACGCGGCAAGCTGTTGCCGCGCGAGCGGGTGACGCAACTCATCGATCCCGGCGCGCCGTTCCTCGAACTCTCGCCGCTCGCCGCCAACGGCATGTACGAGGACGCGATCCACGGCGCCGGCATCATCACCGGCATCGGCCGCATCGAGGGCCGCGAGTGCGCGATCGTGTGCAACGATTCGACCATCAAGGGCGGCACCTATTACCCGATGACCGTGAAGAAGCACCTGCGCGCCCAGGAGATCGCGCGCGAAAACCGGCTGCCCTGCCTCTATCTGGTCGATTCCGGCGGCGCCAACCTGCCGCACTGGACCGAGGTGTTTCCCGACCGCGAGCACTTCGGCCGCATCTTCTACAATCAGGCGACGCTCTCGGCGCTCGGCGTTCCGCAGATCGCCGCGGTGATGGGCTCGTGCACGGCGGGCGGCGCCTACCTGCCGGCGATGTCGGACGAGACCATCATCGTGCGCCACCAGGGCACGATCTTCCTCGGCGGCCCGCCGCTGGTGAAGGCGGCGACCGGGGAGGTGGTCTCGGCCGAGGACCTCGGCGGCGCCGACGTGCACGCGCGCAAGTCGGGCGTTGCCGACCATTACGCCGCCGACGATCACCATGCGCTCGCCATCTGCCGGCGCATCGTCGGCACGCTGGCCAAGCCACGGCGCGCCGAGGTCGCGCTGCTCTCCCCGCGCGAGCCCGCCTACGATCCGGCCGAACTCGACGGCATCGTGCCGGTCGATCTGAAGAAGCAATACGACGTGCGCGAACTGATCGCGCGCCTCGTCGACGCCTCCGAGTTCGACGAGTTCAAGAAGCTCTACGGAACCACCATCGTCACCGGCTTCGCCCACATCCACGGCATGCCGGTCGGCATCCTCGCCAACAACGGCATCCTTTATTCGGAGAGCGCGCTCAAGGCCGCGCATTTCATCGAGCTTTGCTGCCAGCGCCTGGTGCCGCTGTTGTTCGTGCAGAACATCGCCGGCTTCATGGTCGGGCGCGAATACGAGGCGGGCGGCATCGCCAAGGACGGCGCCAAGATGGTGACCGCGGTCGCCTGCGCCCGGGTGCCGAAGGTGACGCTGATCGTCGGCGGCTCCTACGGCGCCGGCAACTACGGCATGTGCGGCCGCGCCTACTCCCCGCGCTTCCTGTTCATGTGGCCGAACGCGCGCATCTCGGTGATGGGCGGGGAACAGGCGGCCTCGGTCTTGGCGACGGTGCGGCGCGACAACATCGAAGCGACCGGCAAGGCCTGGAGCGCCGAGGAGGAGGAAAAATTCAAGCAGCCGATTCGCGATAACTACGAGCGCGAGGGCAATCCCTACTACGCCACCGCGCGATTGTGGGACGACGGCATCATCGCGCCTGCGGAGACGCGCCGGGTGCTGGCGCTGGCGTTTTCCGCGGCGCTCAATGCGCCGATTGCCGAGACGAAGTTCGGCGTCTTCAGGATGTAGGGTGGATCGGGTTAACCCTATACCATATTACCGCTCGGTGCTATGAGACAAATCGCACGTTGGCTGTTATAGTGTTGAAATGACATAAAATGCCACGCAAACGCCGGGGGCGGCGTTGGCGTTGCAGAAAGGAGAGCGACTGTGGCGGGTCACAAGTACACGGTCGGACAGACGGTCCAATACACCGCGGGGGCGTTCGGCCGGTCGCGCACCAGCGGAAGCTTCCAGGTGGTCAAGCTATTGCCGTCGGAAGGGGACGAGAATCTCTACCGCATCAAGAGCGCAGGCGAGCCCTACGAGCGCGTCGCCAAGGAAAGCCAGCTCGACCGCTATTAGAGCATGATGCCGAAAAGTGGGTACCGGTTTTCGGAAAAACATCATGCTCCAACAACAAGCTAAAGCGGGATGGCGATTCGAAGAAAAGCCATCACGCTTTAGGGGCTGCCCACGGCGCGCAGGCGCCGTGGGGACAATGGGGGCGCGCGGGCGGTCCGACGAAGCGGGCCGCAGGAGAGCGTGATGGTGTCATCCGGGTCGGCCCCGGCGGACGTTTGCACTTTGTCGACCATGGTCCGATTTGCTTCGGACTGTGGCCGAAATGTCACGCTTTTTGCCGATCTCGCGTGTTAAAGAGGGAGCATGTTGGGGCCCGGGGGGGCTCGGAATTAGGTTGCGGCCGGCTCGCCGGGCAGGCGCCGCCGGTCGCCAGCGACAGGGGACGATCATGAAAAAACTCGTAGGAAGCATCGCGCTTCTCGCGCTCGCCATGCCGTTTGCCGCCCAGGCGGCCGATCTGCCGCCGGCGCCTGCGCCGTCCTACAAGACGCCGGTCGTGGTGCCGGAGCTCTGGACGTGGACCGGATGCTACCTCGGTGTTCACGCCGGCGGCGCGTGGTCGAATGTCCAGATCACGGACGTGGGCACCAGCGGCTTCGCGTTTGACACGGGAGTGCCCGGTACGACTTTC
>DASPVJ010000324.1:0-6343 GCA_035622435.1 Xanthobacteraceae bacterium | reverse complement strand
TCGTGGTCGAGGTGGGCGTCGTAGCCCATGTTGAGCGCCTCGCCGTCGTTGACGGACGTGACCACGTTCCAGGCGGCGCGGCCGTTCGACATCAGGTCGAGGGTCGCGAACCGGCGCGCCACGTCGAACGGCTCGTAGTAGGTGGTCGAGCAGGTCGAGGCGAGGCCGAGCTTCTGCGTCGCCATGCCCATGGCGGTGAGAACGACGATCGGATCCATCTTGACGCAGCGGATGCCGTACTCGACCGCGTGGGCGTGATCGTTGCCGTAGCGGTCGGGCATCGCCAGCCGGTCGTCGAAGAAGGCGAGGTGGAACTTGCCGGCTTCGAGGATGCGGCCGATCTCCTGGTAATAGTCCGCCGACGTGGAGTCGTCGCGCGATTGCGGATGCCGCCAGGACGCCGGCAGGTTGGTGCAGTTCTGCGCCTGCAGGAAGCCGATCATCACCATCTGCCGCGTCATGGCCGTGCTCGCGCGCTGTGCCCGTTGCTGCGCGCAATGTAGCCGACCGCGCTGGGCTGGAAAATGCCTGGGCGCAGTGCGCAATGGCGCATTGACCCGTCCCGGTTGCCGGCGTGGGCCGCCACTGCAAAAGAACGAAGGGCGGATGAGGCTTGGCTCATCCGCCCGCGTTGTCGGTATGCGCCGCCGGCGCCGCCGGCGAGTGCTTCGCTCAGTCGAACACCGCTGCGATCTGCTCGATGTCGATGCCTTCCTTGGCGACGCGCAGGTCGTGATAGGTGACGACCACCAAGACCGCGCTGAATGCGGCCCATGCCCCGTTCCAGATCAGGCTGCCGGCGACCACCAGCCCGGCGCCGCCGGTCGCGGCCAACGCCGCTTGGATCACGCTCCCGACGATGAAGCCGGCGATGCAGATGAGCAGCATCATGCCGAAGACCTGCCAGCGATGGCCCTTGGTGAGCGCGCTGCTGCGGCGCATGCTGGCGAACACGCCGAGGCGCTCGACGATGCAGGCGGGGGTTGCGACGTACCACATGGTCAGGAGGATGAGGCCCGGCACCACAAGCAGCAGAGAGGCAAATCCGACCGCAAACCCGACGGATAGGGCGAGGCCGATGATGGCCAACAGCCGCCGAAACCCGACGCCCAGCGACTCGAACAGGTTGACCGGCCGGCCGCGCATGTCCTGGAAGGCGCCATGGAGCACGATCGCCTGGCTCAGCGTCCCGAGCACCAGCAGCAGGAGAACGAGGGGCAAGGCCAAGGCCCCGCCCGTGCCGCCGGACTGCGCCGCGCCGCTCTCCGTGATCAGAACGCTGGGCAGGGAGGCAACCACCGTGACCAGGAAAAAGGTCGGGAAATTGCGCGACAGCAAGGCCGCGGTACGGCTGAACACGCGCCCGATGCGAAATTCGCCTTCGGCGATGGGAGTGGCGGATATGACGGCGGCTACGTCGGTCATGGCGGGCACCCTCTCGGTTGGATATTCAAACGTTGGTCGCGCCGGCCCGGGCCGCGGTTCAATCGATTTCTCGCCGACTGTTGCCGAAAGGATACAGCGCAGGCGATCCCGGGAAAGCGAGGTTGCGCAGGGTGGCGTGCGCCCTATCCCTTTGTGACGCCGGTATTTTTCCCGAAAACGCGGCCCCGCGCCGGATCGTGTCCGGGCGCGCTTCTTCGGGATCATGGCCGCGCCCGGCCGCAGGCCGCGCCCTTCGGAATTCTTGATTTGGTCGCATTTACGCCGGCAAATCGGGGCCGGGGCGGACTCGTTTCCGGAAATGCTTCGGACTAGCAATGCCGGACCTGCAGCAGGCGTTGGTCGTGGGGGAAGCGCTGCGCGTGCGGCTGCGCGGCGGCGGCACCTTGCTCGCATCCGCCCTCGCCCACACCGGCATCCTGCTCAGCGTGTTGCTGTACGGCAGCCCCAAGCTGCTGGCGACGGCCTCGCCCGACCCGATCGTCGTCGACATCGTGAGCCCGGAAGAAATCAGCCGTCCGGAAGAAATCAGCTTCGGCACGTCCGCCCAGTCGCCCGGATCGGCCCGGCAGGAGCAGCCACAGCCCGCGCAACAACAGCCGGCGCAACAGCAGCCGGCGCCGCAGCCGCCGCGGCAGGAGGCGAAACAGCCGCAGCCGCCGCGGCAGCAGGCCAATCCGTCGCAGGCGCAACGGCAGCAGCCCGCTCCGGCGCAGGAGCAACCGCAGCCGGCGGCGGCCTCGCCCTCGCTCGCCGCCAGCCCGGTGTTCACCTCGCTCTATCCGTGGCCGGTGGCGCACCCGCCCACTGACACCCAACCCGGCGACTACCGCACGTTCGAAAGCATGGAGAAGCTCCAGAGCGCGGAACTCGTCGAGTTCAAAGCGCGCCTGAAGGAATGCTGGAAGCCGCCGGCCGTGCACGCGGGCGCAGGCAAGCTCAGGGCGGCCTTGCGGGTCGCGCTGCGGGTCGACGGCAGCCTCGCCGCCGCGCCGGAACTGGTGGAGGTCAGCGCGTCGCCCGATGCGCTCGCCCTGGTGACGAGCGCGAAGCAGGCGATCAACCAGTGCGGACCGTACGGCTTCCTCTCGGCCGACACTTACGACACCTGGAAATCGCTCAGCCTGACCTTCTCGCCCGATGACGTCAGCATCGCGGTGGTGATGAAGTAGGCGGGTTTAAAGCATGATGGCTTTTCTTCGAATCGCCATCCTGCTTTAGGTTATTGTTGGAGCATGATGTTTTCCGAAAACCGGTACCCACTTTTCGGCATCATGCTCTAGTAGCCCAGCGCCGTCGGCAGCCACAGCGATATCGCCGGCACGAACGCGATCACCAGCAGGCACAGGAACAACAGGCCGAGATAGCCCAGCATCGGCTTCACCGTGTCCTCGATCGGCACGTTGCCGATCAGGCAGGCGCCGTAGAGGCCGAGCCCGAGCGGCGGGGCGAACAGGCCGATGCCCATGGCGATCACCAGCACGACGCCGAAATGCAGCGGCGCGACGCCGAGCTGCGCCGCCACCGGCACCAGCAGCGGCCCGAAGATGATCAGGGCGGCGGCGCCTTCCAACACCGAGCCCATGACGATGAGGATGGCGATCGACAGCAGCATGAACGTCCACGTGCCGCCGTCGTGCGACAGGCCGATCAGCGCTTCGGCGAGCGCGTGCGGCACCTGCTGAAGGGTGAGCACGAAGGCGAGCGACTGGGCGGCCGCGACGATGAACATCACCAGGCCGGAACGCGTCGCCGCGGCGACGAAGCTGCGCATGGCGGCGGCCGGGCTGAGCTCGCGGAACGCCACGGCGCCGACCGCGAGCGCATACATCGCCGCGAAGGCGGAAATCTCGGTCGCGGTGGCGAAGCCGGATCTGAAGCCGCCGAAGATGATGACGATGAGCCCGATGGTGACGACGGCGCCGCGCCACAGCTGCGCGGTCGGCTTGCGCGGCCCCGCCTGCTCGGAAAGCCGGGCGGCGCCGCCGAACGCGACCGCGACCGCGATCAGCGCCAGCGCCATCAGGCCGGCCGGCAGCAGCCCGGCCATGAACAGGCCGCCGATCGAGAGGCCGGCGACGAAGCCGAGGATGATCAGGTTGATGCACGGCGGGATCGCCTCAGCCATCACGGCGGAGGCGGCGAGCAGCGCGACCGCGCCGCCCGGGTTGCGGCGCGAGCGCCGCGCCGCCGGCACCAGCACCGAGCCCACCGCCGCCACGTCCGCCATCTTCGAGCCGGAGATGCCGGAGAAGATCACCATGGCGAGCACCATCACGACGTTGAGCCCGCCGCGCCGGCGCCCGACCAGCCGCTCGAGCAGCTCGATCAAGCGCACCGACATGCCGTTCGCCTCCATCAGGTAGCCCACCAGGATGAAGAACGGGATCGCCAGCAGCACGAAGTTGTCGATGCCGCGCGCCATCTGCTGGGCGAAGATCACGCCCGGCAACGCGCCGTCGACGCCGATGAAGATCAGGGCCGCGAGCGCGAGCGCGAACCCGATCGGCATGCCTCCGACAAGCGCGAGCACGAAGCCGACGAGCATGAGCGTGCGCGGACCGGGGGCCGCGTCGGGCGCGAGCGCCGACCAGGCGTACCAGATGCCGGCAAACGCGCCGACGATCGCGACCGCGGCGACGATGTAGCGGAGCGGGCGGCGGCCGAACCACGCGAGCGCGAACACGCTCATTAAGGCCGCGCCGACCCCCATCGGATAGAACGTCAGCTCGAGCGGCAGGCCGGAGCCGGTGGTCTGGCCGGTGGTGAGCGCGCCGAGCTTGAGCGCGTTCACGGCGACGCAGACGGAAACGACCGTCACCGCCAGGGCGACGACCGCATCGACCAGGCGGCGCGGCCCGGCCGGCAGGCGGTCGGCGAAAAACACGACGCCGGCGTTCTCGCCGCGTTGGAGCGCGCTCGCGGCGCCGAAGAAGCTCGAGCCGACCATCAAGCCGCGCGCCACGTCGTCCGACCATTCGACCGGCGCGTTGAAGAGGGAGCGCAGCAGCACGGAGACGCACACGACCAAAAGGTCGGCCGCCAGCAGCAGCGCGGCGACGGCGTCGGTGACCCAAAGCAGATGACGGATGACGGACGACAGAGGACGGACGGTCGTCATTGCGAGGAGCCGCACAGCGGCGACGAAGCAATCCAGAGCAACGTGCACGGCCCCTGGATTGCTTCGTCGCTACGCTCCTCGCAATGACGCTTACACATGCGTCGCGCGGATCATATCGACGACCGGCTTCGCCTCCGGGTGCGCCTTCACGAAATTCTCGGTCTGCACCATGACGCGCCGGCGGAACGCGTCCTTGTCGCATTCCATGATGGCGACGCCCTTGTCCTTGAGCACGCCCAGCGCCTCCTGCTCGACCGCGAGCCCGTGCGCGCGGGTGTCGGTCGCGGCGTTGCGGGCGGCGTCGAGGAAGCCCTCCCTGAGCTTCGGCTCCATGCGCGCGAACGTCGTCTCGCTGAAATAGGCGGCGAGCGGCGAGAAGTTGTGCTGGGTCAGGGCGTAGAACTTCGCGGTCTCGTAGAACTTGCTGGCGATGATGGTGGGCGGATCGTGCTCGAGCCCGTCGAGCACGCCCGCTTGCAGCGCGGTGTAGATTTCCCCGAAGGCGAGCGGCGTCGCGGCGGCGCCCATCAGGCGCAGGCATTCGGTGATCACCGGATTGGGCAACGTGCGGATCTTCAGGCCGGCCAATTCCTCGGGCGTCCGCGCCGGCCGCTTGGCCAGCACCGAGCGCGAGCCGAAATTGTACGCCCAGGAGATGATGCGGATGTTGGCACCCTTGAGCAGCGCCTCCTCGATCGGCTTGGCGGCGCCGGCGTCGAACGCCTTGGTCTGCTGCGGGAAGCTGTCGAACAGATAGCCGAGATCGAATGTGCCGACGAGCGGCACCAGGTTGGCGGAGATCGACGAGCCCGACACCATCAGGTCGATCACGCCGAGCTTGACCGAGTTGATGATGTCGATCTCCTGGCCGAGCTGGTTGTCGGGGAAGAACTGAACCTCGATCTGCTCGGCAAGCCCGTTCGCCTTAAGGTGTTTGCTCAGGTTGTCGTAATAGACGCGGCCGTTGGCGAATTTCGGATCGTTCGGCAGGGAGGAGGACAGCCGCATTTTCATCGGCGCGGCGCGTGCAATGCGGACGACGGCGGGCGCGGCGGCGAGGGCGAGCGATGCGGCGGCGGCATGGCGCAGCACGCGGCGGCGACTGATGTGACGAAGGGTCATGAGGTTTCCTCGGGTGGCGGCCGTTGGTTCGGCGGCAGTTCTCCTGACGCGGCAAACCGTGCTCCGGCGACCTCGTGCGGTCAAGAGCGCGCGCCCACTACTGGGCCTTGACGTATTTGCGCAGGTTGTGGGCGCCGACGTCGGCAGCAAAGACGGCGCCGCTGGCGTCGGCCGCGATGCCCGAGGCCGAGGTTCCCACGTCCACCGTGTCGAGGTCGGTGGGGTCGGGAATGAACGCGGTGAGCGCGCCGTCCCTGGCGTTGCCGATGACGATGCCGCGCAGCTCGCCCTTTTTCGCCGCCGGATCGCGAAACGCGGCGCCGACGTAAATGGTGTCGTCGCTGCCCACGAACACCGAACTCGGCTGGCCGAACTGGCTCCACGCGGCGATGAACTTGCCGTCCTGATCGAACACCTGGATGCGACGGTTGCGGCGGTCGGCGACGTACACGCGTGCTTGCGAACCGCCGACGAAAATGTCGTGCGGCTCGTCGAACTCGCCGGGCGCCGCGCCCTTGCGGCCCCACGCCTTGATGAAGGTGCCGTCCTTGGCAAACTTCACCACGCGGGCGCTGTCGTGCTTGTTGGGGTAATGGCCGTCGGAGACGAAAATGTCGCCGTTCGCCGCCACGGCGACGCCGGTCGGCCGGTCGAAGG
>DASPVJ010000323.1:0-6564 GCA_035622435.1 Xanthobacteraceae bacterium | reverse complement strand
TTGCTCGGGCCGGCGTCCGCCCTTGCCGGCTCCGTCGAGGACGCAACCGCGGTCGTCGACCGGTGGGCCGCGGCGTACAGCGCCAACGACGTGTCCGGCGTGGCGAACCTTTACACCTCGGACGCCATCCTGTTCGGCACGGCGCGGCCGATCGACGTCGACGCATCCAGGCCCATCATCGCGCAATTCGCCAGCCTTCCCGACAGCGGCAACACGGTTCGCATCTGTCGGCGGCAAGGGCTCATCGTCGGCGAGGACGCCGTGCTCGTCACCGGATCATATCAATTCCAGACGATCGACCAGGAGGAGGTGCGCGAAACATTGCCCGGGCGTTTCACGATGCTGGTCGTCAAGCGCGACGGCAAATGGCGGATCTCCTACCACACTTCGTCGCGTCCGGACCCGGAGCTCGATTCTTCGCTCCCCCGCACCGGGGTTATGCCGCAACCGCCGAGCGCCGTGTCGATTGCCGGCGGCAGCAAGGCTTCCTTCGATGGTTGCCGGTAATCGGATCGCCATCGCGGGCGGGGCGGTCCATGGACCGCCCCGTCGATCGACGATCTATTGGCCGGGCGCCGTGTAGGACTTCTGCAGCTCCATTCGCTTTTGCCGGATGGCGCGCACTTCCTCGCCCGAGAACAGGCGCTGCATCTTGACGTTGGTGAGGCCGTCCGACGATGCCGCGACGCCGGTCACCGCCGGCGCCACCGCGGGGTCGGCGTCAAAGATCACCATCGCGCCCGGGCCATCGACAATCGTGCCGTACATGGCGACCAACTTGCCGCCCGCGGCAGTCACCAGCTTCTCGACCGCTTCGCGCCGGTTGGTGTTCGGGTTCTTGCCCATGGCTTCCAGCGCCTTCGGCGTGTAGTTCGCAGTGATGCAGAACAACATCGTAGCTCCTCCTCCGTGTTCGATTTGCGGATTGCTCGCCCGCCCAAGTCGCCCGCACACAACCTCGTGGGCGACGGTGACATCCGTGAGACAGTCGTATCCGCAGTGAATTTTGCCCGCCGCAGGCGCCAACGCCACCCTGAAATTGCGGGCCTTCGGCACGTCCCGCCTGTGGCTCTCGCTCGACGATACGTCATTTGATCGTTGTGCGGAAGGGCATGCGAGGTCCGTTCGCGACCAAAAACTCGCGCACAGGTTTCATGCCGGCCGCCTGCTTTCCGCGAGCGAATATCATTTACTGCGGTTATGGCAGTGATATCGTCGGCCGGCCGAAATCATCGGCAAGAACGGTGGGAGGACTGTCATGAGAACCCGATACGCCGTCGCATTGGCATTGCTCGCGGGCGCGGCGATTGGCGCCGTCTCGGTCGGCGGACTGAGCGCGCAGAGCAAGGCGCCCGGCGCCTACGCGGTCTTCGTCTACACCGCCATCCCCGATCCCGCAGGCTTCAGCGAGAACGTCAGCAAGGACGCCAAGAGCGTGATCGAGGGCGGCGGCGGGCATATCCTCGCGCGCGCGGCTTCGCCGAAGGATTTTACGGTGCTGCGCGCGGGAGAAAATCCGTTCCCGCTCACGCGCTGGGTGCTCATCGGCTTCGACAGCGCCGAACAGGCGAAGAAATGGTACGACTCGCCTGCCGCCGCGAGCGGACGGGCCTACGTGGAAAAGAACACCACGGGTCGGGCCTATGTGGTCGAGGCGTTGAAGGAATAGCCTCATCCGGGCACGCGCGGGCGCGCGTATCGTAGGGCGCAATAGCGAAGCGTATTGCGCCGTTTCTGGCGATCCGTCGCGGACTTGAGAGGTCCCCGCGGAGTCGGGGACGGATCGCTGGGCGGCGCATTACGCGGCCATCTGCCGCTAATGCGCCCTACTCATTTGCCGTCTCGCGCACCTCCGCCTCGATCGCGTCCATCAGCGCTTGCGCGAATTCGCGCGGCAGATCGCGGGCGATGAACACCAGGCGGCTGCGGCGATCCTCCGACGGCCAGCGGTCGAGGAAGGCGGGCGCGTGGAACACGTGCTGCACGCCGTGAATGACCGCCGGCCGGTCCGGGCTTTCGGCGATGGCGACGATGCCCTTCAGGCGCAGGAGGTCGGCGCCGCAATGCTCCGCCAGCACTTCCAGGAACAAGGTCAGCGCCACCGCCGGGATCGGCTCCTCGCGGAGCAAGGCGAAGCACGTGATCCGCTCGTCGTGGTGATGATGATGCGGCGCGTCCGGCACACTTATTTTTGGAGCATGATCTTTTCCGAAAACCGGTTCCCACTTTTCGGGATCATGCTCCAGCTTGCTCGGATCCCAGATGCGGGCGTCGAACAGCCGCGCCGGATCGATGTCGCCGAATTGGGCCGGCAGCAGCGGCGCCGATGGGTTGAGGGCCGCCAAACGATCGGCCAATAGGGCCGGATGCTCCGCCACGAGATCGGTCTTGGTCAGCACCAGCCGGTCGGCGACCGCCACTTGTTTGACCGATTCCGGCTGCCGCGCCAATGTCTCGGCGCCGTGGACGGCGTCGACCGTGGTGACGACGCCGGCGAGGGTGAGGCGCTCGGCGAGCGCCTCGTCGCCCATCACCGCGTGCAGGATCGGCGCCGGATCGGCAAGCCCGCTGGTCTCGATCACCACCCGGTCGAACGGCGTCACCCGCCCTTCGTCGCGCCGGCGCAGGATGTCGGATAGCGTCAGCACGAGGTCGCCGCGGATGGTGCAGCACAGGCAGCCGGTCTGCAAGGTCACGAAGCTTTCGTCGCTGGTCTCGATCAGATCGTGGTCGAGGCCGACCTCGCCGAACTCGTTGACGATCACCGCGGTGCGGGCGAACTGCGGGCTCTTGAGCAGCCTTGCGAGGAGCGTGGTCTTGCCGCTGCCGAGAAACCCGGTGAGCACGCAGACCGGGATCATGGCGGCAGCACCAGCGGCAAGGGTGCGATGCGCAGCCGGCTCCCTTGATGATCCGGATCGACGACGCGGCGCACCGCGCCCAACAGCCCGGCGATCGAGGTTAAGCCGCGCTCGCGGCGAGCGAGATGACGTTTCTCCGAATCGTCATCTCGCTCTGACTCATCGTTTGAGCATGATCTTTTTCCGAAAACCGGTGTCCACTTTTCAGGATCATGCTCGAGCGTCACCGTCCAGCGAAACGGCGGCGCGCCGCGCGCGACCACGAGGGTCTCCTCGCCCGCCGTCAGGATGATGCGGTCGGCGTTCCGCTCGACCCGTCCGGCGACGTGCCAAGCGGCAAGGCTTGCGGCGAGCAGCCGATGCACGAGGCCAATCGTATCAGCCGTATCTTGCTGGAGCATGATCTGTTCCCCAGTCACCGTCATTGCGAGAAGCCCGATGGGCGACGAAGCAATCCAGAGGGCGCGCGATTGCCCTGGATTGCTTCGCTTCGCTCGCAATGACGGCAACGCATCACAGCACCGGCCCGGCGATGATCGCAGCGGGGATCTTGCGCTTGAGATAGCGGCCGCTGCCGGGCGCGCCGAAATATTTGCCGCCGTCCACCATCACCTTGCCGCGCAGGATCGTCGTCACCGGCCAGGCGAAAATGTCGTGGCCCTCCCACGGCGAATAGTCGGACTCGTGCAGATCCTCCTTGCGGATCTTGCCGCGCCGGCTCGGATCGAGGATGGCGACATCGGCGTCGCTGCCCGGCGCGATCGCGCCCTTGCGCGGATAAAGCCCCATGATCTTGGCCGCGTTGGTGGAGACGAGATCGACGTAGCGCGGAAGGCTGTAGCCGCGGCGCGTCACCATCTCGGTGTACATCACCGCGAGCCGCGGCTCGACGCCGGAATTGCCGCCGGTGGTGTCGTCGATGCGGCGACCCGCGGTCTTCATCGCCAGCGAGCAGCACAGCTCGTCGGTGGCGACGCAATTGATCGCGCCCGACACGGTGCCGTCCCACAGCGCCTTCTGGTCCGCTTTCGACTTGAGCGATGGGTAGGTGTGGTAGATCTGCCCGTTCGGCCGCCGGTAATCTTCCGCCGAATAGAGCATGTACTGATGCAGGGTCTCGCCGTAGACCGGCAGGCCCTTGGCGCGCGCCTCGGCGATCGCCGCAACGCCGGTCGCGGCGGAGACATGCATCATGTAGATGGCGGTGCCGGGCACGCTTTCGGCGAGCCGGATGACGCGGCGGAAGCTCAAATCCTCGGACAGCTGATTGTGCACCTCGGCGAGGTTCTCGAACCCGACCCGCTGCTCGGCGATCAGCTTGGCGTACATGTGCATGACGAGGTCGTTGTCCTCGGCATGGATGACGCCGAGCCCCCCGCGCGCGGCCAGCACCTTGAAGATCTCCCAGATGTCGCCGTAGTCGACCATGCGGCCCTGCCGGCTCGGCAGGATGTTGGTGGTGAATATCTTCACCGTCGGATAGCCCGCCTCGATCGCTTCGGCGAGTTCGTCCATGTGCTGCGCCGGCGGATCGGCCGAGGCCATCAGGTGATAGGCCCAGTCGCAGGAGCTTTTGCCGACGAAGTCCTTGTCGCGCGATTCGATCGCCGCCCGGATGCCGCGGTCCGCGCGCCAGTAGGCGAAATCGATCAAGGTGGTGGTGCCGCCCCACAGCGCCGCCTGCCCGACGTGGTCCGGCCCCTTGGTGGTCAGCGTGGTGCCGTCCGGCAGGATCCACGGATGATGCATGTGCACGTGCGGATCGACGCCGCCCGGGATCACGATCTTGCCGGCCGCGTCGATGACCCGCGTCGCGGTCGCGTCGGCGAGCGTGCCCGGCGCCGCCACCGCCGCGATCGTCTCGCCGCCGATCGCCACGTCGCAGCGCGCCACCCCCTGCGGCGTCACCACGTCGCCGCCGCGAATGATGAGATCGAGCATGGCGTCATCCTCCCGTAGGGCGGGGGGATATTAGGGCGCGTGCCGGCAAATCGCCACGGTCGGGGAAGCGCCGACCGTAGCCCGGCTGCGCCGGCTCCTGGATTGCTTCGTCGCCCTTCGGGCTCCTCGCAATGACGGCGGCAGCGGGGTTCTCCGGGCCGTCCCGCGCGCCTCAAGCGATTGATTCAAAACGCCGAAACAGCCAAGTGTGTCGATAAAGCAACAGGGGCAAAAAAAATATTGGAGGCCAAACAGTCCGACTCGCATGCGTCGCGCCCCCATGGGATGATCCTACCCGTATCTGTCGTGCTGCTGCTTTACATGGGGGGCGGTCATGTTGCGCAAGTTGGTTGGTTTAGTGGGACTTTCGTCCCTGCTCATCGCCGCGCCCTTGGGTGCGGCCGGTGCCGCCGACATGCCGGTCAAAGCCCCGCCGCTGCCACCCGCGCCGGCGTTCAGCTGGACCGGGTGCTACATCGGCGGCGATGTCGGCGCGGGTTGGGTCAGGGACAGCGACAACGAGATTATCAACTCGACCGGAACGGCGTCACCCTTTTCGCCTGCCCCCACGAACATCGCCAACTCATCTGGCGCGATGGCAGGCGGCTACGCCGGATGCGACTACCAGTTTGCCGGGGGATTTGTGATAGGCGCCGTCGGCGATGTTCAATGGGCGAGCATCAGAGGCGGTTCTGCGCAGTATCCCAACAGCGGAAACCCCGCCTTTTTGGCAGTCACCCCCGCAGGCACATTCGTCGGCGGTAACTCAGGTGTCAACGACTTTTATCAGACCAGCGCGAACTTCGAGGGCTCGGTTCGGGCTCGGATCGGTTATGCATTCGACCGGTGGCTCGTCTATGCCACCGGCGGCATCGCTTGGCTGCGCGTCGACGAACATGACGTCACCGAGTCCGTTATCGCTTCCCAGGGGTTAGCCACGGATTACTCCTCGACGCGCGCCGGCTGGACCCTGGGTGCCGGCGCGGACTACGCCATCACCAACAACTGGATTGCCCGCGCCGAATATCGCTACTCCGATTTCGGCACCTTTAGTTACACCACGCCGCTGTTTCCTGCGTTCAACGAGAACCACCGCATCACCGAGAACCAAGTGCTCTTTGGAATCCACTATAAGTTCGGCGCCAGCCCGGTCGTGGCCCGATACTGATCGGCCAACCGCATTTGGGTTTCCTCCTCAGGCCCCGGCGCCCGCCGGGGCCTGAAGTCTTTTCGGTTCCATGCGGTCGGCGGGTATGATCAGGCTCGGCTGGGCAGACAACCCCGCGAGGAGGAGCGCTCATGGAACTATCCGATCAGGTCGCTGTCGTGACGGGCGCGGGCCAGGGCATCGGCAAGGCTGCGGCCTTGGCCTTGGCTGCCGCCGGCGCCAACGTCGTGGCGGCCGACATCAATGCGGCGAGCGTCCAGGAGACGGCGGCGGCCGTTGCGGCGACGGGGCGACGCGCGCTCGCGATCGCGGCCGACATGGGGAGCACGAACGACATCGACCGCATGGTGACCGAGGCCGTCGCCGCCTGGGGCCGGATCGACATATTGGTGAACAACGCCGGCGTGACGCGCCGCGCCTACATCATGGATCTGACCGAGGAGGACTGGGACGGCATCTTTCGAGTCAACGCGAAAGGCGTGTTCTTCTGCCTGCAGCGCGTGGCGCGCGAGATGATCCCGCGCCGCAGCGGGCGCATCATCAACACCGCCTCGATCGCGGGAAAGGGCTTCGCCGGCACGTCCAATGCGATCT